>JAAYDT010000013.1 GCA_012729145.1 Synergistaceae bacterium | reverse complement strand
TATATAATACCCGGGTTGGTATAAAGCCACCCGGAATAAGTCCTATGGGGTGGCAATATCCCAAGGGAGGTATGCTTTTGATCCGAAGACTCCTGAGGGACTTTGTTCTGGCGCTTGTCATGGTAACAGCAGTCTCGGCAGTGATATACATCTACGTCGGGGAGCGCCTGGCGGAGTCCCCGGTGCACGCCGTCTCCAGGTGGAGCCGGGCCCGTGCCGTCTCGACCCGTGTTTCCCAGCTTGACGGCACCGTCGCCGCAGCCCTCAGCGAAATGGAACTTCAGCCCGAAGACCTTGTTGAATGGCAAATGGAAAACCCAGAGTCGAACCTTCGAAGACTCTGGCACATGAAGCCTGCCGACCAGAAAAACGCCTCGGTCATAGCTCTCTATATCCTCCATCAGAACAACAGCATCAGCCCCATGACGGCCTGGCGCGAAGCCATCTCCTTCGTACACTACAGCCGCAAGTACGAGGTACCCCTGACCCTTGCTGTGGCAGTTGCCAATACCGAGAGCCACTTCGACCCCGGCGCAA
The DNA here is from genome assembly GCA_012729145.1 of Synergistaceae bacterium. GTDB lineage: Bacteria > Synergistota > Synergistia > Synergistales > Thermovirgaceae > 58-81. Next base: position 26,667 of record JAAYDT010000013.1, on the reverse strand, counting down.
GGAGCCCCTACGGCGCCGCCGGTGTCATGCAGGTTGTGTGGAGAGTCCATTCACACCTTCTCAGGGCCCACGCGGGACTCAGGGTGGAAAAGGACCTCCACGACCCCGAGAAGGGGATCTCGGCAGGGACGCTGCTCCTCTCAAGGTACATCAAGGCTTACGGCAGCACCGAGCGGGCCCTTGGCAGATACTACGGAGGCCCGGTCAGCCGTTACTGGCCAAAGGTGGCCAGGAACATGGACCGTGTGATCAGCTACGGTCTCGAACCTGGCATCTGACCGGTTTTGTCCACAAATTTGTTCGCAACCTGTGGATGTCTGCCCCGACAGACCCTACAGCCACCCCTTCCTCCTGAAGAAGGCCAGCATCCATAACGCCGTCCCTGCCATCACGGCCAGGACGGCGGGGTAACCCCACTTCCACTGCAGTTCAGGCATCAGGGCAAAATTCATCCCGTAGACCCCGGCAATGAACGTCAGGGGGATGAAGATCGTGGCTATCACCGTCAGTACCTTCATGATCTCGTTCATCCTGTTGCTCACCGTTGAAAGGTAGATATCGAGCATCCCCGAAAGGATGTCCCTGATGGTCTCGATGCCGTCGATGACCTGGATGACGTGATCGTAAAGGTCGCGCATGTACACCGCCGTGGTCCCTCCCGACAGAGGTCCGCTCCTCTCTAGGCTCGCCACCGCTTCCCTCAACGGCCAGGCGGCTTTCCTGAGAAATATCATCTCGCGCCTCAGTTCGTGCATCCGGGCCGATGTCCCTGTCCTGGGGGCAGAAAGGAGCTCTTCTTCTAGGACCTCCACCTGGTCGCCGATCTTCTCGAGAAGGAGGAAGTAGCCATCCACTATGGCATCGAGAAGCGAGTAGGCCAGGTAATCGGACCCCTCCTTCCTCAATCGCCCCTTGCCCTGCCTCAGCCTCTGGCGGACAGGCTCGAAGAGGTCACCGGGCCTCTCCTGGAAGGTGATCAGCACCTTGGGGAAGAGCACCATGCTGACCTGCTCCACCTCCACCTGCATCGAATCCTCGTCCCAGGAGACCATCTTCAGCACCGTGTACTGGTAGTCGCCGTAGTCCTCGGATTTGGCCCTCTGTCCGGTGTTGCAGATATCCTCCAGGACCAGGGGGTGTATCCCGAACCTCTCTGCCGTCTCCCTCAGAAGGGCGTTGTCGTTCAGTCCGGTGATGTCGATCCAGGCCGTCTGGCCCTCATCAGAGTGCTCCGGAAGGTCTTCAAGGGATGACAGCCACTTCTCGGTGAAGGACTGCTCCGAGAAGTGGATCAGGTTGATCTCGGGTCCTGGCCCTGGTCCCGGTCCCTCCTCCGGAGGAGCTTCCATCGGAGGAGGGTTCATCCTGAGGTGCCGGCTGATTCTTTTTTTACGGTTCCTTGGCACGGCAAACCACCTGCCTTTTGAAAACCGCTATATTTTGAATTCTGCCACCACTGCCGTATGGTCCGAAGGCTTCTCCCATGATCTGGGCTCCCGGTCGCTGTAGCTGTCGATGGATACGTCCGCCAGCAAAGCCGTGGCGAGGATGTGGTCGATCCTCCATCCGATGTTCCTCTCGAGGGCACCCTTGACCCTGTAATCCCAGAAGGAGAACTCCCCCTCCCCCGGGCGATGCTTTCTGAAGACGTCCACCAGGCCTGTCGAGCACAGGCTCCGAAAGGCCTCTCTGACCTCCTCATGGAAGCAGACATGGTCCCGTTTGTTCTCCGGGTGGGTCACATCGATATCGGTGGGCGCAACGTTGAGGTCGCCCACCAGGACAAGGCGCTCCTTCGGAACCCCCAGGGACCGGAGAAAGGCCTCCATCCTCTTGAAGAACCTGAGCTTCATGGGGTAGTCGGGGTGGTCGATCGATTTGCCCTGGGGGACATAGGCGTTCGCCACCCTGAGGTCCCCGAAGCGGCACCAGGCTATCCGCGTCCTCCCTGAAGGCTCCTCGCCGTCATCAAGGCCGAAGCCGTATTCATCGGGGGGGACCGTAGAAGCCACGGCCACGCCGTTGTAGGATTTCTCGCCGCTGAACACAACGTGGTAACCCAGGTCCTCGAAGAACGGGGTCGGAAATGAGCCATCCTCCACCTTTGTCTCCTGGAGGCAGAGACAGTCGACCCTGTTGTTCTTCAGCCATCTTTCAAGGACGGGCAACCGGCTCCTGACGGAATTCACGTTGAACGTGGCGATCCTGAAGTTTCCCATTGCAATTACCCCCTGTATCGTTGATCGAAGATCGTGAGAAGTTAGAAGTCAGACGTGAGACGAAAGACCAAAGTCAAGCGCGTACCCTCCAGACAAGCTGAAGGACCTGGTCCCGAGGCGTATTAACGAGGGACGCGCCCTGTCGCTGCGCTCGGGGCACGTTGTAACTCGTGACTCGTAACTCGTGACTCGAAAATTCAAAACCAGATCCCTCATCCGTCGGCTGGCGGATTCAGGATGACAGGTCAACTGCGTAAACAGTGAACGCGAAGTCCCGCGATCTCTGCGGGGGTGAACGGAGAAGGCAAGAACAGATCATAAATCCCGCACCTGCCCTTTTTAAACCATAAAGAGGTTCAGGTCTTCTCTCTCTTTTCCCTCTGCGTCCTCTGCGGTGCAAAACTTTTGCTTTTGCCCTGGCATTTCCGCGTCACGCGTCACGAATCAATCGAATACTGTATCGTTACCACCGCTTTCACGGCCTTCTCGATGGTGGTCGTGTCGTACCTGCCCCAGTCCTCGACATCTGTCGAGTAAAGAGGCGTGATCTGGAAGACCCCCTGGCTCGCCGCCCTCAGGGGACCGACCTTCCCCCCGCTGTTGACGGCCAGCTGTTCGGCTCTCTGCCGGGCGTTCAGGGTGGCCTCGCCCAGGAGATGGATCTTCATATCCTCGATGCCAGAGTAGTAGTACTCCGGTGAGAAGGAGAAGAACTCCACCCCCTCCCTGATCAGGGTGGTGGACTCCCTGGAGAGGGAAGCCACCAGGTCGACCTCCTTCGATCTGACCGTGACGGTCTGCTCCAGCACGTACTGTTCTATCTCGTTGGTGTCATAACCCTGGGGGGTCCTGCGGTACTGGATCATTGTGGTGACCGCCGATACATCGACCTCTTCCTTCGGGATCCCGCTCCGGGACATGAAATCCCTGACCTTTTCAAGGTCCGATTCAAGCCTGGAGTAGGCCCTGACCAGCTCGGTGTCTCTGGCAGTGAAACGCCCCGTCCATACCGCTATGTCCGATCTTACGTCCTTCTGGGCGAAACCCTTCACCATTATGGTCTGGTTGGCCAGTTTGACGCTCTTGACGGTCCCAGAAACGAGCCACGCAGAGAGGACCATTCCAGCCGCAAGGGCAATTCCGAGAACTACCAGCCCCGCATTGGTCGACCTCTTTCCATTCTCTGCCATGGAGATCACCTTTCCTTTCCGGTTTTCCGGATCTGTCCCCCGCCGGTTGAGCCGAACCTCTTTTTGTATAACGCCATCAGTCTCGCAAGATCGGAGGCGACGTCATCCCTGGGGATCACGGGGCGGACCTTCTCCAGGCAGGACTTCACTTCCTCGGGGCCTATCTTCAGAGCTTCCCTTTTGGGAGATCTTTTCTCCGGGGACCTTCTTCTCGTCCTTCCCACCTTCACGCTTACACCTGACACATCAAGGCCCCAGCCCCTGCTGATCCTGGAGGCTATGTCGCCCCCTCTCATGGTTATCTCCTGGGAGAGGATCGGTTCCGATACGACAACGGTCAGGGTCCCGTCCTGTATGGACCCCGGAGAGCTCCTTCCGGCCAGTTTTGGACCCACCACCTCGCCCCAGCGCGAGCAGAGATCGGCAAAAAGAAGCATCATCGACTGTTCCCTTGAGAGCGATGACATCAGGAGCGACCCGACCCTTGAAACCCCCTGGTTACTCCTCTTCCTTCTCCTTACGGCCATGGTCCACCCCCCTTCGGAGGCGTTCAATGAATACCTCCAGCAACATTATATCCGCTGGGGTCACCCCCGAAATCCTCCCGGCCTGCCCCAGCGTCCTGGGACGGATCGCCTGGAGCTTCTGCCTGCTCTCGTTGAGGAGGCCCGTCACCGAGGAGTAGTCCAGCTCCCCGGGTATGCGAACGAGGTCCATCCTCTTCATCCTCTCCACCTGGGAGAGCTGTCGGGCCACGTACCCTTCGTACTTGATCTCTATCCCGGTCCGTTCGATTATCTCCGGGTCAGGCCGCTCGACCGGAGGTGCAGCCTCTGCCACCATCTCCCAGGTGACGCCCGGTCTTTTCAGAAGGTCCGCGGCGGTGACCCCCGGTTCGGCACAACCAGTTTCAGGACCCTCAAGGACCTTTTCCAACAGCTGCCGGTCCCGGATCCTGGTATTTTTTAGCCTCTGGAGCTCCCTGTCGAGGGAGTCCCACCTCTTTTGGAGGACCCTCCACCGTTCGTCGTCCAGGAGTCCGAGCTTCCTGGCCAAAGGCGCCAGACGCCTGTCGGCGTTGTCGTGTCTTAGAAGGAGCCTGTACTCACAGCGGCTGGTCAGCATCCGGTAGGGTTCCTCTGTCCCCCTGGTGACCAGATCGTCGACCAGCACCCCCATGTAGCCCCGGGACCTCTCGATCACCAGGGGCTCCTCCCTCCTTGTTGACAGAACCGCGTTGATGCCCGCCAGGATACCCTGGGCGGCGGCCTCTTCGTAGCCTGAGGTTCCGTTGATCTGACCTGCGCAGAAGAGCCCTCCGATGGCCTTTGCCTCCAGCCATGGCTCAAGCTGGGTGGGCGGGATAAAGTCATATTCGATGGCGTAACCGGGCCTCATTATCCTTGCTCTCCCGCACCCGGGGAGGGACCGAACCATCCTGATCTGGGCATCCAGGGGGAGGCTGGTGGTGAAGTTCTGCATATAGACCTCCACGCTGTCCCTTCCGACGGGCTCGAGAAAGACGAGGTGGCTCTCCTTGTCGGGGAACCTTACAACCCTGTCCTCGATGGAGGGGCAGTACCTGGGCCCCTTCCCCTCGATAGCCCCGGTGAACAGGGGGGACCGGTCCAGCGAATCCCTTATGGCGCGGTGGGTCTCTTCATTGGTCCTGGTGGCGTGGCAGGCGTAGCCGGTATAGACCCTTGGGGTCCCCCAGTGGCTGAAGCAGTAGGGTTCGGCGGCGCTGTCCTGCCTCTCGAGAGCGTCCCAGTCCACGCTGGCGGTGTGGATCCTTGGGGTGGTACCGGTCTTGAGCCTTCCGACCTTAAGTCCGGCCTCGCGCAGGCTCGCCCCCAGCCCCTCGGCGGGCATCTGTCCCAGCGGGCCCGATGAAAAAGAGGTCAATCCTATGTGGACCTTCCCTCCCAGGAAGGTCCCCGTGGCCAGGATCACCGCCCGGGCCTCGTAGACCGATCCTATTCTTGTCCTGACTCCTCTTGCCCTTCCTCTCTCCACCCAGAGGTCCGTGACCTGGTCCTGCATCACCTCAAGTTTCGGTTGCCCGTCACAGGCTCTCCGGTACCAGAGGTGGTAGTCCCTCAGGTCGCACTGGGCTCTCAGGGTCCTGACGGCCGCCCCCTTGGAGGTGTTCAGCATCCGGATATGTATGGTCGAGTTGTCGGCAGCGGCTGCCTGCTCCCCCCCCAGGGCGTCGATCTCCCTGGTCAGGTGCCCCTTGGCTGGTCCCCCTATGGAGGGGTTGCAGGGCATCATGGCAGCATTGTCCAAAAGCAGGTTGACAAGGAGCGTTCTTGCCCCCATTCTGGCCGAGGCCAGGGCAGCCTCGCACCCGGCGTGCCCCCCACCGACTACGATGACGTCGAACGACCGGTCGTCCGACAGATGCCCCCCCTGAACAGTTCTACCCTTCATCGACACGGCCTCCATTGACGGACCAGACCCTCCCCGGCCAATCGGGGGTACAGGCCTCCGCCGTGGTGGCGAAGACCTGCCACCCCGTACGGAGCAGGACGGCAATAAGCCTCTCCCTTCCTTCGTGGTCCAGTTCAGCCATGACCTCATCGAGGAAAAGGACCGGCTTCCTCCTCATCTTCCTCTCCACGGCCCACCCCGACGACAGCAGGAGGGCTATGGCTACCCTTCTCCTGTAGCCTCGGCTGAAGCACCTTGCCACGTCCCTCTCCTGGAAACGGATCACAAGGTCGTCCCTGTGGGGTCCGACAGGGCATACGCCAGTAGCCCTCTCCTGTTTCTGACTGGCCTCGAGGGACTCCCAGAAATCCAGGTGGAGGTCCTCAAGCCCTCTGCCACCCCTTTTTAGTTCCAGGGTCACACCAGGGGGGAGCAAACCCTCCCCCTCCTCCAGGCCGTTCCTGATGAGGTCCACGGCGGTGAGCCTGCAAGCCCAGATCCATGCCGCCAGGGGAGCCATCACCCTGGCCGTGGCTGCCAGGTTCCTGCCCATGCGTATGGAGGCGTTCCTCTGCCTGAGAGCCCTGCCATATTCGTGAAGCCTCAGGGCATAGACGGGGAACAGGAGGGCACAGAGACGATCGATAAGCCGCCTCCTCGTGGCCGGTGACCCCTCCACCAAAGAGAGGTCGTTGGGGAGAAAGATCAGCGATGGCACCAGGGGTCTCAGCTGGGAAGATCGCAGGGAGGACCCACCTTTTTTCGCGACGATCCGGGCCCCGATGCCCACCTTCACCTCCAGGGAATCCTCCCCGTCGAAAGCTGCCGAGAGAAAGGTCCCTCTACCGGGCTCGGTCCAGCTCCGGAGGTCCGCGGTCCTCTCGCCCCTGAGAGAGCCCCAGCCGGTCAGCACGTGAAAAGCTTCCAGAATATTGGTCTTTCCGGAGCCGTTGGGCCCCAGAAGCAGATGAAGCCCCTCCGCCCATTCCAGGCGCCGGGGCTTCAGGTTCCTGAATCCTTCCCATTGGGTAGAGGATATTTTCATGCCGTCTCTTCTGAATTCTCCTCCTCTGGAAGGGTTATGGGCATCAGAACGTACATGAAGCTGTCCTCCCTGGGCCGGGAAAGGGTCATCTGGCCATTGGGCCCGTTGAAGGAGAGATGGGCCACCGTTCCGTGGAGGGCTTTCAGGCCTTCCAGCAGGTATCTTACGTTGAAGGCTATCTTGAGGGGTTCTCCGTCGCAGTCGCCGGGGATCTCCTCAAAGGCCTCTCCCACCTCAGGGGCCTTGGCCTGCATCTTCAGGGTGCCACCAGGGGACAGCATGAAGACCACCATCCGGCTAAAATCCCTTACCACTACCTCGACCCTTTCAAGGGCCTCTATGAAAAGCTCACGGTCAATGGTGAGCCAGGATGTCCTGTCAGAAGAAAGGACCTTCTCGTAGGGAGGGAACCTGGATTCTACCCTTCTTACGGAGAACTCCATGGTTCCCGTCCTGAAGTAGACCTGGGAATCATCCTTCAGAACCCTGATCTCTTCATCTCCCTCTACTGTGGAGAGAGATCTCTGAAGCTCCCTGAGCCCGGCAAGGGGGAGAAGTACCTGGTCGGGTTCACCATCCACCGTTACCGTACCCTGCGAAAGGGAGAGTCTCCTTCCATCGGTGGATACTACCTTAACCCTCTCTTCGTCGGTCTGGACCAGGCCGGCGCTCAGATACTGGGGGAACTCCTCACTGGGGGATCCGGAGAAGGTCCCTTCCTCAAGGAGACGCCTCAGGTCCATGCAGACTGCTTTGAAAAAGGGCTCGGCCTTGTCAGATGAGGGCAACTTGGGGAACTCGGAGACCGGATAGGTGGAAAAGGAGTAGACACTGCTGCCGGAGATGACCGTCGCCTTGCCTTTATCCACCTCGATGGTGAAAGTGTCACCAGGAGCCTTCTTGAAGAACTCTCCAATGTTCTTCACCGGGAATATGGCGCTTCCCTCGGAAAGGACCTCAACTCCGTCGGCAAGACAGTTTATGGAGGTCTTCAGGTCCGTAGCCTTGAGGGATACCCCCTCTGCCGAAGCCTCGCACTTGACACCGGAGAGGACCGATATGGTGCTCCTGTGTCCTGCGCTTCTCTCTGCCATACTCCAGATCTTCAGGAATTTTGCCTTGTCCACAAGGAGCTTCAAGATGGTATCACTCCCTTCTTAATATCTCTTATATAGGAAATAAAGAAGTAGGTCTAGTAGTAAGGGTGTGATTCATGTGGAGAACCTGAAAAACTCCATTGGCTCCTGTCTTTTCCCTGTGCATTCTTTACCCTGGATCTGTGGAGGCACCTCCACAAGAGCCACCCCTGATACGACAGGAAGGGAAGATCTGTGGAAAGAAATCACCAGGAACACATCAGGATCACAACTTTTCCCTGAGGTTTTCCACAATGCTCTTTATCCTTGAATCTTTTCTCAGCGACTCCTCTATTTTCTTGCAGGCATGGATCACAGTTGTGTGATCCTTCCTGTTAAAGGCGTAGCCTATCTGCTGAAGGGTGGTCCCCGTCATGTCACGGCTGAGGTACATAGCCACCTGTCTTGCAAGGGCTATCTCCGATGTCCTCTTGTTGCCGGAGAGTGAGGAGACCGGGATGCCGAAGGATTCTGCGGTGACCTGCTGGATCAGCTCTATGGTTATCTGCCCCCTCGATGATCTCCTGATCAGGTCCTTGAGCCATCGTGAGGCGTTATCGACAGTAACGGACTCGTTGTTCAGGTCGGCAAAGAACATTACGCTGTTCAGGGAGCCTTCAAGTTCCCTTATATTGCTCGGTATGTTCTGGGCCAGGAAATCTATCACGTCGTCAGGAACGAAGTAATTTTTGAGTGCAGCCTTCTTCTTGAGGATAGCGATACGCGTTTCAAGGTCGGGGGGCTGGATGTCGGTGACGAGACCCCACTCAAAACGGCTGACCAGTCGCTCCTCTATGTTGTGGATGTCCTTGGGGGGTTTGTCTGAGGTGAGTACTATCTGCTTCTTGGCATCGTGGAGGCTGTTGAAGGTGTGGAAGAATTCCTCCTGGGTGCTCTCCTTGTTGGCAAGGAAGTGGATGTCGTCGATCAGGAGCACATCGACGCTCCGGTATTTCAGTTTGAACTCGTGGGTCTTGTTGTTCTGTATGGACATGATGAATTCGTTTATGAACTTTTCGGAGCTAATGTAGGCGATCTTCGTTCCCTCATTGTGTCTGGTGACGAAGTTCCCTATGGCGTGAAGGAGGTGGGTCTTGCCCAGTCCGACACCCCCCCAGAAGAAGAGGGGGTTGTAGGCCACGCCAGGGGACTCGGCAACTGCAAGGCTGGCGGCGTGGGCCAGCCTGTTTGACTTTCCCACCACGAAGGAGTCGAACTGGTAGTCCGGGTTGAGGCCGTTCTTCGGTCTCTCCGATTCCCTGGAGATGCGCTCGGCCCTCTTGATCTCCTCCTTCTTTGCTCCTCCCACCTCCAGCACGATCCTGTCCGCCAGCCCCTTCTGGGAGGTCAGGGCGGTGAGTTTTTCGATGAATCGTGACTGGATCTGTTCCCGCACGAATACGTTGGGGACGTCCAGAGTAAGGACCTGGTCCACAAGGGAGACGGGAAGACAGGTCTTGAGCCAGATATCTGCGGCGCCCTTAGGCAGGTTATCCTCGGCTATCTCAAGGATCTTTCTCCAAACCTGCGCGGTGTTATCTTCCAAGAGGTTCACCTCGCGACCATTTTAGATGGGGGTGAGACCAATGTTACCATATTTGAATCCACAAATTTTATCCACATTTCCACATTCTGTTAATTTTGGAGAGAAAGGTCCGAAAACCCCCAAGGACAAGGGAGATTTTCGATATGAATGGAAATAGGGTCCAATTTGACCAACCGTAACAAACCCCGTTCCTTAGGGAAAAAAGTTATTCGCATTCCTGTTCACATCGGACGTGGATTTCTGGCCTATAATGTCGATAGTCTATCCATGCCAGCCCGAAAAAAGTCCTTTCAATGGGCAGAAGGGAGGTCCTGTAATGAGCCGTGCCGGTCTTCACATTATCAGTCACACCGATCTTGACGGTGTAACCGCCGCAGCCGTGGCCTGGACTTACGGCCGCCCCTTGAGCAGTCCTCTGAGGGTGAGCCTGACCGGTTACGGGGAGGTGGACCTCCTGGTCCTGGATTCCCTCTCGAGGGGCGAGCCTCTGGTCGTGCTCGATCTCTTTTGCCAGAGGGTCCAGGCGGTGGATGAGATAGACCGCTCTTTTTCCCACGGCGATCCCCCCTTCTTCTTCGACCACCATCAGAGCACCTTCGAACGTTACGGGAGCAGACCCTGGGTTTTTGTAGACCGGGAGAGCTGTGCCGCCATGGTCTACTACCGATGGCTGATGGATAACGCCGCAAGGGAGGATCGACCCCGGTTGGTCCCACTGGAGGGGATAGTGGAGGTCGCCAACGATCGCGATCTATGGCTCAACAGGATCCCGGAGAGCAGGCTCTGGCAGGCCCTGGTAACTCTGTGCGGTCCCTGGGCCGTTCTGGCCCGGCTGATCGAGGACCCCTCACCGGAGCTTAGCCCGGAGGAGAGGTCCTTCTCTTCCGCCTTCGTGGAGGAGCAGGAGAAGAGGTTCAGACTTGCCCTGGAAAAGGCGTTACGATCCGGGGAGGACCTGCTCTTTGTCGGCCCCGGTGCTCTCGAGTTCGGTGATGTGTCAGATTTCTGCGGTCTCGTCCTCGACCGGATGGAGTCTCCCCCCAGGCTTGCGGCAGTCCTCAGCAGACGTCCTGCAGGAGACTGGAACGTCTCTATGAGGAGCAGGGAGGGCTTTGCCGGGAGAGTGACTGGGCTTCTCAGGGATGGAAAGAAGGTTCGGGGGGGAGGGCACGACGACTCGGCGGCCCTCTACTTTCCCCATCATTACAGGCCTGAAGAGATACGGGATTCGCTGGTCTCGGCCGTCAGGTCGGCCATCGAGTCCGACGCCCCCTCGGGTCTGTCGCTGGGAGATCTGCTTAAACAGGCATTGGAGGGAAAAGAGTAACCGGGTCGGGAGGTGAGCGGGTTGTCCTTTCGGGTGGCCATTCTCTACGCGTCGGTCGGAACCGGTCACAGGACCGCGGCCATGGCCCTGGAGAAATGGTTCCAACAGGAGATCCCTGATCCGCAGGTACTGTGTCTGGACACCCTCTCCTTTTCGCTTCCAATAGTGAGAGGAGTCTATACAAGGTCCTATCTGGAGATGGTGAGGCATATGCCCCATCTCTGGGGCTACTTCTACGAGACTACCGACGATCCCGAAACGAGGAACGGAGTAATTGCGACCCTGGGGGAGCTCACTGAAAAACTGAATATCCTGAAGCTGAAAAAGACACTTCTCTCCTTTTCTCCCGACGCGATCGTCTTCACTCACTTCTTCGGGGCCGCCGCCATAGCAGAGTCCTTCGCCCCCGACATCCCCGTATGCTACGTTAACACCGATTTCCTGAGCCACGTCTTCCATCGCAATCCGGCCTTCTCCGCCTGGTTCGTATCCAGCGAGGAAACCCTCAACCAGTATCTTGCCGACGGTCTGTCGCTGGAAAGGGTCTTCCTGACGGGCATCCCCGTCGATCCTGCCTACGCGTCTCCACCGGGCAGGGAAGAGGCCCGTGAACGTCTGGGCCTTGATATGGACGAAAGGATCGCCCTCGTGATGGGTGGAGGTATAGGGGTCGGTCCCATAGAAGAAGTGGTGCTTTCCCTCCACGAAGGAGGTTTCGCGACAGAAGTAATCTGCGGTATCAACGAAAAGGTCCGGGGTGTCCTGCTGGAAAGGTTTGCCGACCGACCGGGAGTGAGGGTCCACGGCTTCGTGGACAATATGCCCTGCCGCTACGCATCGGCGGACATCATCTTCATGAAGCCCGGAGGGCTTTCCACCTCGGAGGCTCTCTGTTCAGGTACACCCATTGTTGTCACCGACCCGATACCGGGGCAGGAACAGCGCAACAGCGACTATCTGCTTGACCGTGGGGCAGCAAGGGCCCTCTTCGATTACAGGCTTGCCGCAGAGAAGGCCCATAGCCTGCTGTCGACGAAAGAAGAGAAGGCCCGCGTTCTGCGGGCCGCAAAAAGGATCGCCCGACCCATGGCCGGGAGGGAGATCGTCAGAAAGGTGAAGGAGATAAAAGATCAGTAAAAGACAATGCTTCTACCCTCTTATTTTGATAACTTTTTCACCGCCTCCCGTATCTCGGTAACACTTTTGTCCAGTTCCCCGGAAAGTGTCTTGAGGGTCGAATCCAGGGAGACGTCGGCTGGCCAGCCAGCGGTCTCAAGGATCTCGACGGGGTCAAGCCCCCAGACGGCGGATATCTCGCGGATCGTCATGCTGGCCTTGATCTCGTCCGGATTCGACGGTGCCGTCGGAGACGGAATCTGTGTCCTCTCGAGGATCCTCTCAAGAAGCGCCTCGTCGTCGATGCCCTCGATATTCTTCAGTGGAACGTCCGTGGGGAAGTCTTCTGGCAGGTCTACGGCGCCGATGATCTCCTGTACGGGGACCTTCAGGGTCTCCGAGACGTCCTCAAGGGTCATCCATCCGTAGAGGTTAGGTGCGGCCAGGCCTCCCGAAGCACCTGAAGAGGCGGCATAGGTCTGCCACCACCCCATCCCCCTGGCCAGTCCGTACCCTCCGAAAAAGAGAGAGATCGAAAGGATCCCCAGGACCAGAACGGATATCTTGCGGGAGGATGTGCCGAAGAAAAGGGCCTTCTCTCTGGGGCAGGACTCCACGCAACGTCCGCAGGCAATGCACTCTGCGCTCCTCTCGACATCCTTCTTCTCGGGATCGAGCCTTACGGGGCAGGCAGGGCCGCAGCGATGACAGTGGATGCAATCATCTTTGCTCCTTCTGATCTTGAAGATGCTGATCTTCTGGAGAGGGGCCAGAAAGGCCCCCAGAGGGCAGAGGTAGCGGCACCAGAAACGCTCGATGAAAAGCGACAGCCCAATGACCAGGACGAAGAGCGAAAAGTAGGACCAGGGTGATTCCACGAACTCCTCCCAGCCGGCTGACAGGTGCATCCAGGCTACCCAGGGGTCGAAGCCCCTCCAGACAAGTGTCCCGGCTTTCCACGTTGCGAAAATAATTACTAACAGAACGAGGTACTTGAGCCAGCGGAGGACTCCGTCGACCTTCGGGGGCAGCTCCCGCTTCTTTATACCCAGGCGGGATCCCAGCCGGGAGTTCCACTCCCCCAGGGTTCCCAGGGGGCAGATCCATCCGCAGAAGATCCTTCCGAACAACAGGGTCATGACGACCAGGACCACGAGGAGCACCATGGCGCTTGGCGCAAGCCTCCTGAGCCATGTTCCCGAAGCGAGAATGCTGTATAGGCCCTCCAGACCGCCGAAAGGGCAGAGGGCATCAACGGTGGGTACTCCCGACGGGCCTCCTCCCAGCACCTGGTGCCTGTAGCCGAGCCAGGTCATGAAACCCAGAAAACCGAACTGTACCGAGGCGCGGAGCCATGAGGATCTCATCCTGCTGCACACCTTCTTTCCCCCCATTCAGGTGGAACCGGGGGCAATATGTACAATAATACTCTTGTCAGGTATCCTCTGTATCGGTGGTTCTGCCGATGTTGCATTTTCCGTGGGGGACCTGCCGAAAGAAGGAGGGTGAGCATTTGTCCATCTACCTGAACAACGGCGCTACCACATGGCCCAAGCCGCCATGTGTAGCTGAGGCTGTCAGCGCCTTCATCCTCGGGAGTGGGGCGAACCTGGCAAGGGGTTCTTCGTCGGGGCGGGATATTGAGACCCTTGACATGGTCACTTCGACTCGACAGCAGGTCGCCTGTTTTTTCAGGGGTTACCGAAAAAACGACCCCCGATATGTAACCTTTACAGGGAACGTCACCGAATCGCTGAACGTTGTCCTTAAAGGGTACCTTCGACCAGGGATGCACGCCTTGACAACCAGCATGGAGCATAACTCGGTGATACGACCTCTGCGGCGCCTTGAGGGCCAGGGTGCGAAGGTCTCGATCCTTGAGTGCGACAACAGGGGCTTTTTGAGCCCTGAAGTGCTCCATTCGTTCCTGAAAAGAGAAAGGGTCGACCTGTTTGTGCTCTCCCATGCGAGCAACGTATGCGGCTCCATACAGCCCCTGGAGGACCTGGCGGCGATATGCGCCGGGGCTGGCGTCCCTTGCGTTCTGGATTCGGCCCAGACGGCAGGAGTGACAGAAATAGATGTGGAGGGACTCGGGCTTGCAGCCTGCTGCTTTACCGGGCACAAGGGTCTGATGGGACCCCAGGGTATCGGCGGTATCGTCTGGGAGCCCGGATTTGCCGGAAGGGTCCTGCCCTTTGTCGAAGGTGGGACGGGGAGTTTCTCCGACGACGAGCATCAGCCCGAAAAACTCCCCGACCGGTTCGAGGCCGGGACTCCCAATCTTCCTGGTATCGCAGGGCTTTCCGCCTCCCTGGGATGGATTGCTGAAACAGGTGTTTCGGCAATTTTTGAAAGGGAGAAAGAGCTCGGCATGAGGTTCCTTGAAGGGATCCGGAAAGCGCCGGGGATCAGGATCTTCGGTTCGGAGAACGAGAGGAGCAGGCTTGCCGTTTTTGCGGTGAATCTCAGCAGTATGGACAACGGGACGGCCGCCTTTGAACTCTCTGAAAGATGGGGGATCGAGACCAGGCCGGGCCTTCACTGCTCCCCTCTTGGACACAGGACGCTTGGTACTTTCCCATCCGGGGCACTTCGCATAAGTATAGGGTTCTTCAACACCGAACAGGAGATAGAGGTAGCCATTGAGGCCCTTTGCACCCTTGCAGCTGAAAATGCGCCCCTTTGAACCGTCAGGGTTTCAAAAAAAAGTCGGGCTCGTGTATCATCAAGAGGAGAAAATTTCCGGAGGTGTTGTCAATGCAGCTTGATCCCCAGATCTCCGACGTCCTTCTTGCCGCCCGTTTCCTGAGGGGCAAGGTGCGTCATACCCCCACGGAAAGGTCGGATAGCCTTAGCAGCCTTTCCGGCGCAGAAGTTTTCCTCAAGTGGGAAAATCAGCAGATATGCAGTTCCTTCAAGGTTCGTGGGGCGCTTAACAAGATGTACAGCCTTTCAGAGGAAGAGAGGGCGAAGGGGGTTGTGACGGCATCCAGCGGCAATCATGCCCAGGGTGTCGCCATGGCGGCAAGATCCCTTTCCGCCAGGGCGGTGATATGTGTTCCCGGCGTCTGCCCCCAGACAAAACGCGACGCGATAATGAGGCTTGGCGGAGATTTTGTCGAACTGAGGGTGATCGGTCATCTTTACGATGATGCTGAGGATGAGGCCCACAGGCTTCAGAAGGAAGAAGGGATGACCTACGTCTCTTCCTACGAGGATCACTTTATAATCAGCGGTGCCGGGACACTTGGCCTTGAGATGATCATGGACGAACCCTATCTCGACACGGTCATAGTCCCTGCAGGGGGCGGGGGGCTGATAAACGGCGTAGCCATAGCGGTAAAGGCCTTAAGCCCCGAGACGGAGATCTGGGGGGTCCAGTCTGTGGCATCGAACCCCTACGTGGTCTCCTGGCCCGGGGGCAAGGTGCTTGATGTATCCTACGAGGATTCCCTCGCTGACGGACTGACCGGGTGGATACCCCAAAGCCTTCTTGACCTTTCCCGGAAGAGAGTTACCAACTTTGTGGACGTCCTGGAGTCCGATATCGCAAAGGCCATAGCCTTCCTCCACTCCCGTCACCACCAGGTGGTCGAGGGGGCTGGGGCTGTCGGCGTGGCAGCCGTAATGGCCGGCAAGGTCCCGGTGAAGGGAAAGCGGGTAGGTATTGTTATATCCGGCGGGAATATCGATCAGCCTCGCCTGTTGGAGATCCTCCGGGAATACTCCGACTGAAACCCTGTATGTTTCACGTGAAACAGGGGCCGCCTGGATGGGCGGCCCCTGTTTTTCATTGCTGGCCAGTGCGCTGTCGTCACTCGTTCCCCGGGAGGATGTTCCTCAGAAGCTGTTCTATGACCTGTCTCTTGATATCTTCCCCGGTATCTGGGGGGGTTCCGGAGCCTTCGCCGGTGGGGATGCTTATGGTCACCTTGTGCTGGGTCCCGTTCTGCTGGGTTTGGCCTACTCCGTCTGATTCCGGCAGGGGTTGTACCGCTCCCTGAGCGGGGGCGATCCTGAAGCTGTGGAATGATGGATTGGACCAGGTCCCACCGATACGGAAGTTCGTGTCACGAAAGTCCTGTCTTCCGAGCCCACCCACCACTCCGCCTATGAGGCCCTCAAGAAGGGCCTCGGGGGAGGCCGAACCGGCCGTGGCGAGACCCTGTATGGCGCCGAGAAGGGTGTTAAGGGCCTGAACGTTGACAAGCCCCGAGCAGTAGAGGTTCAGGTTGCCCCCCGGTCCTGCAGGTCCGTCCACGTTAAGGTACCGGTAAAGAGGGTCGTCCACGTAGGCTGTGGCACGACTGCCGGGCAGAAGGGTCACGACGTTCCCGTCGATTTTGAAGTTGGCGTCGATCATCCTGTAGCGAATAGAGGACATCCCGTAGGCGGAGGAGATCGACTTGAGGGCGTTGAAGCCCGATATCTCCCCTTCTGTGGCCGAGAGGTTGCCCCTTCCCGTCACGAGGACGTGCCTCCCGAAGGCTCCAGACAGGGACAGATCCAGGTCGCCCTTTCCGGAGATGCTGCCATCCAGGTCGGTGACGGCCCTTACCGTCTGGTCAATGTCGGCGCCCCTGACGGCTGCCCTGATGTTCCACCTGCCTGTTGCAGTCTCGATGGAGCCTTCGGCATTGATAGTCCCTCCGTAGAACTTCCCGACGGCGTTCTCGGTTCTGATGCTCTCCTCCTCCAGGACCACCGGGAGGGACGCATCGTCGAAGTCAATGCCGAAGGCGGTCATCCTTTCTGAGAAGATCTCCCCCCTGCCGTTCCATCTTCCGTCTTTCATGGAGCCCGAAAGGGAGACGTCCAGAGTGCCCGACAGATCCGGGGGGCCGTTACTTTTGACCTCTTTGGTAATCCGGGCCAGGTCAAGACCTGATCCTTCCATGGAAAAGTCCATATCCAGACCACCCGGACCAAACAGGGCCGTCCCTTTTGCAGTGAGGACTCCCTCGCCAGCGGATCCTTTCAGCTCCTCCAGGGTCATCTCCGAGCCATTGCCCCTGACGCGGAAAGAAATGTCCGACAGGTTCAGGCCAGCGAGTACGATGGATGGTGACTGCCCGGAAATTGCCAGCTCCGGGCCGGGGAGGTCGCCCTTGATGGTGAAACTGGCCTCTACGGGCCCCTTGACGTTAAAGGGAATCCTGTTGCCCAGAACGGAGGGGTCCACGCCTGAAGCGGTCCCCTTGAGGTCGGTTCTGCCCGGTCTGTTGGACGAGGGGAGCCTTGCCGTTCCGGTGACGGAGATACGGGCTCCCAGGATCTCTCCCTGGGCGTTCTCGATGTTCACCGTTCCGGAGGCCACGGTGAAAGCCGTCCTCAGGTTCGAGAGGGTCCCGCCGTTGAACTGGAGCCTCTCGGCAGCCATGTCGAGTCGCATGTCGGGAGTCTCGCTGGCCAGAGGCAGGGCCACTTTTGTAAGTATCTTCATATCGGTCAGGCTGGCCTTTTCGGGAACGTCGACGCGGGGCGAGCGGATCTCAAGGGCCAGCGTGGGAGTTTTTACAGGTCCTTTAAGGTTCCACTCTGCCGAGACCCTGCCCTCAAGCCCCAGTTCTTTCAAGGCCGGGACGAAACCGGCCACGGAAGATACGGGTCCCTCCTGCAGGGTCCCCGCGAGGTCGAAGGTTCCCTTTTCCTTTACCAGGCCGGTGATCCTTCCGGACCCGGCAACCCTGGACCCCCTCCACAGGGCGCTCATGGAGTTGATAGTGATGTTCCCTTCCGAGTAAGCGAAACTGATCTCGGGCCTTTCGATGGTCTCGCCCGCAGCGTTGATCCTGGCGGAATTGATGGTCCCCCCGGAGCGTATCTCCTGACCCGCACCGAAGATCCGGACCGAGCCGGCGGCTTTCCCCGAAAGGGCAAGGTTCTCGACGGGAATGACCGACGATGCCCTTGACAGGTCCAGGTCGTTACCCGAAAGGGTGAGGTCAAAGACAGGCCTTTGCCCGATTGTGATGTCCCCTTTTCCGGTCACTGGAGAACCCAGCCAGTGAGCCTTAAGGTCCAGGCCAATTGTTGAACTTTTCTCGAGCTGGAGAGTGCCGTCGATCTCCGAAAGGGGTTGCCCCGCCAGGGTAAAATCGGGTGTGCTTATATTTATGGTCCCAGAGAGAGCGTTGGAGGGTCCCTGAAGCCTGATCTCCATGGAGTCGATGGTCCCATCGGCAAGGGAGAGCCATGAGAAGGATCTCCTCCAGGACTTCGCTTCGGCCTCCCGGGCGGTGATATCAATGGTGGTGACCGGTGGCATTGCACTGAATACGAACTGAAGTTTCCCTGATACTGCCGTCCTGTTGGCTTTTCCCCTGATCTCCCCTATCTCCAGGGCTCTTCCTGAGAAGGACCAGGGGGAGGAGATGCCTTCCATCTCTATGCCGTAGACCTCGCCCTGGGGGATGTCGAGGTCCCCTTTGACTGCGACCTCGGGCCAGGCGCCCCTGGCTGAAAAAGAGGTTGTAAGGTTTCCGGAGTAGCCCTGTTTCGCCAGATCCGGCCAGAACCTCTCCAGGATCTTGATATCCAGATCAGATACGACGCCCGTCAGGTCTGCCACCGGGAGGATCCTCCCTGAAACGGTCAGAGCACCACCGGTGGTCCTGATCGACATATCCCTGAGATCGAGCCGTTCTCCGGCCATCTCAAGCTCCGCCTTCAGAGAGAATGTGGTCTCCCTGAAAACAAGTGACCCCGATGCATCAATTACACCTTCCCGGAGGATAACTCTTCCCTCTTCTACCTTAATGTCCCCCGCAGGGGTCCTGACGATGCTTCTGTGGACACGGAACATGTCGAAGGGCAGGGATACTGTTCCTGGAGTACCCTCCTTGAACAGGAGGGGGAACACTTGCGGCCATTCGAGCAACGCCCCGCCGAAGGAGATGGATCTGATCCTCGGAGAGCCTGTCAGCAGAGAGAGAGGCTTGAAGGATATGGCCACCTCAGGGGCTGAGAAGAGGAGCCGCTCGTCACGCCTGATAGAGAGGTCCCTGATCCTGAAACCCCTGAAGGGGTTTCCCGAAATCGAGGAGAGAGAAAGGTCGGCCTGGAGATGCTGTACGGCGGCCTTCTCCAGTTCTGAAGCAACGGTCCCTGCCCCGATATCGCTTCTGGAAGCGAGTAAAAGGGCTGTACCGACTGCCAGCGAGAGCAGTATCAACAGGATCAGCAGAGCTTTCCAGTATTTTCCCATAGAGCTTACCCCCCGAGAGGACCTTGCAGGACACCTAATAATAAGTACGGAACGGAAAAGAATCAATCGGACAAACTACGGAAAACTGTGAAGGGGTTTTTGGAACTTGATTATACCAGACCGTCTCGGCCCTTCAGGTTCAAGGTTGTATGCGCAAGGGCAGCTCCGGGGGGGTATTTCCTGTGGAGTTTTGTCAAGAAGTGCCAAAATGACCGGAAAGGGGGTGTGGAGATGTGGACAAACCTGTGGATAAGTTTGGATCAGTAGAAGGATAAGATCTGGGTCCGGTCACTCAGGATAACTTCGGGTCCATTAAATCCCGGTATGACCTTCCCTGTTACGATCAGGGTCCTGCCGGCCAGATCTTCAATGGAGCCGAATTGACCGGTATCACTCTTATGAATTATCAGAGTGGTATAGCCTTTATCAGGACGTAGCGTGTAGCGGGTCCTGGAAGAGGAAATGCTATCCACCTTGAACCGTATGTTGATAAAACGCCCCGCCAGCGAGGGTAATTCCGCCCATACCTGGGTTGGAGTGAACAGCCTTCCACGAGCCTTTTCCCAGAGGCCTCTCCCGGAGGACCTGGCACTGGCGAAGGCCTCCCTGAAAAGGTCTGTGTAGCGCAGATTTGGGGGGATAGCGTAAGGGACTGCCAGGCCGCTTGATACCAGCAGTTCGTTGGCCATGAAGCTTCCCTCGTCGCTCTCTACCCAGACATAGGCAAGGGTCCTTCCGTAGCGGTCTTTCTTCTGCAGGTCAAGCTCGAGAAGGACCCTTCTTCCGAGCACCAGCGATCTGTTGAAACGGGACGCCTCCCGACCCAGCTCTTCCACCCTCCGGCGGGGGTGAGAGGTCTCGGGGCAGTCTATGCCGATATATCTCACCTGCTCCACCTTCCCGTCGGAAGTCTCAACGGTCACGGTATCCCCGTCGACGACCTCGACCACACGACCCCAAAGAGCAGTCCCCGCCCCGGCCTGCAGAGGCGAGAAAAGGATCAGAAGACAGCAGAGAGCGGCAAGACTTTTCATTTATTTTCAGGACAGAATCTTGGAGGCTCTCCCTTCACAAGGACCTTTCTTTCGAAGGTCAGTCCCTCCGGTACCAGGAACACCATCTCGCAGGTGTTGTTGACAGTCCCTCCGAAGAGGTGGCCTCCGATGACCGACATGTTCCTCCCCGACAGGGAGGCGTGGGCATGGATGAATGCCTTCCCGTCGCTCTTTTTGTTGACCGTACCCGATATGGAAAGTATCTCATGGGGGTCTGAGAACTGATGTTTCTCGTATCCATCGGGGCCAAGCCAGCCTATCTCGATATCGCGGAGCATCCCTATCGCGGAAATGATGACCGCCGAGGTGGTGTCGCCAAGAGCTTCAAGAAGGGAGGGGATGAGGTCCTCCCCCTCGTCCAGTCGTAACGCTATAAGGTTCTTCCCTCTTTTTACTGGCAATTCGATCCCTCCCAGGCAGTAGATGAAGGGGGCAACCCCTCTATAAGTCTATCACCGAAATCCCGGTCCGAACCCCTATGTTTTCGGGTATGATAATAAAATAGAAAAGGACCGTCGATCTCTTCGAACTCCGGGAAGGATGGAATAATACTTGCCAGAGCCGTTTCCCGAGCAGAGGCTCTCAACTGAAGGACTTCTGGTTGAAATGGAGAAGAACAGGGAAGGGCTTGAGAGGTACGCCCTTCTTCTTGCTTCCTTCAACGAGAGAGCAAGGCTCACAGGTCCCAGAGACCCATCGGAGATATTGGGGCATATCAGGGACTGCGCCGTATCTCTGGTCTTTGCGCCGGACATCGGCACCGTTGTAGATATCGGGACGGGTGGAGGTCTTCCGGGTATCGTATGGGCCCTTTGCAGGTCGAACCTGAAGATCACCCTCCTTGAAAGCGTGGGGAAAAAGTGCGCTATCCTTGAGGAGATGGCCGGTATGCTCAGTCTGGTCAACGTCGACGTGGTCTGTTCAAGATCGGAGGCCCTCTCCCTGGAGCGCAGGGAGAGATACCAAATAGCCCTCTCAAGGGCCGTAGGCCACCTGGGCGTCGTCGCCGAGTACGCTTCTCCCCTGCTGGCGGTAGGCGGATCGGCGTGTCTTTTCAAGGGGCCCAGGGTCCTGCAAGAGCTTAGGGAGATAGGGGATAGATGGGCCACTCTCGGCTTTGACGACCCCGTGATCCACCCTTACGATCTTGACGGGAAGAGTCCTTGCCTTGTGAGACTGCAGAAGACCGGTCCGTGCCCGGCGAGGTTCCCGAGAAATCCCGGCAAGGCCAACAAGAGCGCCTGGTGGAGGTGAAGTTATTGAAAACAGTTGCAGTTGCGAACCAGAAGGGAGGCGTCGGCAAGACCACCTGCTGTGTGAACCTGGCCGCTGAACTGGGCAGACAGGGCAAGAAGGTTCTTGTTCTTGACATCGACCCCCAGGGCAACAGCACAAGCGGGCTGGGTGTTGACGTAGCCAATATCAAGAACAGCATGTATCACGTCATCCTTGACGAGGTCTCCCCCACCAATGCGATCATCCAGTCGTCCTGGGAGGGGGTCTGGGTCCTTCCAGCCACCCTTGACCTTGCCGGATCGGAAGTTGAGCTCGCCGGGGTCATGAGCCGGGAGACAAGGCTCGCGAGGCACATGAACGCCATGAAGGACTTCGACATAGGCTTTATCGACTGCCCTCCCTCCCTGGGGCTTCTTACCGTCAACGCCCTGGTCGCTTCCGACAGCCTTATGGTGCCGATCCAGTGCGAATACTACGCCCTGGAAGGCGTGGGGCAGCTCATGCGGACCGTCTCGCTGGTGCAGAGATACCTTAACGAGAACCTCAAGCTTGACGGTGTGGTGCTGACCATGTTCGACACCAGGACCAACCTGTCCAGGGAAGTTGCTGACGAGGTGAAGAACCAGTTCAAAGAGGCCGTGTTCGAGACCATAATCCCAAGGAACGTAAGGCTTTCCGAAGCCCCAAGCTATGGGAAGCCTATCTGCTACTACGATCAGGGAAGCGCAGGCGCTGCAGCGTTCAGGAACCTTGCCGAGGAGGTGCAGGACCGATGGCTCGCCCAAGGGCACTAGGGAAAGGTCTCGGAGCTCTCATTCCCGGAGCCGGGGCAGATCCCATCCCCGTTGCGGGGGCGCCTGGGGAGGTCCTCCATCTGCGACTGAAGGACATAAGGCCTTCGCCCAACCAGCCCAGGAAGGATTTTGGCCGGGAGGGGCTGGAGGCCCTTGCCGACTCCATAAGGGAGCACGGCATCGTCCAGCCCGTGGTGGTCCGGAAGCTTAACGGCGGCTACGAGATCGTGGCCGGTGAGAGAAGGTGGCGGGCCGCCGAGTTGGCCGGGCTCGAAGAGGTGCCCGTCCGGGTAATAGATGCGGACGAGAACAGGGTGATGGAGCTTTCCCTGGTGGAGAACCTCCAGAGGGAAGACCTCTCCCCCCTGGAGGCCGCCAGGGGGATCCGGGAGCTGGTGGAGAAGTTCTCACTCACCCAGGAACAGGCGGCGAAGAAGCTTGGCTGGAGCAGGGTGGCCGTGTCCAACAAGCTCAGGCTCCTGAACCTTCCCGAGGAGATCCTGGAGATGCTGCACAGGGGAGATCTCAGCGAGGGGCACGCGAGAGCCCTTCTGTCCCTGGAAGACCTTCTGGAGCAGATCCACCTGGCGAGACAGTGCGTCGACCGCGGCATGTCGGTGCGGGAGGTGGAGGAGGCGGTCCGTAAGCCTTCAAGGGGAAAGGATAACAGGGCAAGGAGGTCTTCCCAGTCGGTTTTGATCCCAGAGCCTGTTCTCAGGGTCTCGGAGCGTTACGGCATAGACGTAAAGATGAGCGGACGAGGGGACAACGTAAGGGTCATGCTGGGCGGATTGAGCGAGGATGAGGCCCGCAGGCTCTTTGAGATGATCGACCGGAGCGGGGAGATACTCTTCCCTGACAAGTGACCCTGCAGGGGGTGAGTCGATGGCCAGGCTCACGGAAGATCTAGGGGCATTCACGAGGGTACTCTCCTCGGCTTTACTCCTGTGCGGATTCATCATCTTTGGTGTGGTTGGCGGAAGGGCCCTGGTCTTGCGGGGATACCCCGGGTGGACCCTCCCGGCCGCCATTATTGCCGGAACGGCCTTCGGGGCATGGCAGGCCTGGTCTTTCCTGAAGACGGGGATGAAGAGGGGCCGTAACTCGTAACTTGCCAGATGACAGTTTGCTGTTTACCGTTTACCCCTTTGAATTTTTAACAGCTCCGCCGTCGTGTTTCACGTGAAACGTACATCTCCTCAAACTGGAGAGGGGGGGTTCCTTTGGAACAGCTTTATGCGCCCTGGAGGATGGCCTACATTGACTCTGCCGACAAGCAGGAGGGGTGCATCTTCTGCGATTTCCCCAAGGAGAACAAAGACAGTGAGCGCCTGATACTGGCCAGGGGTAATCTGGTTTTCGTGATACTCAACGCCTTCCCCTACAACCCGGGACATCTCATGGTGGCCCCTTACAGGCACGAGGGGGACTACGAAAAGTTGAGGGAAGAGGAGTTCCTGGAGATGCACCGTTTCGGGCAGAGGTGCGTAGCCGTTCTCACCGAGGCCATGAACCCCCAGGGGTTCAACCTGGGGATAAACATCGGGAAGACCGCCGGGGCCGGTTTCGCCGGTCACGTCCACCTCCATATTGTCCCAAGATGGAACGGCGATACCAATTTCATGCCCGTGACAGCCGGGACCAAGGTATTGCCCGCCTCTCTCCATGAGACCTGGGACGCTCTCAAGAAGGTCTGGGAGGCTCATGCCAGGAAGGGATGAGTTCTACGAGCCGGCCTCTTCCGCCGAGGTCGAGACCAGGCATAAACGCTCCATTTTCACAGGAAGGGTCTTCCGGGCCGATTCCGAGGAGGAGGCCCGTGGCCATATCCGGGAGATATCCAGGCGTTACTCCGATGCGAGCCATAACTGCTGGGCCTACAGGGTGGGATTCCCCAACCCCGTGGAGTACTACTCCGATGCCGGAGAGCCCTCGGGGACAGCAGGGAAACCGATCCTGGGAGCGATCCTCAGAGCGGACGTGGTCAACGCCGTTGTGGTTGTCACCCGTTATTTCGGCGGCACCAAGCTGGGGGTAAGAGGGCTCATCGAGGCCTATGGGGAGAGCGCGACGCTGGCACTGGAGGCGGCAGGCCGGAAGGGGAGCGTAAGATCAAGAGAGGCCTTCGCGGAGTGTCCCTACGAGCACGCCCAGCTGGTCCTCCGGCAGATGGCGGAGCTCGGGATACCCGAGGATGCCGTCGAAACCAGGTGGGAAGCCGCCGTGATCCTTTCCGTATCGGTGCCCCTGTCCCTGGAGGACGGCGCAGCTTCTCTCCTCGGGAACTACACCGAAAGAGGCTTCATCTCCCGTTGGGGATGGAAAAAATAGACCTGGAGGCGATCGGAAGTGCGATTTTTCGACGACCATTCCTCCTTCTGCGAGAAGCTCCGCCACCCAGTGAGCAGGAGCCTTCTCCGCGACGTCACCGAGGATGAACTGAGAGCTATGGCCGCCCACGAGACGGTGCCCAACAACCAGGGGGCCTCCCTCTATGTTACGAAGATCCGCTCCCGGAGCGCCGCTTTCACCGAAGTGCTCTACGAGACGGACGAGTCCCTGGTAACGCTCCTGGAACAGGTTTGGGGTTACCTTAGGTGGCAGCAGATGATACGCGTAACCGCGAGGATAGGCTCCCCGGACCGTCAGCCCCTTTTCGCGAACCTCTACGTGACGCGAAGGTACGCGAGGATAGCCCAGATGTTCGCCATGAACTTCTCCTTGGAACTGGACCAGGACTACGCAGACATTGTCACCGTGGTGATCCCGGAATGGCATCAACGTAAGATCATAGTCCTGCCCAGACAGAGGGTCACCTATATCCTGGGAAGCGACTACTACGGGGAGACCAAGATGGCCACCCTGAGGATGGCCATGCACCTGGGGCGCGAGACCATGAACGCCCTGGGCCTTCACGCAGGAAGCAAGATCATAAGGGTTAATACTCCCAGGGGGCTTGAAGAGAAGGGTGTGCTGATCTTCGGGCTATCCGGGACTGGCAAGACCACCATTACCACCGCCGACCACGGCCTCGAGGCCCCGGAGGGCGTGGAGGTGCTCCAGGACGATATCAACATCCTTCTGCCTAACGGAAGCGCCCTGGGTTCGGAAGCGAACTTCTACATCAAGACCGACAACGTGACGAAGCAGCAGACCCTTCTGTGGGCTGCGCGCGACAGAAAGGCTCTTATCGAGAACTGCTGGGTGGACGAAGACGGGGAGATCGACTTCGACAACCACGCCATAACTACCAACGGAAGGGCCGTCGTGCCCAGGGAGGCCATACCAAACACTTCGGGGCCCATAGATCTGGACAGGGTAGACTACCTGCTCTTCAACATGAGGAGGTACGACACTCCGCCCATCGGGCGGCTCACATCGGCGGAGCAGGCCGCAGCCTATTTCATGCTGGGAGAGTCTACGATAACCAGCGCGGAGGATCCCTCCAGAGTCGGACAGGCCAAGAGGGTGGTGGGCTTCGATCCCTTCATTATCGACAACCCCCACACAAACGGGAACAGGCTTTTGAGGATCCTCAGGGACAACCCCGGGATCAGGTGCTACGTCCTTAACACGGGGAGGATAGGTGGAAAGGACGGGGCTAACATAACCGCCGAAGTCACCTGTTCGGCCATCAGCGAGGCCATGAGGGAGAAACTGGAGTGGCGCTACGACGATATCCTTGGTTACGAAATACCGAAAGAGCTGCCTGGGCAGGGATCGGCAGAATTTGACCCCTACAGGTGGTACTCCAGGGAGGATTACGCTCAAATGATCGGGAGCCTTCGCCGGGAGAGGAGGGAGCATCTCCATCAGTTCAAGGGCCTTGCTCCCGAGATCGTGGATGGGGTTTAGCGGCAAGAAGCGTGAGATGTGACGAATAAGCGAAAGGCAAGGCGGCAGGGGACAGGGTTAAGGAGGCAGGAAGGGCAGGGTTCGCAGTTGATCCTGGATTCACTTTTCACGAGTTTTTGCCTCTCCTTCTTCCTTGCCTTTTCACTTCCCCTGCTGTAGTATTCCTCCATAGTATGTCAACCTATTAAATTTTTGGTTGACAGTGGAGGTAGGCCATGCGTTTCCCCGTGAGGATCATGACCCTTTCGGCCCTTTTCGCGGTACTGACCGCCCTCGGGGCCTTCATCAGGATACCCTTCCCCCTTGTCCCCATCACGCTCCAGACCTTCTTCGTGTTCCTCTCCGGGACCCTTCTGGGGTCACGCGCAGGGGCCCTGGCCCAGGTCCTGTATGTCGGCATGGGGCTTATAGGCCTTCCCGTGTTCACCGGGGGGGGGGGTCCCCAGTACATTCTCCATCCCACCTTCGGCTATCTGCTGGGCTTTATCGCCGGGGCCTGGACCAT
>JAAYDT010000085.1 GCA_012729145.1 Synergistaceae bacterium | reverse complement strand
TTTTTCTCAGGGAAAGGATCTCTGAATCGATATCTGCTTTTGACAAGTTGTCCATTCTCTTCGATCCTGACCTGATACGTGCCTTTTCAAGGGCTCTCTGGGCCCTGATACGAAGGATGGTGTCGGCAAGGGAGAGTACATCCTCACCTTCCGTCACCGAAACGCAAACTGCCATAGGTCTCGACCGGGAATAGACTACGGTAATATCAGAGTCGGACAGGATCCCGGGGTTGTTCTTCAGATCCCTGCTTGAGACAGAATTCAATTTAAGTCCCCCAAAACGTCCTATTTGAAATCATACTTAGAGTCCTACAATAGGTCCTCAAATTATACACCTATTGTCAACCCCTCCCGTCTCCGGTTTGAGATACGTGGGTCGTGAACCGTGAAGCGTGGATCGAAAGGTTCAGAGGTGTCAACGTCGAAGGGGCAGGGCAGATCAGTATCAACCGGGGTTTTTATGGATCTATAATTAATACGGTCCTATTGCGAAAGAGGGTGTTCTCATGATAGATCTTCACTATGGAAGGCAAGCCTTCGATTTCGATTGTGGAGCCACAGCTCTCCAGACCGTAATGGCATACTACGGAGTGGAGGTCCGCCTGGACGAACTGATGGAGACCCTGGGGACCGATGAAGAAGGGACTGACGTTTACAGTATCATCAGGACCGCGCAGAGGTATGGCTTCAACGTTCATGCCCGTTCCGGATGGACACTGAAGGAGCTGCAAAAGAAGATCGACCAAGGGATACCGGTGATCGTCCTCCTCCAGGCCTGGGCGGAACGGCCCAAGACACTAAGGGAGTGGGAGATCGACTATGAAGACGGCCACTACGCCATCGTTATCGGGCACGCCAGGGGCGTACTTCTCTTCGAGGATCCCTCTTCCTTCCGAAGGACCTGGCTCAGGGAGAAGGAGTTCCTGGTCCGCTGGCATGACAGGGATGCAATGACCGGTGAAGTATTCGATCATTTCGGTATTATGTTACTGGGGAAAGAACCGGTACTGAGGACACCGCAATATATGGGCTAGCGGGTGGTCAACGAGCCGGAACGAGTGAACGGGATAAAACCAGAGGAAAGTTCAGGATACACAGGAAATGAGAAAATTGCGAAGTGTAGCTTCCATGTGTTACAGACGGGAATTACGGAAAAGATGATAAAGGATCCGTGACTGAAGAGGCTACCGACGAAGGGTGGCAACTGGTTTTGTCCATTGTTAACCGAAGGCGGGGTCAGGGATCATTCTGGAGGCCTGGTGCCACTTCCCAGGCTGTAAAGGCAAAGGGCCGGGACAGAACGCCCGGCCCTTTGCGATATAGCGGTCCGTTCATTCAATCATGTCTTCCGATACAACCTCCTGGGGCTGCTCAATGACAGGTTCTTCCAAAGGAGGCTTTGGTACAGTTGCCGGAGCTTCTCCAACCGGTTTTTCCACCGGCAACTCTGACGGGGGTTCCGCAGGAGTTTCGGTCTCAGGTTTTAACTCAGGTTCGGGAGCCGGTTCCTCGGCAGTACCTTCTGTAGTTACTGACGAAGGCTGGGTTTCGGGCGTTGGTGTTTCTGATGGTTCCTGTATGACTTCGATCACTGGTTCTGGTTCTGGTTCTGGCTCAGGTCCAGGTTCCTGCTTGGGTTCCGGTTTTGATTCCGGTTTCGGTTCCGGCCCGCTTTTTTCCACAGGTTCTGGTTTAGCCGGTTCCTGGGACGGTTTGATCTCTGGTTCAGTCTTCTGGAGGGGAGAGGTTCCAGTTTGCACAGCCGGCTGCTCCGGAGCTTGTTTCGGGGCCGGTTTGGTACCTGGGATCAACTGCTCAAGGATTTTTTCCTTTATTGTCTGCTCCGGTTCTGTCGGCTCTGGCTGCTGTTGTTGCGGAAGTGCAGGTGTTGCTCCGGGAATGACCTGCTCCAGGATCTTTTCCTGGAGTGTCTTTTCTTCCTGATCTGCTTGTTGGGTGGTTTCCTGCTTTTCTCCCGGAGATACCTTTATGTTGGAGACGCTGGGCTTGTCGAAAGTGCCGCCCAGGTTAAAGCGTACGTCCCTGAAATCATCGTCCCGAAGGCTTGAACCAGCTCCTTCCAGCACTCCCGTAAGGATACCGGCGAGGTTCTGTGTTGAGGCCAGCCCGCCCAGACCTCCCGTGGCTCCGCCAAGGAGGGCGTTGATAACCTTTACGTTTATCTTGCCGTTGCATGCCAGGTCAAGTTTTTTTCCCGGTCCGATCCCCCCCGAGGCCACCAGGAATTCATAGAGAGGGTCACCCTCCGGAGCCTTAACAAGGGTATCCTCAGCAAGAATGAGTTTCCCCGTCTGAAGGTCGAATGGTGCATATACGGAAGCGAAATGAAGCCCCCTGGAACGGTGAACTGCGGCCACAAGGTCTATTATTTTGAACCCGGTTATCATCCCCTGACCTGTCTTGAAAAGCCCTTTACCGGTGTATTTGAATTCTTTACCCAGGGATCCGTTGATCTTGGCGAAGAGCTCTGCCTTGCCGGTAATGTTTCCCTGGAGCTTGAAGGCGTCTTTCAGAAGGGCATTGACATCGGTGTCCTTTACTTCGATCTCGTTGTAGAAGGTCATGCCGGAAAGGTTCAGTGCGAGATCATTCATCAGCTGTCCTCCGTAAATCCTTCCTGTTCCGTCAGGTGAGGTCAGCCTGTTGCCGTCAAGAACCAGGGGAATGACAACATTGGTGATCTCCATTCCCATTACACGTACCGAGGGCGAAGTGGCCTTCCCCGAGCCGTTGTTCTTGCCTTCACTGAAAAGGCCCCTGAATTCCAGATCTGCCTTTCCTGTTATATTCAATGATTTCAGTTTCTCAAATCTCGAAAGCAGGGGGTTCAGTTCAAGGCTCTTCCCGTTGATCGCCAGGTCGGCGGCAAAGGGGGCAAGACCCACGTCGCCGGTGACAGCCATTGAACCTTCACCGACCTTGCCGGAAATGTCCTCTATCTTCAGGGTTGAAGTATTTCCGGAGACCTTCATTTTAACGCTGTCTATCTTAAGTCCTGCCGCTGCTATGAAAGGCGCCGCTGCGTTGACAGAAACCCGGGGATCATCAACCCTGCCGGTGACTGCCACATCCCCGTTAAGGGTCCCTGCCAGGGGAAGAGCTTCTCCGCCCTTGAGTTTCACCTTTTCAAGGTCGATGTTCGCTGCTTTCAAGGTAAGGTTCAGGGTCGTCCTCTCGGCAGGATCCTCTAAAGTGGCGCTGCCCCCTGCAGACAGGGATCCTTCACCGATCGACGCGTTCCCTTTCTTTACTGTCAAGACCTTCGCCTTCTTTTCGAGTTCCAGATCCAGGGTCTTTAGCTCGGCTCCGGCAATTGATGCGGAATCAGCTGTTATATCAAGCTGAAGGTCTGAAGGGATCCCGGCCTTTAGATCGTTGATATTCGTTCCTGCCTTCAGGTTCGTGAAACTGTAGCTGTCCATTAAAGATAAAGATCTGGACAGTAGACCGACCCTTACAGAAGGACCAGAAAGGGGGCCTTTGACCAGAGCCTCGACGGACATTTCTCCCTTCAGGCGGTATTCGGAGATCTGGGGATAGAAGGAGGAGAAGAAGGCGGAGTCGAGGTTCGATGCCTGCAGTGAGAGATCGCCTGCCCTTTCGTCGGAGGTCAGGCTTGTGATCTTGCCCTTCCCTGAGATGGCGGCCTTTTTCCATGAGGCTTTCATGTCGGAGAAGGAGAGAGCATCCTCCTTCAGGTCGTAATCAAAGAAGGAAGAAGGTCTTTCCAGCGAGTGTTGCCCGACAGATATTTTGTCGGACCATAATTTGCCTGACACCGACATTGCCTGCACGGGTCCTGAGATCCTGTAATCGGAGTTGACACTTCCCCTTAAGTCCAACTCCTGCATGGCGGGTACCAGTTTATCCAATGATCCCAGTGAGAGGGATCTTAATGTTCCCTGCAAGGCTGTTACGGGACTTCTCATGAAATTGGAGACAGTTCCTCCGAGGGTCAATGGAGCTCCCTCGAAGTTGCTCTTGCCCGTGATATTAATGTTTCCGCCCCTTATCCTGGCGTTGATGCTTGTGTTGCTGGTCGAAAGATCCCTGTAACCCAGCTCCCGGGCCTCGAAGGATATCTGTCCTTCGGGGTTGGAAACCTGTCCCTCGAGGAATACGGAAAAATTGTCCAGGGTCCCGCTCATGCCTTGCAGTTTTTCGGATATTCGAGAGAGGGCCTCAAGGTTCGCTGCTGCCCCTTTGAGGTCCACCCGCATCCGCGGGGGTGATTTTGGGTCAAAAACAAAAGCCAGCGAACCGTTCAGGGGAAAGCCCAGGATAAAGACGTCGAGATCGGCAACGTCAAGACGATTGTTGAGGAATCTCCATCGGGCTGACGCCTTTTCTACGGGGATACCCGACAAAAGGCTGCCCGAAAAAAGAAAGTCTCCTGATATCTCTGGATCCTGCCAGGTTCTCTCCGCTGTGAATTCGAGCGAAACAAGCCCGTTGTAAAGCTCAGGGTCAGCGTCGGGCCAGAAGGAGACAAGCCTTGAAACGTCAAGGTCTTTGGCATTACCCTTCAGGAACAGTTCAGGCATTACCTCTCCAGATGCAGAAATTTTCCCCTCACCGATCCTGAGGTCCATTCTTCTTATGGCTGAAACCTTATCGGCCATCGAGACATCAAGGTCCCCTCTAACGGGAAGGTCATTGACCGATATGTCCAGGTTCGTGTCGATTCGGTCCCCGTCCAAAGAAAGGGTAACGGCCCTGATAGTTGCTTGCGCCCAGGAGGTGCCGAATTGACTGTCGGTCAGGCGCACCTTTTCGAAGGGAAGCTGGCCTCCTTCTTCGCCAGGCTTGATCCTGGGGATCAGCCGGTTGATCCTCTCCACATCGGAGCTGAAGCCCACTATCTCCAGCAGGGAGACAGGAGCACCTCCTGTAATAAGCGAGATAAGAGACACCTTTGCTTTGATCCTGCGCGCTGAAAATAGCTCGGATCCGTCGGCGGAGAGGCTCACATCTTCTATCCTGTAGCCTCTGAAGGGGTTCCCCTTTACTTCACCGAGAGTTATCTGGGAGTCAAGGCTTTCCTTAACCGCTTCGGTAAATTTCTCCCTTACAAGATCCGTGGCAATGTTCGCTCCCAGGGCGAAAAAAGCCACCGCCAGGATCGCACCTGCCAGGAGGAACATGGTCGTCCTCTTTTTATTCATCTCTTCACCCTCTTGTTTTTGTAAAAGTGCGATCAGTGATCATATTGTACCATCTGAGGCTAGTTGTTGATGTTATCTCCTGAGGTCAATCTATCCAGATGATCCACAGCGTACTTGAGTTCAACATCGATCCCCTCCGCAAATGCCAGGATGTTCTCGACGTCCCTGGGGACCCTGAGATCCGGAGTTACGCTCCCTTCCCCCAGACGGCTGTCGATCTGGATCTGTTCGTTCCGGTCGAGGGAACGGCCGAAGGGGTATCTGATCATGTAACCTCCTGGCATGATGATCTCTCCACCTGTCACTCCGAAGGACCCGTTGGTGCCGAAGAACCCGAGGGTACTTCCCTTGGGCGACCTGGAAAGAGAAGAGGCTATGCCCTCGCCGGAGCTTTTCGTTCCCGGGTTGATCAGCGCTACCACATATCCGTCATAGTGCGGATCCTTGGGGGTGATGGCCAGTTCCCCTGCCCTGATGAAGGTCTCTTTCTCCGGGTCGAAGATATCCAGAGATCCGTAGAGCTCCTCGTCAGTGAAGAAGAAGCCGCAGAGGTCCGCGGCCAGTTCATCGATCCCCCCATAGTTGCCCCTGATGTCAATTATCAGACCTGGAACGGCGGATCTTCTGAAGAAAAGGATAGCTTCCCTGAACCTTTCCAGAATGTGAACGGGGTAGGCACCCGTGTTCCCAGGATCGATCCGAGGTCTGAGTCTTATGTAGCCGTAGCCTTCCGGGAGCATCCAGAAGTCGATCATGTCAGAAGGGACCAGGCGTTCTCCGAGATCAAGGAGATCAAAGGTGGCCCCGTTGTCCTCCATAGCCGTGAGGATGGCAACCTGAAGGTTGTCAGTATCGGGGTTCCTGAACACCAGCGTAGCCTTGCTTCCCACAGGACCTCTAACAAGGAGCTTTGCCTGCTCCAGGCGATGGTTCTCGCTGGTAGCCTGTGGGCTTTCGGTATCTGCGAAGCTGTGTGTCCATAGTGTCCTGTAGGGAATGCTGTCGACGGCTACCCCCGATATGGCCATCCCTATGGGAAGACAGTTCCAGGTGATGATCTCAGCTCCTGGTTCAATACCGCCCAGAGCCGCCTGTCCTCCGGGCACAACTGCTGCGGCTATGACCCTGGTATTATCCAGCTCCGCTACCGAAAGTCCGAAGCCTCCCCCAGCCTCTTCCCGCGCAAGGGCTGCCGGGACGTCGAGTTTCTCTGAGACCAGAGCCATATGGCCGTCGGGTATTGAAAAGACGTACTGGCGGAGGAGAAGATAAAAGGTTCTTTCGTCCCCTGCGGCAGAGGCAAGTTCAACCTGGGGGAAAAAGTGTTCGTAAAGGTAATCCCAGTCTATCCCTTTCCACTCTGTGAAGGCATACTCCTTAGAAAGCTTCTGGTGGGCCTGCCGAAAAGCAACAGTCCAGTTCAAACCGGTGAAGTCGGCCCGTTCCGGAGGAACCAGGGATTCTGCGGGTAATGGTGAGCAAACGGTCAGGAGCATCAGGAAAACCGGGATGAACCTTAGAAATCGGGGGAAAGATCTCACAGTTGAATGCCTCCCTTGGATCAGGTAGGAAAGAACAGGTCGGATAAACGGGAAAGTTGAAAAGCTACAGAGAGATAATCGCATAAATACAGTATTTAGGCCATGGTATTTCTATGTTGGATAACCTGTATGATCTATGACCGATTCTCTGGTCCGATATCTTTATGGTCAAACAGCAAACAAATAGGGAGTCATCAAAGTAGTATAATAAATGGAGAAAAAGTTCCTTTTATGGAGGCGGTGGTAATGACAAGGAGAGTGAAGACAGGAGAGATACTCCTGGTTGCCGTGGTTATGACGGTCCTCTCAGCTGCCACGGCTTTTGCGCTGCCTGACCTGGTCGCCTGGGTAGGTCACAGGGGCGTTCCAGTGGAGAGGGGTGACCAGATAGTCATACCATTCTCAGTGACCGTTCAGAACAGGGGTACCGAACCCGCCCCGCCTTTCAAGATCAGCGTAGAGTATGAAGTTGTTTCCGGAGGAATGGCAACCCTCAGGTCAGGGGCTGTGCCTTTCACTGTTTCAGGGCAGAGCGATCCCTGGCACCCCCGTACAACATCCCCACTTCCCAATGGACCACCCCCGGCAAGTACGGTCACCTTTACGGGGGAGGTCATACTCACCAGTACCCTTTCGGGAGCGGAGATCAGGATAAGGGCATTGGCTGATTCGACGGCTGGAGAGGAGTTCGCCGACCCGGTCGGAAGGGTCCGCGAATCGGATGAGACCAACAACCACACCCCCTGGGTCGACCTGCGACCCACTACAGGGAGCCCGGATCTTGTCCTTCGTAGTCAGACCAGACCCGCCTATTTCAATATCGAAGGAAGAAATATTGTAGAGGACAGATCCAGGGGTGGAGGATATTCCGCAACCATAGAGAACAGGGGCAACGCACCGGCGGGGCCTTTCAGCATTGCCGTGGAATACGAGGTAGTGCAGGCCGGGGAGCCCGAAGTTCCCACGCACGGACTTGTGGCGATCATCCCCATGGAGGACCGATCCGTCGAAGGTCTCATGGTAGGGGGAACTCATACTTTCAACAACCTGGTGCTCAGGTTTCCCGATACTCTTGTCGGAAGCCGCATCAAGATAAGAATAAGGATCGACGATGCGAACGCCGTGAATGAGACGGACGAGTTCAATAATGAAGGACCCTGGAGCCCGTTATTCTTTCTCCCCCGACGGATCGAGTCCAGGACCATACCGGGGACGCTGCTGCTGAGGAGTCTCGGAGCAGCGTTGAGGGGGTCAATCCACCTGAACAACTTTGCTGGCCCAACCAGTGATTTCCAACTGGATAACGAACCTTTCCGCGAGAACGATTCCTGGATAAGGGTAGGGTCCTGGGAGGAGCGCTTTACCCCGGAAAGGTTCATTTACGGTTCAGGTGCGACAGAAAGCAGGTATTACCTGAACGATATCAACGGTGATTTCGGTGGTCCCGGGGCAATGTATTTCTGGGGCGAAAAGATCGCCATGAAAACAGTCTTTGAGACCGGTGGCGATCACGAGATACGAGGGTGGGAGTATACCTGGCCCAATTGGTATGATTCTCCGCCGGATGTTGATCTGACAAGGATAGAACTGGTCGTCGCATTAAGACCCATTATTCGCGACGGGCGCCTAAGTTACGACAGGGTCACCGTTGCACCTACAATAGAATTGACGCTTCACGGTTTCTGGGAGTTCATTGACGAAGCTTTCCTGAGCCGGGGTATCCAGGACCCGCTCAGGAACATGATGCATACCGAGATCAGGAACAAGTTCGAAGCGCTGCTTATGTCCGAGGAGATAAGGAGGCTGGCAGAGGATGAGATGGAAAGGATCATTGCCCCTTCCAGGGTATCCATGAGGATAAAAAAGCTTACATCGGTCCGTGTTACTGGGGATGCATTGACAATTTCATATGAAGTTGAGCCCTAGGCAGGATCTGTAAATGGCCCGCCCCCTGAGGAGGCGGGCCATTTCTGTTTGCTGTCGTGGAGGATTGATGCATAATAAAAGGGTCGGGAAATTGTCCGGTCTTGCGGAGGAGGATAACCATGCCAGCGGAAAGGAAGACAGTTATTATCGAACCGGAAGGACCAAATGAATGGTATCGACCCCTTGAAGACTACGGAAGTGTGGAATTCTTTTGTCCTGAAGGTCCGATAGGGCCTGGACTTGTCAGGGAGGTGGCCCGGGGCGCGGATGCAGTTGTCATTACCTCCAGTTGTGGTCTTTCCGCTGACGATATGGACGCCCTCCCCTCATTGAAGATCATTGCCAAATGCGGAGGGAAACCCTCGAGCGTGGATATTGATGCCGCTACCGCGAGGGGTGTGGCAGTGACCTACGTTCCGGAGGCCAATTCATCCACGGTGGCAGAGTTCACGGTCATGCTCATGCTTGATTGCCTGAGGCGTTTCCCTTTTATATCTTCATCCATCGGGAAAGGTCTCAACCGCAATACAACGGACATGTTCGGCAAAGAACTCAGGGACAAAACGGTAGGGATCATCGGCTTCGGGGCGATCGGGAGGGAGGTCTCGAGACGACTGGCCGGTTTCGATTGCAGGATGGAGATCTTCGATCCTTTTTACAAACCCCGTGGAAGTGAGCCGGAGCACCTTTCTTTCAGGGGCAGGATCGAGGATCTTCTTCCCGAAGTGGACATCCTCAGCCTCCACTGCACGCTGAACGGATCCACGAGGGAGATGATCGGGGACCGGGAACTGGGGATGATGAAACACTCGGCCGGTATTATCAACACAGCCCGGGCACAGCTGATCGACGATAAGGCCCTTGAAAGGGCGCTAAAGGAGAGGAGGCTGGCTTTTGCGGCGCTGGATGTTTTTACCGTTGAACCGCCCGGACCTGACCATCCGCTTCTGGGACTGGAGAACGTTATCCTTACACCCCACCTTGCCTCCTGGACGCCGGAGGCACTTTTCAGGGAGGTCCGAGGTGCAGTCGATTCAGTTGTCGCCCTTTTCAGGGGAGAGGATATACCAGGTTTGATCAACCCGGAGTTCCGGGGCTTCCAGAGCGACCGGTGAAGTCTGGGCTTTTAACGGAATTTTTCGGTTACGTCGTCCAGATCCTGCGCCCTGGTAGCGTCGAGAGGGATTTTCTTCATGAAGTCTGCTTCGAAGTCCAGGCGGCCCAGATCGATCATCCTTACCCGCCTGTTGAAAGCTGTGTGGTAATAGGTCAGTCTGTTCCTTGTGTCATGGCATACGGTCCATGATGTCCCTGAGGGAAGGTTCTCCACGTATGAAAGATCGGTGCCCGTCTCGTGCCATGGAGGCAAGTTGAAACTGTCCATGATCCTGAAAATTTCCTGTACAGTATCAATACCCATTCGGGTAGGTCTGGCATACCGAGAGAAGATTGAGGCCCTTACGAATCTTGACGGAGAAGTGAAATCCCCGGGTGTTCCAAGCAGTCCCGAACCTTCAGAGAGAGGCTGTATTTCAATGTCGCCTGCCCTGACCTGTTCAAAGGGATTTCCGGTAACGAATCCATAGTTGGACAGATTGGTCACTTGCCATTCGAACGACAGGCTGTCCGTGGAAACACCCAGGGGGTTGTCGGAAAACACAGGCTTCCCCCCCGAGAACTCGATTACCATGGATCCTCCGGAGGGTGCAGTGACCATAAAGCTTCCTGCGATAGAGTTCTCCCCGGAGGGATCCTCAACGGGAACGACATCTATCTGCATCAGTCCTTCTTTCACTTCTTCCAGGTCGGAAAAACTGGAAAGGATGTAGGGGACAAGACTGGCCGGATCCAGGGTCCTTTCGGAACGTTTGGTATCGAAGTCCGCGAAACCGGCCGGTCCTTTTTCGAAAAAGAGTCCCACAGCAAGACCGGCCTCGTTCATTCCGTCAACTATCTCCCGGTCCAGCACCTCAAAGCCAAGGAAACCGAAACTGGCACTCCATTTCATGCCCAGTTTCCCGTCAGGTGTCTCGGACTGGAAGTTGCTTCCCCGTGGGACTACCACCGCCTTGGTCTGGAGGTCCGAGGAGCTCCACTCCATGGTCCTTCCGTAGACAATGGTCCCGTCGGATGCCGTCAGGCTGATAACGGTGCAACCCCATGCCTTCTCCGAAGAAAGGGGCGTGAGTATCAAGATAAAAAAGGCAAGAAAAGAAGTATATGGTTTCCAGTTTTTCGCTATCATCGTTGGAACCTCCTTATTCTGCTCGATTGGAACGACATCCTTTCCGGTTCACCGATCGATATGCATTTCTCCGTTCCTTCCTTTTGTTTTTCAACAGGAACATTGCGGAAGCACGGCGTGACGGGTAGAGAATCCCTTCCCATCATAGGAAATCTGGACAGGATTTATCAGAATATCTTGTTTTTGTCTATTTTGACATTATCGTCTTTGACATTATCGTCCAAAATGTGTAGAAGATAAAATACGGGGAAACAAAGGCTTTCTACTTGCCGGTCCGGGATAACCGGTCCTTTCAGTTCAGGGTGGATGGAGGAGTTATGGCAGATGGTAGAGTAAAAGATCACGGTTACGTAGTTCTTTGCGATGACCTGACAGGTTCCTCGGTCCAGTCGATACAGCTGAAAAGCCGCGGTTTTTCCCCGGTGCAGAAGATCCGCCACGAAGGCCCGGATCCATCCCGAAAGGAAGGCTATCCGCCGATCATGGTGGTGAATATCAACACCAGGATGAGTACTCCCGAAGTTGCAAGAGAACGGGTACGTTCGGCGGTTCTGTCTGCGGATCCCCAGGATCGTTTCGCAAAGCGTATTGACACTACCCTTAGAGGGCATCTATATGATGAAACCTCGATCCTGCTTGAGATGAAGCCCGATACGGTTGCGTTGGTAGTGCCTGCCTACCCGGCCTCAGGAAGGACCACCATAGGCGGTTACCAGCTTCTGAACGGAAGTCTTCTTGAGGAGACTGAGGTCGGCAGGGATCCGACATGGCCGATATCGACCAGTTATCTGCCCTCATTTTTCAATGGGAATTTCCCGTTATCTTGCATTGCCATTGATCATGTTAACAGCGGGTTCCATGAGATCTCCAGGAGGCTGCTCGACCAGTCAGGCTACAGTCGCATCATAATTGTTGACGCACAGAGTGATGAGGACATAGAGACCATAGCGAAAGCAGCTGCCTCTATTCCTGTAAGTTTCATTCCCGTTGATCCCGGTCCCTTTACAGCTTCATACCTCTTCCATCTGTTCTCGGGCAAAAGGAGAGGGGTGGTTCTTGCACTGGTTGGAAGTGTTTCAGATATAACCATGGAACAGCTCAGGTACCTTGAAAACAGATTCAATGTAACCTATTTCTTTTTCACCATAGGAGAAGAACCCCAAGATATTCTTGCCCGGTGTAGGAAAATGATCGACGAACTCAAAGGAAAAGGGACGGACGTACTGGTGGCAAGGCCTTCGGGAAATGTTGTAAGGGGTAGGGAAAAAGAGGTTGTGAAGAACCTTGCAAAAATTGGCTCCCACTCTCTCGTGTGGATGGACCAGGAAGTTTCCGGGATCATCCTCTCCGGCGGTGACACAGCGATCGGGTTTTTCGAACATATAGGAGCCTGGTTCCTTGAGCCCGAGATCGAGATCGCTCCATTGATGATGGGGGGGTTAATAAAGGGGACAGTTTTCGATGGGATGAGAGTGGTAACAAAAGGCGGCTTGATCGGAGGTCACGATGGCCTCTACAGGGCCGTAAAATGGATCAGGGAAGGAGAGTCCAAATGAGTATTCCCTGTATAGCTGTTACCATGGGAGACCCTGCCGGGGTAGGACCGGAGGTAGTCATTCGTGGTCTTTCAAGGGAGAGGGTCTGGAAAGAATGCCATTATATGGTCGTCGGCGATATTCAGGTTTTAAGGGCCGTAAGGGACAGGATGGTCCCGGGGCTGGAGCTCAGAACGATAGACCCCTATAGGGACCGTATTGAGGGAGATCATACGTCGTTGCCGGTGATGGATATCGGAATGCTAACCAGCCCTGAAGAGATCGAGGTTGGGCAGATATCTTCCCTTTCCGGCCGCCTGGCGGTGGAATCTATAGTCAGATCGGTGGAATTGGCCGCGGGGGGAGTCGCAAAAGGTGTAGTCACTGCCCCGATCAACAAGGAATCTGTCAGAAAAGCCGGATTTGATTACATAGGTCATACCGAGATGTTCTCAGAAATGACCAAGAGCAGGGAAAGTGTTACCATGTTCCTTGTTGATAACCTGAAGATCTTCTTCCATAGCAGGCATCAATCCGTCAAGGACATGATCAACGGTCTTTCCGTCGATGGTATAGTCCGATCAATAAGACTCGCCGACAAGTCTCTAAAATCCATTGGCATCGAGAACGGAAGAATGGCTCTCGCGGCCCTGAACCCCCATGGATCTGATGGGGGTCTTTTCGGGGATGAAGAGCACCGGTTTCTTATACCAGGGATCCAGCAGGCGACAAGAGAGGGTATTCTTGTATCCGGCCCCGTCCCGGCCGACAGTGTCTTCCATATGGCACTGAGCGGGGTTTACGACGCAGTTGTTTCCCTTTACCATGATCAGGGGCACATTGCCGCAAAGACCTATGATTTCTATCGGACCGTGAGCGTCACCCTGGGGCTGCCCTTCATTCGCACATCGGTGGACCATGGAACTGCCTTTGACATTGCCTGGAAGGGGATAGCCAATCCCGTCAGCATGGAGGAGGCATTGGCAGCTTGTGGAACTCTCTCCTCAAAATATCAACCTGCGTACTTCACAGATCCACCATATAAAAGATAAAAGGGCGGTTTCTCTCTTGACCTTTCACCACCCTGGTCCGCTCATCCCACCGAACAGAGACAGTCTGGGGACAAACCTCAAGGTTTGCGTTCCAGCTTTTGTCTTATCAGTTTTCCCAGACGCTCCGCTCCTGTCCTGATCTTCTCCGGGGTAACGCTGCCGAAGCTGATCCTCATGCAGTTTTTGCCCATCCCGTTTCCTTCAATGAAGAAACCTTCGCCGGCAACGAAGGCAACCCTGACATCAGGATCTGCAAGGGATTCCGCAAGCAGTTCCGTGGTGTTGATATCTCCCGGCAGTTCCACCCAGGTGAAGAGCCCACCGTCGGGGAAGACCCTTTTCGTTCCAGGAGGGAAGAACCTGTCAATGCTTTCTATCATGGTGTCACGCCTCTTTCGGTAGAGGTCGCATATCATCTTGTGATGGGAAGGGTAGTGTCCACGTTTGAAGAATTCAGCGCAGATGACCTGGGGAAGCATGGAGGTGTGGGAATTAGTAGCCGTCTTGGCGTCAAGCAGCCTGGA
This sequence comes from Synergistaceae bacterium, assembly GCA_012729145.1. GTDB lineage: Bacteria > Synergistota > Synergistia > Synergistales > Thermovirgaceae > 58-81. The sequence continues at coordinate 37,599 of JAAYDT010000085.1, read as the reverse complement.
GTTGATCTCGCCGGAGGAGAGAACGTATCCCAGCCTGCTCCCGGGCGAGAAGATCTTGGAAAAGCTGTTGGCGAGAACAGTATGGTCCGTCGTGTCGAATGCCTTGATGGGAGGGAGATCTGAACCGCTATAACGTATATCCCTGTAGGGATCATCTTCGAGGATGATCACGTCACATGCGCTACCTATCCGGGCAATAATTCTTCTTCTTTCAAGGGACAGGGTCCTCCCCGTCGGGTTGTGGAAGGTGGGGACAAGATAGATCATCTTCGGGGAGTGCCTTCTGATCTTTTCCTCCAGGTCCTCAGGGATCATGCCGTCTTCGTCCATGGCAACACTTATGCACCTTGCCTGGAACATCTCGAATATCTCCACACAGTGAACGAAGGTGGGAGATTCGACAAGGATGACGTCGCCGGGATCGATAAAGACCTGGCAGAGAAGGTTAATGCCCTCAAGGCCGCCACTGGTTATCAGAATGTTGGAAGGGTTCGCAGGTACGCCCCTGGGGGTGAGCAGCTCTGTCGATACGGCCTGTCGAAGGTCCATGAGCCCAGGGACGCTGCCGTACTGCAAGGCCTCCACTCCGCGGCTGTCGGTCCTGATAACGTCGTTGGCTATCTCCCTTACAATGTCCACCGGGAGTGCTTCCCTTGCGGGGGAACCCCCGCCGAAGGAAATGATCCCGGGGTCATTCATTGTCCCAAAGAGACCCCGGATAATTGATGCCGTTCTTTCCATGGTCCTCATTCTCTTTGCGAAGACTGCCATTTCATTTCTTCTCCTTTCAGTTTCCTCGATGCCTTTCCTGTTTGCGACGAAAAGAGGTGGAACAGACCATCATATTGAGATATCCTTGCCTGTAGGGTGGGTAAAGTCAAAGTTCCCATCTGGCGGCACATAAAAGGAGCTTCATGGATGAACCTTCTTGAAAAGTTCAGAGAGACAAGCATATCCGTTATCCCAATCATGCTTCTGGTCCTTGTATTCTACCCCACCGTGGCCCCCATAGGTGCGGGTCTTCTGCTGCAGTTCCTTGTTGGTGGCCTTCTGATAATAACCGGCCTGAGTATCTTCCTTCTGGGTACTGACGTGGGGATCCTCCCCATGGGGCACAGCATAGGCGCAGCACTGATCCACAAGAGGAGCGTCATGCTCATGCTGGCGACAGGCTTTTTCGTGGGTTTTTTCATCACCGTCGCCGAACCGGACGTCAGGGTACTTGCCGACCAGGTCGCCAGCGTAGCCCCTTCAATACCCAAGACGATGCTTATATCCATGATCGCGCTGGGGGTGGGCTTCTTCGTCTCCGTCGGGCTTGGAAGGATACTTCTAAGGGCTCCCTATCACTTTCTCCTTATAGGCTTCTACCTCCTGGTATTTGGTCTGGCCTATTTTTCCGCTCCCGAGTACCTGGGGATCGCCTTTGATGCAGGTGGTGCGACAACGGGACCGATGACGGTACCCTTCATTATCGCCCTCGGGGTCGGCGTCGCAGCCGTTCGCGGTACCAGGGAGGCCGAGAGCAACAGCTTCGGGCTGGTAGGTCTTGCCTCCGTAGGGCCCATAATGGCGGTCCTGGCCATGGGTGTCATCGACAAAGGAGGCGAAGCGTCAACTGTGGCAAAGGGAACGACTGTAGTTTCGCTCCCCCTGGGCGAGGCATTTCTGGGTGTCCTCGGCGAGACAGTTCACGAGGCCTTTCTGGCCCTGGCGCCGATCGCAGTCATACTGGCCATATTCCAGCTGGTCCTTCTTCGCATGAACAGACACCAGGTCGTAAGGATGATCAAAGGCCTCGTCTATACCTTCCTGGGGCTGGTGATCTTTCTCGTGGGGGTGAAGGGGGGGTTCCTTCCTGCGGGATCCGTCATCGGAGGGATGATCGGATCCTCTCCCTACAATTGGGTCCTAATTCCCATCGGTTTCGTGCTTGGGGCGGTGGTTGTCCTTGCCGAGCCGGCCGTTTGGGTCCTGAACGACCAGATAGAGGAGGTCTCTGGAGGGCATGTCAACAGACGATTCATGCTTATCGCCTTCTCTACAGGAGTTGCGATCGCAGTAGCAATGTCAATGTTCCGGGTCCTTTCAGGGACCAGTATCTGGTGGTTCCTGATACCGGGATACGGTATCGCGCTTGCCTTGACCTTTTTCTGCCCGCCCCTGTTCACTGCAATAGCCTTCGATTCCGGTGGGGTTGCCTCGGGTCCGATGTCATCGACCTTCATTCTGGCATTTACACTTGGGGCATCAGCTTCATCCGGAGGTGACCCTCTCAGGGATGCTTTCGGTGTTGTTGCCATGATCGCTATGGTACCCCTTATCACCATCCAGATACTGGGACTTGTGCTAAAACACAAGGAAACAGAGTCAGAAAAAGAGTTTGCAAGCAGAACGGAAGAGGAGGTCGCTCCATGACTGTCAAGGATGAGATGCATGGATCCTGCGGCAAGCTTCTTCTCACTATCGTAAGGGAAGGCCTTGGGGACCGCGTGGTGGATATAACCCGCAATGCCGGCGCAAAAGGGGGCACTCTGGCACCCGGAAGGGGCAGATCGGAGAACCCTGTAGCGGGATTCTTCTGCGTCGGTGACTTCAAGGAAGAGATCGTCCTGACCCTTGTAAGGGGGGAACACGTCCGCAACGTGATGGACGCCTTAAGAGCCTTTGGAGGCACCTCTGGAAAACACAGGCTAGGCGTTGCTGTCCAGCTTGATGTTTCCCAGATACTCCATCGGGCAGGAAAGGGCTCAGCCACCTGTGATCTTCTGGAGAGGAGCGGACCCATGGAAAAGAGAACAGAGCAGGTCATGATAACCGTCATAGTGAACAGGGGGTGTGCGGACGACGTTATGTCCGTAGCTCGCAAAGCCGGGGCCACCGGAGGGACGATTCTTAACGCGAGGGGTACGGCCAGTGAAAAGGATGTCCAGTTTCTCGGCATTCCCCTTTTCCCAGAGAAGGAGATCCTGATCATTCTTGCAGAGACAGAACGGTCGGCCAACATATTCAACGCTTTGAAAGATTGCGATTGCATCACCCGACCCGGTGGCGGGATAGCTTTCTCTATCGCTGTGGAAGATCTGGTCTGGATCGAGAAGGTTCTTGAATAGGCCTGGGAAGACAGAACGCCGGAAGGTACCAGGAAAACCGGGTTCAAGTTTCCTGGCGGCTACCGTCAATAGCACATGGAACCTTGCGGCATGGGGGAGGAGCGAGGCTCTCTCCACGGAATAGATGGAAGGTATTGCCGAATATCTTGTTGACCGTTCGAAAGGTTCAGGAAAGGTGACAGGACACCGGTTTCGCCGTTTCGATTTTTTCAATTTCAGTTTGTCTGGATCATAAAATGAATGATCCTTTCAGAAAACACAGGAGGGCAGGAAAGTGAAGATCCGGCAGGTCAGCGTTCCTTTCATTCTGTTTCTTGCCCTTTCGGTCATAATTGCATTGCTTCCTTTTACCAGGACCTGGGCAGTAGGCCTTGCCCTTCTGCTTGGTGCTGCCGTCAGCAATACTTTCCCTTCATCGGCCCCCCCCTTCCTGGGGAAGATCAGGAAGATCACCCTTAATACGGCAGTAGTACTATTCGGATTCGGGCTTAATATCAGGCAGGTTATCGTTGTCGGAGGCCAGGGATTCTGGCAAACCGCGGTAAGCCTGTTGATTATTATTTCACTGGGGTTTTCCCTTCTCAGGTTTTTCAGGCTGGAACCAACGACACTGAAACTGATAACTTACGGTACCTCTATTTGTGGTGGAAGCGCAATTGCTGCAGTTTCCTCGGTGATGAAAGCCAGGGATGAGCAGATCGGTATTTCCATGGGAGTAGTGTTCCTTCTAAACACAGTGGCCCTTTTTGTCTTCCCGCTCCTGGCCAGAGTGATTCCCCTTTCACCTGAACAGTACGGCATCTGGTGTGCCCTGAGCATCCATGATACGAGCTCCGTGGTCGGCGCCGCCGCCATTGTTGGTGATGTATCCCTTCAGACAGCAACTATCATGAAACTGACCAGAACGCTCTGGATAACACCGATCGTCTTTCTTGTCTCGATCAGGCAGGGAGAAAAGGGGAAAATATCTGTCCCTGCCTTTATTGTTTTGTTTCTTATTGCTTCCATTCTTTCCTCGGTGCTTCCCTTCCCTTCCCTCTTCAAGGCACTTGCCTCCGCGGGAAAAGTTTTCATGGCCGCAGCGCTTTTCATGGTTGGCTTCGGTCTTCACCGTTCTGTGGTGAGACAAGCTGGAGCCAGGGGGATCCTCTTCGGAGTGATCCTTTGGGGCGTATCCATTGTTACGGGGTATCTATTGGCATTTTCGAGCTAGGGCCTCGTCATGCCACAAGGGATCAGACCAGGGAAAGGACCCACCACCAGAGGGGCAGGGTCAGGAATGAAAGGGGGATCCCCAAGCCGACCATAAGAGCTGAAAGGGAAGGATCAAGGTCGTGTTCAGCAGCCAATATGCTTCCCGTGATCATTGGGGCCATGGCGGTCTCGAAGATGGAGACCTGTATCAACGGTCCCCTGGCGCCAAGGATAACCAGGAAAAGCAATGCAACGATGGCTGGTCCGAAAAGAAGCTTGTAGGAAAGTCCTACTGCCAGGGGGCCGATGTTATTTCGTATGTGATCTAGCCTGAGCTGGAAACCCACCGACAGGAGCGCCACCGGTGCCAGGGTGCCGCCGATCCTGCCAAGGACCTCTTCCGCCCATGCCGGGAATGGGAGAGGCATCATCGCAAAGGCTATGATCATGGCCACAAAGGGGGGGAAGACCAGGACCTTCCTGATCATGCCGGAAGCGGTCACTTTTCCGGAGGAGCAGGAGGCGGCCAGTGCTATTCCTGCCGTCGAGAGAATCAGAAAGGATCCCAGTTGATCGATCAGGATCCCTACCCCAAGGAACTCCGCACCATAGAACACCTCTATCATGGGCAATCCCACGAAGGACGTATTCCCCAGCCCGCCAGTAAGGATGAGGGCTCCCAACGTCCCTGACGAGTAATTTGCTATCCTTCCTGCCTGCCGGAAAAGAAGATAACCTACTCCGAAGAGGATCCAGGCCGATCCGACGGAATAGATAAGTTCCGGGGAGAACTCCAGGCCGTGGATATGGAGCAGGGCCATGGCCGGAAGTGCAACGTGTATGACGTAGGAGTTCAGCACCGACGGGGCCGACCCCGGGAGACGTCCGGTCCGGCGAAGAACGACACCAGCAATAAAACAGAGAGCCATCAGAACCAGGTTCCCCACTTGAATGCCTCCAGACAAGGGACTTGATACTTCAGAATTCTAGCAGTAAAGCCAAAGGACCCGAAGAGTACCTGATGCCAGTAACGACCTTTCTCTGGATTGACAACCCATCTTTAGCCAAATATCATTAAAAACAGAAAAAGTGATCCTTTGATCATTTCTACGGTGAGGGGTGGTTCCTGATGAGCCATGGAAAATATCTGGTCCCGGCTCTCTTCCGGGTCCTGGCAGTGCTTTTGATCCTGCTGGCAGGGGGTCCGGTATTAGCCTCAGCCACCCCTGATCCCTGCGGGTTATTTACGAAAACGGATGCAGAATCCCTGTTCAAAGAGCCCCTATCGGACGGCAAGCCCCGTGAAGTTTCCCTCCCCGCGGGTATGTCCTGCAGATATACCTTCAGCAAGGGTGGGAGTGTTTACGGTGTCACGGTCAGGTTGGCCACCAGCGACTCCATCGAGAAAGAAGGCATCCATGACTCCGCAAAGGATGTTTTTAGCCGTATGGTCAAGGCACAGAGATCAAACGAAAAAGCTGCGAAGAAACTTAAGGTGATAGATGGTCTGGGTGAGGGGTCCTTCTGGGAGGGGACGAGCCTTTGGACCCTGCAGGGGGACCATCTCGTTATAATTACTGTCCATTCCCTGCTTCAAGGTTCTTTCAGCAGCATGGATGAAATGAACGCCGCACAGGAAGAACAGGACATGGGACTATCGATGGAAGTGGCGAATAAAGTTCTGGAAATGCTTTGACAGGGCTGGAGGATCAAGGGATCATCATTAAGAAGGTCTTCTTCCGAGAAAGGCTCAGCGGGTTTTAATACCCTCCTAATGGTCTGCCTGATGTGCCCAGCGATAATAGACGCAAGGGAGGGATAACAAAAGGAACGTTATGGCCATGTCCTGGCCTACCATGCCTTAATTGGAGCCCCCCTGTGGGCCGCATGAACCTAAATGCCGACTGCTCTTAAAGACTTATGGAAACAAACAGCGAATGGGACGTCAATGTTTCGCCGAAGACGTTGCTGAAAGGGTTTCGTCATATTTTCAGGTCAGCGTGTGGAACCGGGATCGAAGATGAGGCAGTTGATCATTTGGTCAGTCCCAGTTCATCAGTCCATTCCCTTTTCAATTCCTTGATGCTTACCCCGCCCTTGAAGTTACGGGGAATTTTCCCGAAGCGCAGCATGTCGGGGCGGGAACCCTTCGATACATGTCCCCGGGCTTCGCGAATGAAAGTTCTCCCGATCTCTGTCCGAACTCCAGATGGCAGATCGGAGACCTCCATTGTTACGCAGCAGGAGTCCTCGTGCTCGCTGTCGATCCTCAGCCCCACCACGGCAAGGTCGAAAGCTCCCTCTTCCAGGCCGTAGCGGGAGCGGACGAATCCGGATAATTCCGTTGCGATCTGCTCACAGGAATAGTTGGCACCACCCCTGATAAGCAGCGCTGACTCTCTTCCTAGCCAGTAAAAGTCTTCGCGGCCGTCCTGATCGTTCTTCAGTGTGAAACAGATGTCCCCGAAACCGAGATACCAGCCGTTCTTGAGAACCTTCGCAGTAGCTCCCGGATCATCAAGGTAGCCCTTCATCAAATTCCTCCCCCGGGCTACAAGATATCCCTCCTCGCCTGATCGGCAGGGTTCCATGAACCTTTCTTCTCCGGGGACGACGCTTTTCACAACGGCAGCCAGGGTGAAAGGCTCATGGGGACGCCCTATGTAGTACCCTGGAGAGGGTTTTTTCTCCCATCCTGCCTCAAGGGCTTTCACAACCTGATCTTCCGTCAGCTCTGGCGGTGTGCCCAGAACCTGGAGGCAGGTCTCGGTGGATCCGAATCTTATGACGGGGAGATGACCCGTCCACCTGAGGATCCTCTCGACCGTTATTGGTCCTACCGGAGCGGAACCCATAAGGAACGAGACCCTGGAAAGAGCCTTTTCCAGCCTTTCTCCAGGTATGGGTAGTTCCCCCTTTGTGTTTAGTTCTTCGAGAAAATCAAAGTGCCTGGAGACGCAGGGGGCGATAACTGATCCTTTGGCCTGTTCGGAAGTTTCCGCAAGGATGCGCCAGTAGGGCGTTGTGTAGCGTGGAAGCAAGTGTATGACGGCCCCGGGCTCACGGAAGAACCAGTCCGAAAGGGCAGTCGAATTGGTATGGTGAAGAGGGTTGACCATGACAAGCTGCATTGGGTCTTTGCGCATTCCAGAGAACAGTTGTCTCAGGGCATTTGAGTTGACGTTGAAATTTTCCCAGGTCAGGATAACCCCTTTGGGGTCGCCTGTAGTACCGGAGGTAAAGATCACGATCTTTTCGCTTTCCTTTTCCGGTCCTTCCTGGAAAAAAGCAGAGTGAGGGAGAGGTTCCGTCCTCAGTCGGGCCGTATCGTAGAATGCCATATCCGGGCGAACCTCCCTTATGGCATCGACCAGGGACGGGTCAAGGTTTCCGTCGGTCAACATCAGTCTGGCGCTGGAAACCGAAGCCTTGTAGGCGGCCCTCTCCGGAGTGTCCGTCTGCCAGTTAAGGGTTACCGGCGTGGTACCGGAAAGGGTTGCTGCCAGGCGAAAGACGAGGTCTTCGGGGGAGTTGGCACCGAAACCGTTAAGGAAACGTTCGCCCTTTTGCATTTTCAGTCTTGAAAAGATACCTGTGGCCTTGAGGGTCAGTAAAAGGAAGTCGCCCCGGGATATCTTTCGGGGGGAGATCCCTGCCCTTCCCGGATCACCGTAATAGAAGATAAAGGGGGAATCAGTGTCCTCGAAGGCTATCCTGTAAGGTTCGGGGAGCAAGGGCATGGGAGGGTCCGTACCTGAGGGTAATCTGTGTTCTGTCAATATCTGAGACCTCCTGAGATGGCGATGTTCATTTCGATCACTGTCATCAGGAGCTATCTTACCCCATCCCGATAAGAAGAGGGCCGCAAAGCCGGTTCGCAGAAGTGAAATGAAGGAAAATAAACCTTTTAAATAAAAAGGTTTCCTGGGAATATTTCTGGAAGGAAAAAGCATTTGACAAAATATCCCTACAAAGCTAATATTTTTTTGATTGAACATGGGATTTGAAAAATAAACAATAGTTTTAAACAGGGCAAACAGTAAATAAAAAAATCCCAGGGTTTATTTTTCGAGGGGAGAGGAGTGTTCAATGATGGTTCGTTTAAGTTCACAGCAACTTATGGAGATGGAACACAAATACGGTGCGCACAACTACCATCCTTTGGAGGTTGTCATTTCCAGGGCTGAAGGCATCTGGGTGGAGGACCCTGAGGGGAGACGTTACATGGACATGCTCTCTGCCTATTCGGCCGTAAACCAGGGGCACCGCCATCCCCGGATAATCAAGGCCCTCAAGGACCAGGCAGATCTGCTGACCCTGACCTCAAGGGCATTTTTTAACGATCGGTGGCCGCTCTTTGCGAAAAAAATGTCGGAACTGACCGGGAAAGAGATGATCCTCCCCATGAACACCGGGGCGGAGGCCGTCGAGACCGCCATAAAAACGATGAGGAAGTGGGGTTACCTTGTCAAGGGAGTTGAGAAGGACAAGGCCGAGATAATAGTCTTCTTGGACAACTTCCACGGCCGTACCGTGACCATAGTATCCTTTTCCGTCGATCCCGTAGCCAGGGACAACTACGGTCCCTATACCCCCGGCTTCGTAGTCGTCCCCTACGACGACCTGGATGCCGTCAAGAAAGCGGTTAACAGCAACACCGTCGGGATACTCGTGGAACCCATACAGGGCGAAGCCGGGGTCGCAGTACCAAGCGAGGGTTTCCTCAAGGGTCTTGAGAAGATCGCCCGTGAGAACAACGTCCTTCTGGCCATGGACGAGATCCAGACCGGTTTCTGCAGAACCGGGAAGACTTTTGCCTTCCAGCACGAGGGGGTTGACCCGGATATCATAATCATGGGCAAGGCCCTTGGTGGGGGCGTCTTTCCCGTATCCGCCATAGCCGCCGACAAGGATGTGCTGGGTGTCTTCGAGCCGGGAAGCCACGGTTCGACCTTCGGGGGCAACCCCCTTGCCTGCGCTGTCGCCATGGAGGCCATCGACGTTCTTGTTGATGAAAAGATGTCTGAAAGAGCCGAAGAACTGGGAGCATACTTCATGGATGGGCTCAAGGCCATCAAGTCGCCGAAGGTCAGGCATGTCAGGGGTAAGGGGCTGCTTATTGGCGTTGTCCTGGAAGAGTCGGCCGGAAAGGCCAGAAAGTATACGACAGCCCTGAAAGAGAGGGGACTGCTCTGCAAGGAGACCCACGACTGGATCATTCGTTTCGCGCCTCCTCTGGTGATCACCAGAGAGGAGATCGACAGGGCGCTGGAGATCATCAGGGGGGTTCTGGGTTAACAGCATTCGTTACCTTGAGCAAAAGTCAGGACAACAGGAGGGGGAGGTCCCGAAAAGGGGAGCTCCCCCTTAATGATATTCAAGGTCAGTTTTGAGAAGGGCGAAAGAACCTTTTTTTGTGTCCCCGGGTTTTCAATAGATCAGGTTGACCTGGTCCCTCGTATGCAATAAGTTGGTCCGAAAGAGCCTCAAAGGTGAGGTCCTTATGATCGGGAGGTGCTTCGGATGGAGTATGAAAGGCTGATAGTAGAGAGGGGCAAGGACCATGTGACCAGGGTCACCCTTAACAGGCCCGACAAGATGAACGCCTTTGACAGCATTCTGGCCGAGGAGCTACATGCCGCTTTCATGGAACTGGACTCATGCGAAAGTACCAGGGTGATACTGTTGAAGGGAGCCGGACGGAATTTCTGTGCCGGCATCGATGTTTCCGAGATCTCCGGAAAGAGTGCAATTGAGTACCGCCGGTGGGTGGAGAAGATGGAAAGGCCTCTTTTCTGTATATCCAGAATGCAAAAACCCGTTATATGCCAGGTGCAAGGCGTAGCTGCCGCAAACGGACTGGGTCTTGCGGCGTCGTCAGATCTTGTCATTGCTTCCGAGGATGCCAGAATGGGCCTGACCGCGATAAACCTGGGTCTTAACTGTGTTGGACCGGTACTGCCAGTTCTCCGTTGCGTGGGCCGCAAGCGAGCCCTGGAATTTCTCCTCTCAGGAGCACTGGTGAAGGCACCCGAGGCCATGGCTATGGGCCTCGTCAACAGGGTCGTGCCAGGCGAGAACCTCGAGGAGGAAGCCAGGAAATGGGCCGCCGGTTTTGCTTCAAAAAGCCCTCTGGCCCTTCAGTTGGCCAAAAGCTCCTTCTACACCGCCGAGGACATGGAGTACGAAAAACAGTTCGCCTTCATGAACGAGGCCTTTGCCAGGCTGTGTACCTCAAAGGACGCCCACGAGGGAGTATCGGCGTTCTTCGAGAAGAGGGAACCCCAATGGGAGGGTCAGTAGAACAGGACGACCCCTCGGCTGGATAAAGGACTTCCGCCATGATCCATAGAGAGGGATCGGTCAGCTTCGTCATTGTGCCCAAGTAGAGACCAGGGGCTGTGGTTCCCGCTATAATAGGTTTCGTCGTGGAGGTGCAAGGGAATGGTGGACGATCGTCCGGGCTGGGATGAATACTTCATTTCCATAGCGTCAGTGGTCTCGACCAGGAGCACCTGCCTCAGGAGAAAGGTCGGAGCTGTCATTGTCAGGGACCGTCAGATAGTGAGCACCGGTTACAACGGAGCCCCCAGAGGTGCCCCTCACTGCTCGGTGACGGGTTGTCTCAGGGAGAAGATGGGTATCCCTGCCGGTGAACGGCACGAGATATGCCGGGGTTCCCACGCCGAGATCAACGCCATTGCCCAGGCGGCAGCCATAGGGGCATCGACCTTGGGGAGCGTTATCTACTGCACCCACGAACCCTGTTCTTTCTGTACCAAGGCCATAATCAATGCGGGGATCAGGAGGATAGTCTACGTAGATTCCTACCCCGATGCTATTGCGTCTATTCTCCGGGCAGAAGCAGGTGTAGATGCCGAGCGACTGCCGGGAACGCCGACCAAGGACCGTTCTGAGAGGTGATCTGGATTGGCAATCGAGATATCGGGGAGAAAGAAGAGCGGCCCAGGGGTCCTGCTTGAAGATCTCATAGGGCTTGATCCGATCAAGAGAGAGCTGCGCAAGATCGAGGCCATCCTGTGGCTGAACCAGCACCGCAGGAGCGGGGATCTCAGCGAACTCAGGCTCCAGTCTTTCCACTTCTGCTTCAGGGGTAATCCGGGGACGGGAAAGACGACGGTAGCAAGGCTTATTGGAGATATCTTTCACAGGTACGGGATCCTGCGGGTAGGAGATGTTGTTGAAGTCGACAGGGCCAAGCTTATCGGACCTACTCCCGGTGAGGCGGAGATCAAGGCCGGAAAGGCCATCAGGAGTGCGCTGGACGGTGTTCTCTTCGTGGACGAGGCCTATACGCTCCTTGGATCAGGGGACAGCTCCGACCCTGGCATGAGGGCCCTGGAAGTTATCCTCAAGGGGATGGAGGACTATCGGGATGTCCTGATAGTTATCTTCGCGGGGTACCCCTCGGAGATGGACGCTCTTTTCGAGGCCGTGACCGGATTGAAGAGCAGGGTCCCGTTCCACCTTGATTTTCCCGATTACTCACCGAGAGAGCTTCTCGACATCATGTTGTTCATGGCGGCCTCCGAGAATCTTGAACTTTCCGATGAAGCGGCCGGGAAGTTCCTTCTTATGATGGAGGGACGGGTAGGTCTTCGAGATTTCAGCAACGCCAGAGAGGTCAGGAACCTCCTCGATCAGGCCAAGGGAAAACTTTCCAGGCGTCTGCAGACCCGGAGGAAGGTCTCCCGATGGGACATGAGGGTGATCACTGCTGTGGATCTTGAGCAGGATGTTCCAAAACTGGCATCCTCTCTGGAGGCTGCCCGAAAGGAGATGTTCAGGGCTCCATCGAACCCGGAGACCAGATCTTTCTTTGCCTCGGAGTGCGTCAAGGCGGGTATGTGGTCCGATGCCGCAGCGGCGCTTGAGACGGTGGAGGGGAAGATCTCGCCCGAATACAGGGCCCTGTTGGGGAGAGCCCTTTACACTACAGGAGAGAGGAAAAGGTCCTGGGATGTCTTCTCTTCGATGGGTGAATCGTCATACGGCTCCTTCTACAGGGGGCTTTCCGCCCTTTGGGCGGGGGATCTCCCTATGGCGACAACGATGCTGGACCTGGCATCATCGATGGACCCGGATTCGCCCGACGTTCTTCTGGCAAGATCGGCAGCGAGGTTCTTCACCGGTGACTTCCATGGTGCCGCGGAGTCCTTCATGGCGGGGGTGGAGTTAACAGGAGAGAAGCTGCCCCCGGCGGTACTCAGGGATCTCCCCTGGGAGCAGCTCAAGTGGCCCCAGAGTTCTCAGGCCCTCAAGAGTGCTCTCTTTTTCGCCTACGGTTACCCCGACCGGTCGAGACTTCTCTTCGCCGAAGCCATGATCGAAACCGGTGAGAAGGAAGCCCTGGGTCCAGCGGAAGATGTCGTTATGACCTCCATTGACCGTATACCCGACGAGCCGGGGGCACACCGTCTCATGTCAATGATCCACGAGGCGTCGGGCAGGATAAGCGACGCGGCAGCCTCCCTGGATATTGCTCTGGAGCTTGAGCCGAGAAATACCGAAGACTGGCGAAGGCTTGCAGATCTGCTCGAACAGCTGGGGCAGTCGGAGAGGGCAGTGGAGATCTTCCGGGACATCCTCGAGGAGGACCCCACGGGAGGAGCAGGAATAAGGCTGGCCCTGACCGCAGAGGCCAAAGGTGACCTCAGGGATGCAGAGGACCTCTACCGAAAGGCCTGGGAAGCAGGAGTTTGCGGAGAGGAACGTTCACTTTGCGCAAGGAAGCTTGGCTTCTTCTCGGCGTCTTCAGGCCGTTCCGGTGAGGCTCTCAGGTTTTTTGGCGAGGCCGGAAGCCTGGCAGGAGATCCAGCGGCCTCCTTCTGGCTGGCCAGGTCTCTGATCGAGGACGAAAAGTGGCAGGAGGCCGAGGGCCTACTTATGACACCCTTCGATGACCATGAGTTGGAGATACCCCGTTTATACTGGCTGGGACGTCTCTTCATCGCGAGAAAAGACCTGTTCAGCGCCAGAAACCTTGAGTGGAAGGACATGTCAAGCCCTTATATTCGCCTCGTCAGGGGTGTTGTGGAGGCGCTTTCAGGGAACCACCAGGCAACAGAGACCCTTTCTGGCCTGCCCGCCCAGGGCATGGGCGGGGATGCCCAAGCCATGCTGTGTTCGGCCAGGGCCTCTATCAGGGATTGGGAAGAGGCCAGAAGGATGGGGCGAATGGCACTTAACAGCGAGAACGGTCCCTTCATGTGGGAGAGACAGGCAAGAAGGTCCCGTGAAGAGGCCGGGTACATGGCTTCCATAGCAGAGGCTCATCTTGGAGATTGGTCCGCGGCACGGGATGGCTTCAGGAGAAGCGCCTCCAACCTCAGGCACCCCGGGCCGGTCTTTGCCCTGGGGGTTTCGCTGGTAGCCCTTGGCAAGATAGATGAGGCAAAGGTCATACAGGGTCAGTTGAGATCCTCTTCGGTAAACCTGTCCAAAAAACTGGAGGAACTGATCGTCCAGAACAGCGGCATAAGGAAGATGCTGGCCGATCCGGTCGATCCAGGGCTTCTTGACCTATACGCGATCATCTGATGTCCCAAGGGATCGATGGTAACAATGATGATAAAAAGGGAGGCCACAGCTCGTGAAACAGTTTGACAGAAATGATGCAATGGAAATTCTTCAGGAGCACAACAGTGAGATCAGCCACATCCGCCACGCCCTTGCCGTTGAATCTGCCATGAGGTTTTTCGCCAGGCTCAACGGAGAGAACGAGGAGGAGTGGGGGCTCGCCGGGCTTGTGCACGACATAGACTGGGAGACCACCAACAACGATCCGTCCAGGCACACGCACCTTGGCGCTTCCTGGCTGAGGGATGCCGGGTATCCTGACAGTATCGTGAGGGCTGTGCTGGCCCATGGCTGGGGGATCTGCTCCGACGTGGAGCCTGTCTCTCTCATGGAGAAGTATCTGTTTGCCATAGATGAATTGACCGGTTTCGTCACTGCCGTTGCCCTGGTAAGGCCTGGAAGGTCTTTGCAGGACCTGACGGTCAAGTCTGTAAAGAAGAAATGGAAGGACAAGGCCTTCGCCAGGGGGGTTGACAGGGATGTCATCGAAAAGGGTACGGCCATGCTGGAAAAACCCCTGGAGGAACTGATAGAGGGCGTTATCGAAGCCCTGAGACCTGTTGAAAAGGAGATAGGCCTGGGCGAGGAAGCCTAATCGGACAACTCGGAATCCAGCAATTGCCATTGGGGTTTGCCATCATCCTCCTGGAACCGGAGGAGCATATAGCCTCCCATGTGTCCGTCCTCTACCCAGGCGATGCACCACCTGGGCCCGATGAACCATACCCCTGAGGGGTCATATATCTTCATAGTCCCGCCGTGGATCCCCTCCCAGGGGATCAGGTCCCTCCTTGAGACGAGGCTTTCCACCAACCAGGACCTCGGGTCGGGGATCTTCCTTTTCCTGAGATCATCCCAATCCGGTTGGGGGAAGCCTTCGGGCAGGCTTTCCGAGGGCATCTCCTCCCTGATCCTGTGGATCTCCCCGGTGGCTTGCAGCAGTTCTTCCCGGAGTACCCTGTTCTGTTCGCTGACTTCAAGGTATCTCATGAAGATCACACCTGAAACCCCCATCAGCAAGATCATCAGCAGCGCAAGAAGGACGGGGACCTTTTCTTTCATAGCCTTGCCCTCCCAGACCAAATCCTAGGGTATTTGTGGTATTGTCTCATATTAAGATACTCTAATAGTGTAACATCGAACTGTAAAGGAGAGAGGCCCCGGAATGAAGAAACCTCTGACAGCTCCAGAATTGACGGTCCGTGCGATGGTCCTTGCCGTGGCAGGTTCCGTTCTGATAGCAGGAAGCAGCACATACGTAGCCCTCAGGATCGGAGCCCTTCCATGGCCTACTATCTTTGTCGCAGTGCTGTCCATGGCCGTTCTGAGACCTCTGGGTGCCTCCCTGAGGGAGATCAACGTGGCCCATACCGGCATGTCAGCGGGAGGACTGGTGGCTGGGGGGCTGGCCTTCACGCTGCCGGGGGTCTGGATGTCCGACCCGGGATCTAACCTGGGTGTCGGTAACGCGGTCGTGGTCGCCCTGGTGGGAACAGTTCTGGGGGTAGCCTTTACAGGTCTTTTGAGAAGGCATTTCGTTCAGGATCTGGACCTGCCCTTCCCGATGGGAGTAGCTGCGGCGAGAACCCTTCAGGCGGGGGACAGGGGTGGAAGAAAAGCGGGGATCCTCTTCGCATCATGCGGGTTTTCGGGGATCCTGACCTGGCTTCGTGACGCCTCAGGCATTATACCGCCAATTCTGGGGAGAGGTCCGCTTTTCAGCGTCTGGGTATCGCCCATGGCCCTTGGAATAGGGTTCATCATTGGCCCACTCTACATGGGCTCCTGGGCCCTGGGGGCGGTGGCGGCCCACTGGTTTCTTGTCCCCATAGGTCTCTCCTCGGGCTTTTTCCCCGACGGGGCCACCGCCGAAGCTTTCAGGGGGAGCCTCGGGATCGGGGTCATCGTGGGTGCGGGAGTGGCAGTTCTGTTCAGGGGGGCTGCAAGGTCCTTTTTCCAGAGTCTCTCTTCTTCCCGGGAGAACTTGAGGATGGTGGCGATGGTGGCTGCTGTCTCGGCACTTGTGTTGACCTTTGGAGCGGGTATTCCGCTTGTCCCCTCACTGTTAGCGACGGCAGGCGTCTGGGTAACCGTAGTCATGGCTGCCACCATAACGGGCCAGACGGGTATCGACCCCATGGAGATCTTCGGGATCCTGGTGCTTCTGGCAATTAGAACTTTCTGGCATATAGGAGGCCAGGAGGCCTTTCTGGTGACAGCTGTCGTTGCGGTAGCCACAGGGTTGGCGGGAGATGCCATGCAGGATTTCAGGGCCGGTTCGATCCTTGGAACGGATCCGCGGGCACAACTTGCCAGTGAAGCCGCCGGGGGAATTGCAGGGGCGATAGCCGCAACCCTCACGGTCTTTCTGCTAAGGGAGGCTTTTGGCGCCATGGGTCCTGGAACGGACCTGACCGCTCCCCAGGCATTCGCCGTCAAGAGCATGATCGACGGTCTCCCCGACAGAGGAGCTTTCCTGGCAGGGCTGGCCGGCGGATCGATCCTGTCCCTGATGGGAGTTCCCTGCATGACGGTGGGGATAGGGATATATCTTCCCGTTGCCATATCCCTTGCGGCAGGTGCAGGGGGGCTCTTCAGGGCATTGTCTGACAGATTCTTCCCCCGCGGAGAAGAAGGTTTGGCCCTCGTGGCCTCGGGTTTTCTCGGAGGAGAGGGTATTGCGGGGGTACTTTTTGCTATCTGGAAGGTCCTTACCTTGGGATGAGAGGTGATAGAAAATGTGGCGGATAGGGCATGCCCAGGATCATGAGAAGGGGACCGGGTGCACTGTCCTGGTCTTCCCCGAAGGTGCCACCGCCTCCTGCGACATAAGAGGAGGCGCGCCAGGAACAAGGGAGACAGCCCTGTTGGGACCTGAGTGCACTGTTGAAAGGATCAACGCCCTGGTGCTTTCGGGGGGGAGCGCCAGGGGGCTTTCTGCAGCCGACGGGGTCATGCGATACTGCGAGGAGAGAGGGTGGGGTTTCGATTCGGGGTTCGGGGTTATACCCATTGTTCCCGCCGCCTGTCTTTTCGATCTTTCCTGCGGGGGATCCTCGGCGTGGCCAGACCCTTCCATGGGAATGGAGGCCTGTCTCGAGGCGCGTTCCATCCAGGAGTCCCCCATGGGTAACTGTGGAGCAGGTACTGGGGCCACCGTCGGCAAGTACTCCGGCATTGAAAGGTCCATGAAATCGGGTTTGGGTTGGGCCAGGAAGGCGTCAGGGGAGCTGGAGGTGTTCGCTGTCGCTGTGGTGAATGCCTTCGGTGCCGTCAGGGATCTTTCGGGCGGTTTTATGGCCGGATCACTCGTAGAAGACAATATCATTGACCCCGGAACGATGTCGGGTTCGGGGGAGGTATGGAATGAATGGGGGAAAAGTACCACCCTCGCTGCCGTTGTGACCAACGCGAGACTGAGCAAAGCCGCCTGCAGGCGCATCGCCATTATGGGCCAGGCCGGTCTGGCCGGCGTCATCTTCCCCTTCAACACCCCCTTTGACGGAGATACGGTCTTCTGTGCCTCAGTGGGTGAATGGGAATTCCCGACGGTCCTTGTTGGTTGGCTGGCCGCCTCAGCTCTTGAAGAGGCCGTCAGGAACGCGGTTCTCTACGCACGGTCGGCCTACGGATTCGTATCCTTTTCGGATCTGGGCTGAGTTTCCCCTGCCCCTGGCAAATAGGTAAGGCTGCGGATACGTTCCGTCATTTTCTGAAGCATACTTGTGCAGTAAAACCCCGACAGGGGTCACGGAGGTGGGTCCAATGACGATAAGGGTATTCCTTGCCGATGATCACCCCCTCACCCGGGCAGGGTTGAGGGACTACATAGCCAAGGAGAAGGACCTTGAGCTGGTCGGGGAGGCCAGCGACGGTCTGGAGGCCTGGAAGATCATCGAGAGGGAGAAGCCTGATGTCGCACTGCTGGATATCAGGATGCCCGGCGAGAACGGGGTTTCCCTGGCAAGAAGGATCAAGGGGTCATCCCTTCCCGTCGTGCCTGTGATGCTCACCTCCTTCGATGCACAGCAGTACGTTATGGCATCCCTGAGAGCAGGGGCAAGGGGGTACATTCTCAAGACAGTGACTCCTGAGGAGCTCTCCCGGGCCATCAGGGTAGTCGCCCGCGGAGGTCTTTATCTTGATGGAGAGGTGGCACGCAGCATCGAGGACGGCGATTCAGCCTTCGAGACACTGTCGGCAAGGGAGAGGGAGGTCCTCCTCCACGCTGCCCGGGGTCTCTCCAGCAAGGAGATCGCCGGAGTTCTCATAATCAGTGAGAGAACTGTCCAGACCCATCTGGCTTCGATCTACGACAAGCTAGGGGCCAGGAACAAGACAGAGGCAATGCTACTGGCCCTTAAATACGGCATTGTTGCACTGGAGGAGTTAATTGAATGAGGAGGCACCTTCTGATCCTCCTCACCGTTGCCATAATGATCCCCTCCCTTTCTGCTCTTCTCCTGGGTGGGGCAGGTCTTATCCAGCACGAAAAGACCATGGAGATGGTGGCACGGTCATACGTTGTGGACATCGCCGAGAGCTTTGCGTCCAGGCTTGACCTGAGCTGGAGCAGAACAAGGACATTCCCTCTCGCTGATCGTGAGAGGTTCATGAGGCTGAGGCAGCTTACCTGGGATCTTTCGATACCAGGCTGGGTGGCCGTAGTGGACGTTCAGGGCAACATCCTGTTGTCCACTGGTGACGCCAACGCCCTGCCTCTCCTTTGGGAAAGGGGCATCCCCATAGGTGCCGCCATAGAGGTAGAAAGCAGAGAGGGCGAGAAGTTTACTCTTGCTGCCTATCCTGCCGGGGAGACCGGATGGTACGTGGTGGCAGCGGTCTCATGGGACAAGCTTCTCGGTCCGATGCTCCGTTTCAGCCGATGGCCCATTCTCGTCGGAATGACCGGTCTTTTGGGACTGATATCCGTTCTCGCCCTCTGGAAATGGCTTGTGGCCCCCCTGAGAGTCCTGGGTACAGAGGTCTCTACCCTCCAGCTCGGCAAGGAGATCCCTGAAGAAGACGACCCCAGCGCGGTTTTCGAGATCAGGAGGCTCAGGCAGGTTCTCCACCATCTGGCCAGGGGGGCCGTGGAGAGGGCGGAACTTATGAAAAGATATGTCGGGGATATAGTCAGGGTACAGGAGGAAGAGCGGTCCCGAATAGCCAGGGATATCCATGACGGCCCCCTGCAGGACGTAACAGCCCTTATCCACCAGATAAGGCTGGCGAGGATGGAGGGAACCGAGCGAAGTGGTGGTCTTGTCCGCCTGGAGAACGCCGAGGAGGGTGCCCGACATGCCGTAAACGAGATGAGAGCTCTCTGCGACGAACTCTCGCCGCCGTGGCTCGACCTGGGCCTTTCACAGGCCCTGGACGAACTGGCAGAGAGGCTTTCGAGGCACCTGGGGGTGGAAATATCCGTGGAAGTACATACCGAAGAGGATCTGCCACCCGATGTTACGCTTGCCTTTTTCAGGGTGGTTCAGGAATCGGTCCACAACTCTGTCCGTCACGGGGAGGCCTCAAGGGTGAACGTCAGGTTCCTCCGGGAGGGAGGGGCTGCTGTTCTCGAAGTAACCGACAACGGTAAAGGGTTCGACCCCCCCGCCGATTTCGAGGAGCTTCGCGTCAGGGGGCACAGGGGCCTGGCCAATATGTCCGAAAGAATGTCCCTCATCGGAGGGAAGCTTGAAGTCTCAAGATCACAGGAAGGCGGGACCCTTGTCCGGTGCAGCTGGTCGCTCACTTCCTCTTTTGCCTGAAGTACCCGCCCCATACCGCTTTTACCTCGGAGGTGAAAACAAAGCCCCTGTTGCCGATCATCTGCGCAACGTGGCCTATGTCGTTCCGCTGACAGATGATCTTGAGGATGATCCTCTCGCCCGTTTTCCCTGAACCTGTCACGACGGTCGTTCCGTAACCCTCTTCCCTGAGGTTCTCGACGGTCTCGAGCATTTCATCGGTGACGGGCCCGACCACCTCGACAAGTACGAAGGAGCTGAGGATCTTTTCCTCCAGGGTAGCCCCGAGGAAGTTGCCCAGCGCATAGCCTCCGGCGTAAGCTGCTATCTGCAGCCATCCCCTGACCCCCTGTTGAAGGACATACCCCAGGGCTACAAGGTAGATAGCCGATTCGAAGAAAGCCGTCATGGAAGCATGGAGTTTCTTCCCCCTTACGAGGAGAAGGATCCTGAATGTGCCAAGTGAAACGTCAAGAAGTCGTGCTCCAAGGATGAGGATGGCGCCCAAAGGATCCATTGGGGTTACCTCCCGGTGGATTATGGTGATCGTGACAGGCCGTACGACCCCGTCATGCGATTCTAGTATAGAATGGGAATAATTGAAAGGATATTCGAAAGGAGGGAGCCCCCAGGGGCAAACCGATGAGACTTCGCATACTGGGAGCAGCTGGAGAGGTTACAGGATCCAACTATATCCTGGAGACAGGGACCTCCAGGCTTATGATCGACTGCGGTATCTTTCAGGGAGGCAACGAAGACAGGAACAGTGAGCCCCTGGACTTCGATCCCTCCACGATCGACGCGGTCATACTGACACATGCCCATCTGGATCACACTGGCAGGGTGCCTCTGCTTGTGAAGATGGGGTTCAACGGTAAGGTCATCGCCACAACGCCCACCGTCGAGCTGACGGATGTTCTCTGGAGGGACTCCGCCAAGATCCAGAAAGAGGATGCCGAATGGAAGTCCCGCAAGAACAAGCGAAAGGGGCTACCACCTGAAGAGCCCCTCTTCTCCGATGAAGATGTCGATAAGGCTACAGCCATGCTTGTTCCAGTGGCATACGATGATATCATTGAGCCTGCCCCGGGCTTCAGGGTACGTTTCCGGGATGCAGGGCATATCCTTGGCAGCGCTAATCTCGAGATATGGGGCGACTCAGAGGGTCGCGAGGTAAAGGTCGTCTTCTCGGGTGACCTGGGACCCCAGAAGACGGTCATGGAGAGAACCCCTTCGGTCATTGAAGATGCAGATTACGTGGTTATCGAGTCTACCTACGGGGACAGGGAGCACAGGACCAACGAGGAGAGCCGTCAAGAGTTCAGGGAAGCCATGAAGATAATGATCCAGGATCATGGCAAGGTCCTTATCCCTACATTCGTCGTCGACAGGGCACAGAGGGTCCTCTACGAACTGATGCTCATGCAGAAGGAAGGTATCCTTCCCTCCAGCGTTCCCATATTCTTCGACTCTCCCATGGGCCTGAAAGCAACAGAGGTCTACAACAAGCACCTCTCACTGCTTTCGTCGGAGATACAGGAGCAGATAAGGGCGGGCAACGATCCCTTCTCCCCCGATAACCTCAGGATCGTCTCCGACGTGGAAGAATCCAAGAATATTAACGAAATAGGAGAAGCGGTTGTCCTCGCCGGAAGCGGAATGTGCAACGGAGGCAGGATCGTTCACCATCTCAAGAACAACCTGTTCATGGAGACGACCGACGTTGTTTTCGTAGGCTACCAGGCCAGAGGTACCCTTGGGAGGCGCATTGTGGAGGGAGAGAAGGTGGTCCGTGTTGCAGGAGAGGAAGTGGCCGTAAAGGCCAAGATCCATACCATCAACGGCTTCTCGGCCCATGCAGACCGCCGGGATCTTCTTGCCTGGGCCACGCAGTTCAGGACCGATCCGGTGTTCTTCATTACTCATGGAGAGCTCGAGTCTTCCCAGGCCCTGGCCAAGACTTTCGAGGAGAACGGGATAAGGTCCGTCGTGCCAGAAGCCGGGAGGGAGTACGATCTGACAGGGGAAGAGGAAAAAGACCTGACCGTGGCGAAGGCGCCCGAGAGGGTCGCCGTGAGCCCCGGTGTCCCCTGCAGGGGGCTTGGGGCAGTGGAGGCCGTTCTCTGCGAGATCGTCTCCATTGCCACGGAGCTGAGAGAGGACGGTTCAACCGCCCGGGGAGACGAGGCCCTGAACCTCGCCGTCTCCGCGAGAACGCTCCTGAGGTCGTTGAAGAGAGAGAAAGAGGTTAAAAAGGTCAGCGAGTGAGCCCTGTTCCCATGGAACAGCAGCCCCCCCCCTGTGCTAGAATTCTGTGGACCCTTTTTTGAAAGACTGGTGGTGATAACGATAATGATCTCATTCTTTAGAGAAAGTCACGCTACAAAGGTACTGATCGCTTTCGGCCTGGTCCTGTTCTCCCTGTCCATTCCGGGAAGGGCCGGTGCAGTGGGGATGACCTGGGAAGAGGCCTGGAACATCATCCTGCAGAACAATCCCGGGATCAAAGCGGCAAAAGAGACAGTTTCAGCGGCCCACGCTTCCCTGAAGCTTACCGCGGTGCCGACAAAGGTCACCGCTGGGCTCTCGGGAACCACGACCAAGAATGAGGGGATCAATTCATCTTCCAGCGCGGGGCTCACCCTTTCTTACAACACCAGCCTCTTCGGGCGGGAGAAAGAGGCCATCCGGGCCGAGACGGCAGGACTGAGAGAGGCGGAGACCGCCCTTGATGCTGCTGTTCTGAGGCTCTACCATAACGCTGCCATGGCATTCTGGGGAGCTGCCGCCGGGGAGGCCTCAGTCAGGGCCGCCGAGGATGAGATCGTCAAGAGGGAGGCCTTTCTTCAGGATGCCAGGCTAAGGTACGAACAGGGCATGGTCCCGGAGCTCGACGTCATGCGGGCCGAAAGCGCCCTCGCTGAAGCCAGGCACTCTCTGGCCCTCCAACAGGCTTCCAGGTCAGGGTTTGAGGCTATGTTGAAAGGTCTTGCGGGATGGAGGGATATCCGCCCGGCGGAAGGCCTTTTCGAGGTGGATCTCCCCGTTGAGCCAGAACGAGACCGGCCTGACTTCGAATCTGTCGCCAGGGATCACCCCTCAGTTGTAAGGGCACGGTGGGGAATGGAGAGAGCGGAGCACATGCTGAGGGTTGCCGAGATGATCTCACTGCCCACCCTTGGAATGTCGGCGACGATGACCCTCCTGACCGACGGGACGGCCTCACAGCAGTATAGCCAGGATGAATGGTGGGGGAGGGCCACTCTCACGATCCCCGTTATCGACGGAGGGCAAGCCCGGTGGACAACGGAGAGGGCCAGGGCAGCACTGGCCTCTGCCGAGGCCTCCGTGGGGTCTGCCACTGCTGAAGTAATGATGAACCTCCTGTCGGCCTGGGAGGATTACACCGCAGCCATCAAGGGTTTCGAAGCCGAGAGGTCCAGGTTCAGCACGGTCTCAAGGGAGAGAGAGATCGTCCTCCTCCGATACAGGGAGGGGCTGGCCAACCAGATAGAGGTACTGGACGCACAGACCCGTTTTGCGAGTTCAGTGGCCTCGCTTATCAACGCAAGACGGGGGCTTCTTGTGGCTGAGGCAGCCCTGGCTTCTGCCGAAGGCAAGTTACCGATGGAGGAATAGCATGAACAGTATGAAGAAGGGAAAGACTTCCTACAGATGGATCTGGTGGCTCCTTTTAATATTGCTGGTCGCCTTCGGGGCCTGGAGGATCTTCTTCAGGCCTGTACCTCAACCCCCTGTAAGCGTTGCTGAGATCCGGTCCCGGGAGGGTATCCCCGTGACCGTACACGAGGTAGCCTCCTCGCACTGGGAGCACTGGATAAACTTCTTCGGAAGGGCCCAGGCGTCCTCAGAAGTAACAATAGCAGCAGAACGCCAGGAGTACGTCTCTTCTGTCAACGTTGACGTTGGTGACCAAGTCAGGAATGGGCAGGTTCTTGCCACCCTGGACGTCCGTGTCACAAGGGAGAGGCTGGCCGCACAGGAAGCCTCTGTGGCCGAGAAACAGGGGAGGTACAGGCGTCTTTCGGCCCTTCGGTCAGCAGGAGGGGCGAGCGTCCAGGAAGTTGAGGCCGCTCTCTCTGATGCCAAGTCAGCCCAGGCCTCCCTCAAGGATATCCAGATGTCCCTTTCGAGAATGACCATCACGTCACCCCTGGATGGAATCGTTACCGGCCGTTCAGTGGAGACTGGCAACCTTGTATCACCGGGACAGACGCTCTTCTCCGTGGCGGACCTTGAAGCCATCGAAGTGGTGCTCGACGTCTCCCCCAAGGACATATTCAAGATAGTAAGGGGCATGCCTGCGAGGGTGAGGACTCCAAATGGATGGATCAAGGCAGGGATCAAGAGGGTAGATCCTGTTGCGGACAGCTCAACTGGCCTTTTTTCAGTGATCCTTTCGGTCCCTCCCGGTTCCGGGCTGAGCCCGGGACAGGCGCTGGAGGCCCAGGTTCAGGATGAGGACATTGCCGATGCCATCGTCGTCCCCTACGAGGCACTCAAGCAGATAGGCGGCGAAAGGACCGTCGTCTATGTAGAGACGGATGGAGTGGCGGAGGAGAGGGATGTTATCACCGGGGGATCCTACGAAGGGTCGGTCCGGATCCTGTCAGGAGTGGAACCAGGTCAGAAGGTAGTAGTAAAGGGTTCAGACAGGATGTTCCCCAATGCCAGGATCTGGGTCCAGGAGGATCAGTAATGAACCTTATCGGCAACTCCGTCAGAAGACCGGTCCTGACGACGGTTATTATGACGATCCTGGTCCTTCTGGGACTTTACTCTTTCTATCAACTTGGAGTGGCCCTTCTCCCGAAGATGGACATTCCGGTGGTCCTTGTTCGGGTCGCCTACAGGGGAGCAGGCCCCCTGGAGATCGAGAGGCTGATAGTCCAGCCCGTAGAAGACGCCATTGCCTCCGTGGAGGGTGTCAAGGAGATTAACGGTTACGCCCTGGAGGGCACCGGCTTCGTTGTGGCCGTTCTTGAGTACGAGGTCGACGTCACCCAGGCCACGCTTGACATATCGACCAGAGTGAAGGCGATCACCTCAGATCTGCCCGACGATGCCGATGAACCGGTGGTTGACAAGATCGACATTAATGCCCAGCCCTTCATGATGCTTGTCGCCAAGACAGGACTTCCCTCATACCAGGCCAGGGATATAGTGGAGGACCAGGTGGCAAAAAGGCTGACCCAGATAATCGGGATGGCCAGCGTGGACATAAGCGGAGGAAGAGTAAGGGAGATCCATCTCGACGCCGACCCTTCCAGCCTGATGGCCCACAACCTGAGCCTTCGGAGGCTTGCATCCCTTGTCAAGGCTTCCAATTTCAGCTCACCTTCGGGGAACATTACCCTGGGAGGGAGGGAGACTTCGGTCCGTATCGTGGGCGAGCCTTCCCAGTCAAGCCAGTTCGGTGATATCGGGATCCCCATGGGTGAGGGCCGGGTAGTCAGGCTGGGGAACGTTGTCAACGTCGTTGACGGCCTGGCGGATGAGAGGAACCGTGCCAGGTTCGACGGGAAGGACTCCATTCTTCTGGAACTGATAGCAAGGCCCAACGCAAATATCGTAAGGGTCTCAAAGGCTGTCAGGACTGAACTGGAGAGGATAGCCCCCTCACTCGGGAACAGCGTCGAACTCGAAGTGGTATACGATTCCAGCGAGTTCGTAGAGAAAGCCGTCAAGAACGTCATTAGGGACATGGTCATAGGGACCCTCCTGACAGCCTTCTTCATATACCTGTTCCTCAGGCAGTTCGGTTCGACCCTGGCCGTGGCAATAGCGATGCCGACATCCATAATTGCCACCTTTATCCCCATGTTCTTCTTCCAGTACACGCTTAACGTAATGAGCACACTGGGGCTTGCCATCTCGGTGGGGGTCCTGGTAAACAACGCCATTCTCGTTCTGGAGAACATCTACCGTTACAGGGAGCTTGGCATGGACCCTATTACCGCGGCGGAGGAGGGTACAAGAGAGATCTCCCTGGCAGTCCTCTCGACGACGGCCACCAACCTGGGTGTCTTCATCCCCATTGCCTTCATGGGGGGGATCGTGGGTCAGTTCTTCAACCAGTTCGCCCTTACGGTGGTATTCTCGACACTGTTCTCCCTCTGGGGTGCGTTCACAGTTACACCAATGGCCGCCGCAAGACTCGGCGGCTCCATACATGTCTCATCCTTCGCCAAGAAGGCAACCGCCTGGTGGCATTGGCTTTACCGCGAGGTCGAGGTTTTTCACCACATCTATGTAGAGAAGGCCGTAAGGCATCCATGGCTGACCATAGGTTTCTTCGGTCTCCTCTTTGTGGGATCGCTTTTGCTGGTGCCGAGGGTGGGCTTCGAGTTCTTCCCAAAAGTCGACGAGGGTGTGATCAGGGTCAATCTTGAACTTTCCAGCACGGCTTCGCTGGAGGCCACCGACGAACAGATCAGGAAAGTTGAGGCCTTCCTGCGGGAACAGCCCTATGTCAAGTCCATCAGCACCACCGTTGGAGGCAGGAGGCTTTCCGGTGTCAACAGCGGTACCATCAGGGTCTACCTTGTTGATGAGAGCGAAAGGAAGAGCGCTTTTGCCCTGGCATCGGACCTCAGGAGAAGGTTCGCAGGTCTCCCTGACACGAACGTGACCATCAACGTGGCATCGGGCCAGGGGGGAGGAGGAATGAGCAGACCAGTCCAGATAACAATTAGCGGGCCCGACCTTGATGTGCTTGACGGTATCTCCAAGGAGCTGATCGAGAAGATCAGAGATATTCCGGGACTGGCCGACCTGGATACCGACTGGAAGGTAGGAAGGTTTGACCTCAAGCTTACCCCTGACAACTACAAGCTGACCTCCATGGGGGTGACCCTTGCCGATGTGTCCGAGGAACTCAGGGGCTACCTGAGCGGGATCAACGCCGGGGTCTACAGGGAACAGGGCAACGAATACGACATACTTGTGAAACTTGCCGATCGATGGGTCGACTCACCCACAAGCGTCCCGGAACTGCCGATGTGGACGCCTTCCGGTTTCGTCCCCGTCAACGAGCTGGCTGCAGTTACCTATGAGCCCTCCCCGACGGCCATTTACAGGGTTGACAGGCAGCGCAAGGTCAGCGTACAGGCAGATGTGGCCGGTCGCACGGTGGGTGACGTCTTTCGGGATATCACGCCCAGAATGGATGAGATCCAGCTTCCGGCGGGGTACCGGTTCATGATAGAAGGTGAGATGCAGAACATTCAGGAGAACTTCCAGAGAATGCTTGTGGCCTTCTCCATGGCGATAGTGCTGACCTTTCTCATGATAGCAGGCATACTGGAGTCGTACCTTTTCTCCCTGGTGATAATGCTGACCATACCCCTGTCGGTGATCGGGGTCATCCCCACGCTCCTTCTCACGGGAACGACCCTTTCCATCTACGGTCTTCTCGGTCTGGTGATGATTGTCGGCCTGGTGGTCAATAACGCAATTGTGGTGGTCGACTACGCTGAAGTGGTAAGGAAGAAGGGGCACGAGGCGGCCGAGGCGGTGGTCGAGGCCTGCAGGGTGCGGTTCAGGCCGATCATCATGGCCGACGTTACGACCCTGGTCGCGATGCTCCCCCTGGCCCTCGGTCTGGGCGAGGGGGGGCAGTACAGGGCCCCACTCGCCATAGTGCTGATAGGGGGTCTTCTTGCTGGCGGGACCATGGCCATTTTCCTTATACCTCCCGTCTACAAGGTCATTTGGGATATCAAGAACCGATTCCAGAGGAGGGATGAAAATGCGTAAGGGGTTGTTCTTCTGGTTCTCCATCCTCGTCGCGGCTGGCATTATCGCCGGAACGGTCTTCTTCTTCGGCAAAGTTCCGGAAAGGGTCGTTGATACCGCAATGGCCATTCCGGCAATAGATATGGATTCACCAAGGTTCTTTTTCGAGGCAGGACCCGGACAGCTGGGACCGGAGCTGCCAGAGAAGATGGTCGAGGAGGCAGAGGAGAGCGTCCGGTCTCTGGTCTCAGGCCTCTCGGACCTTCTCCCGCTGGCCACCATGGCAGAAAGATCATCGGTCCTGGGAGCCTGGGTCGCCAACGAGCCCGTCTTTTATGGTTCCTTCCTTTTACAGCCCAAGCACCTTAAGGATATTCAGGAAGGAAGGATACCCGGCCCCTGGCTTGAAAGTTCCTCGGGCCTGACCCTGGGCCCATCTGAAAGAGAAGGGATCCTGCGCCTGACCGCCGGTAAAGGGAGAGTGGTCCTCTTTCTTCGCGGCGACAGGGAATTCCTTCTCGCCTCCCATTCCTTCGAAGGTCTCGATAGAATGGCGAAAGCCCTTGAAGGCTTGCAGGAAAGGTTCAAGGCAGATCTCAGCGTCGAGCCCTTATGGCCTGCTCACCTTGCTTTATTTGACGGGAAAATGATCGCCCAGGCCGCCTCCCTGAGAGGGTTAAAAGCCCCCGATGTCCCCATTGCGCTGGAGCTGGCATGGAACCGTCGACCGGATAGCGGCGGGATAGCATGGAAGGCAGAGGGTCTAAAGGAATGGTTGCCTGAGCAGATCCGCGAAAAGATCACCCCCATGGCATGGGGCGGCCCGGTACATTTCCCGGAGCCCCTTATAGCTGCCTTGGGAGTCTCCGTACCGGAGGGTCTGGGAGGACTGATCGAGAAAGACCTTTCGGTTCCTGACTGGATGGAGGAGGCCGGATTTGACCGCAGTTCACTGGCCGACCTGATCGAGGGTCCATTGGTGGCCTCCGTCGGAGGTCAGAGCAGGGTCCTTCTTTTCAGTCTCCCCGGCATTCTTCTGCAGCTCCCTTCAAGGGGTGCCGAAGGGATCAGATGGATCGAAGGTCTCTGGAGCAACAAGTGGGCCAGGTTTGCCTTCTCTCCCCAGCCCGTCCGGGGTTTCAATTCCGGAGGGAGACTTTCCATTCCATTTACGATGATAGCTGCAGCTAATGAAGATTTGGCTCTGGCGGGTGTGATAAACGATTCGACACTGGGGAGACCGGTACCTGTGGACCAGGTTGTCCCTGTCGGCAAGAAAGATGCTGTACTCTGGTTTTTCGCCGATCTGCCGAAAGCCGCTGATGCTCTCGAAAGCCTTTCGAGGATAACTGATCTTGCAGATCGTTTCGGGGTTGACGAGACACCCGATCCCGAGGATCTTGCCAGTCTGATCGGAGAGTTGCGGTCCATGGGGCAGGTAACCCTGGTGGTCCATGATCTGGGGTCAGGGATGGGCAGCTGGAAGGGAGCTGAAGTTCCGGCCCAGTAAGGTCCGGAACGGAAGGACCATAGAAGGTTCAGGACAAGGAGGAATCGCAATGCAGGGAAACCCCCTGGCCGTAATGATGGAACGAGGCTGCGTTGAGTGGTGCAGTCATCCCGAGGAACTGTCATCCCTGTTCGACAGCGAGATGGTAACCGGTTACATCGGGTTCGATCCGACCGCGGACAGCCTTCACGTAGGACACCTTATCCCGATGATGGGGCTGGCCTGGATGCAGAGCTTCGGTCATAGGCCTATTGCCATAGCCGGTATGGGCACGGGGCTTATCGGTGACCCTTCCGGAAAGAGCAAGGAGAGGAACCTTCTTACCCTGGAGCAGGTCGAAAAGAACCTGGTGACCGTAAAGGAGCAGCTTGGACAGTTCCTTGACTTCGACTGCGGTGCCAACTCGGCTCTGATAATCAACAACTACGACTGGCTGGGCAAACAGACCCTGCTTGAGTTCCTGAGGGACACAGGCAAGCACTTCAGCGTGAATTACATGATAGGAAGGGAGTACGTCAAAAGTCGCCTTGATGACCCTGAGAAGTCCATCTCCTACACCGAGTTCTCCTATATGCTTCTACAGGCCTTTGATTTCTGCCATCTTTACGAAAGCCACGGCTGCAAGCTCCAGATGGGTGGGAACGACCAGCAGGGCAATATAATCGCCGGGATCGACCTGATAAGGAAGAAGGCCGGAGGTCAGGCATACGGGATAACCTACCCGCTCCTGCTGAGCGCCTCGGGCCAGAAGTTCGGGAAGACAGAAGGCGGGACGGTGTGGCTCTCCCCTGAAAGGACATCACCATACAGGTTCTACCAGTTCTGGATCAACACTGACGACCGTGATGTTGAGAAGCTGCTGAAGCTCTTCACCTTTCTTCCCCTCGACGAGATCAGGGACATAATGGAAACCCACGAGACCAGGCCTGAGAAGAGGAAGGCCCAGAAGAGACTGGCAAGGGAGGTAACGGAGAGACTTCACGGGGAGGGTGCCTTAAGGGCCGCAGAGAGGGCCAGTGCCATTCTTTTCGGTGAGGGTTTCGAGCCCTCGGAGCTCACACCTGATATGCTCCGGATCCTTATGTCTGAAGTACCGACGGGAGCTTTCCCCCAGGAGCTCCTGCCTTCTCCGGTGGAGGTTCTCTCATCCTCCGGGGCCTGCAAAAGCAAGAGCGAAGCCAGGAGGCTCATCCAGGGTGGGGGGGTCTACCTCAACGGAAGACGGATGGGTCCATCCGACGAGATCGAGGAAGGGAACCTGATCGAAGGAAGGCATCTATTTTTCCGATTGGGGAAGAAGCGCTTCTTTGCGGCCAGCAAGGGCTAGAGTGGGTGGAGAAGCATGTCCCTTCAGGCCCATGCCCTGGAAGCAGTCAGGAAATGGATCCGGCCCGGGTGGAGAGCCGCCCTGGCCTCGGGAGTGCTCTATGGACTTCTGAGAGTGGTCGCACCACGAAGGAAAGTAGCCCTAGGGAACATGGAGATCGCCTTTCCCAAGTCCTCCCCGTCCTGGAGGAGAGAGAACCTTTCAAGGGTTTACAGGCACTTCGCTGCCTCACTGGCTGAATATCTGGTGGTCCAGAACGACCCCTCCCTGGTGGATAAATGGTTCATCGATTCCAGCGGTCTCGAGTGGCTCCGGGAACAGGCATCCAGAGGCAGGGGCGCCGTTATCCTCATGGCCCACTTTGGAAGCTGGGAGCTAATGGCGGCCTGGCTGGCCCGGAGAGGTTTCCCTATCTACGGGATCATCAAGGACCCCGATGACAGGGACCTGGCCGAACTGATCGAGAAGTACCGAAGAAATATAGGGGGGAGACCCATCTCCAAGCAATCCGCTCTCAAGGAGCCTGTCAGGAGACTCCGGGAGGGCGGAATGGTCGTGATAGCCGGAGACCAGAACTGGGGCGGAAAGGGAGCGCTAAGGATACCCTTTTTCGGGAAAGATTGCCAGACCGCCGGAGGCCCGGCCGCGTTCGCGATAATGGCCGAAGTTCCGCTTATCCCCGTCGCAGCCACCAGGCTGGGTTCTTTCCGGTACAGGATAGATATCGGTCCCCCCATAGACGAACCCGGCGATGGGACCAGGGAAGAGAAGATGCTCATAATGACACGGGAAGCAAGCCTCTGGACAGAAAGAATGATAAGGAAAGCGCCGGAGCAGTGGCTGTGGATGCACCGGCGCTGGCGGGACTGAGACAGCCTGGAAACTAAATCTTCTTTTCCGAGAAGAGTTCCCCTCCGACAGCATAGTCACCGCGAGACATTTCGGAGAGGATTATCCTGACCTGCTCAGGTCTGACCCCAAGTGCAAGACAGATGGAAGCGGTCATTTCGCTGACGAGCCTCTTCTTCTGCTCCGTGGACCTGCCCTCCAGCAGGTGTACCTGGACTATCGGCATATTTTCACCTCCTCGGTTCACCGGATCGATCTGTTCACTTTCCGATACAAAAACCGGAAAAGATCCTTTCAAGAAGTTCCTCATCGGCTGATGTCCCAAGGATCCTTGAGAGGCACTTCCTTGAACGGGAGAGCATCTCAAGGGAAGCGTCCAGACCGGCCCCGGAGGAGACTGCGTCCATAGCCCCCTCTGCCAGTTCGAGGGCTTTTCTCAACTCCTCGACCTGCCGTTCCGTGGTGTTGAAATCTTCGTCAACGGATGTACTCCCCGATACGGAGAGGACGATCAGGTCCTTCAGCTCTTCCAGCCCATGCCCTGTCGCAGCTGATGTAACCCTGATCTCGTGCCCTGGCAGAAGGTCCTTGACGTCATCGATCTCCAACGCCACTGGAAGGTCCGATTTGTTCAGCGCTACAATACAGCAGCTTCCACGGAGGGACATGGCGATCCTCCTGTCGTCATCGGTGATGGGCTCGCTTCCGTCGATCACCCATACCCTGATGTCGGCGTCGCGGATGGCCTCCATGGCACGTCGTACTCCTTCCTCTTCGGCAAGGTCTCCCGGGTCCCTTATCCCGGCGGTATCTATCAGCCTGAGAGGAACCCCCTTGTGGGTTACCACTTCCTCGATAAGGTCCCTTGTGGTACCGGGCATTGAAGTGACGATGGAGCGTGCTTCTTCGAGGAAGGCGTTCATCAGGGAGGATTTTCCTACGTTCGGACGGCCGGAGATCGCGACCCTGATCCCTTCACGAAGAAACCGACCCGAACGGGCCGACGAAAGGAGGTCCCTTATACGCTGTGCCACCTCGTAGAGACGGTGAAGGTAGTCATCAGGCGTCAATTCCGGGATGTCCTCGTCCGGGTGGTCCAGGCCGGCTTCTGCAAAGGCAGAGAGATCGGCCATGTCATCGTTGACGCTTTTCACTCTGGCGGAGAAATGGCCCCGGAGGCATTTGACTGCCGCCCTGAGTGCTTGGTCGGAACGGGATCTGATCACCCCAAGTACCGATTCCGCCTCTGCCAGGTCGATCCTGCCGTTCATAAAGGCCCGCCTCGTGAACTCTCCCGGTCGGGCCATCCGGGCTCCTCCGGCAAGGCAGAGCTCCAGGCATTTCCTTGCTGCAACGGTGCCTCCATGACAGTGGATCTCTGCAGCTTCCTCACCGGTGTAGCTGCCGGGCCTCCTGAACCAGACCGCCAGGACCTCGTCTACGGGATCGCCTTCATTATCCAGAATAAAGCCGTGTTTCATAAAACGGGGCGGAGAGAGGCTCAGGCCCTCTCCGCCCCTGAAGATGGAGTTCACCAGGTCCCTGGACCCGCCCCCGGAGAGACGGACGATGGCTATGCCCGATTCGCCCCAGGCTGTGGAAATGGCTGTAATAATATCCTTCATGGAAGGTACGGGTCCTCCTGTTCTTCAAAGATCTCTATCAGAGCATCTCCCTTATGGCTTCGCCGAGACGTTTGACCCCTTCCTCGATAACATCCGGTCTGGAGTAGGTGTAGTTGATCCTTGCATTATGCTCACCGCCTCCGTTGGCGAAGAAGGGGGATCCGGTCACAAAGGCCACCTTCTTCTCGATGGCCTTTGTGAAAAGTTCACCGGCGTCGATCCTGGGCATATGGATCCAGTAGAAGAAACCTCCTTCGGGTTTAACCCAGGTGACTTCATCCAGGGGGAGGTACTTCCTGAAGCTTTCCTCCATTGCATCCCTTTTGGTCCGGTAGTCGGCGATGATATTGGGGAGGTGTCTGTCAAGGTAGCCTTTTCTGCAGTACTCGTAGATCAGCGCCTGGGATATGGGGCTTGAACAGAGGTCCAATGCCTGTTTGAAGACCGTCAGTTTCCTGATGATATCCATGCTGCCTGTACACCACCCGATCCTCGTTCCCGGGGCAAGGATCTTCGAGAAGGAACCTGCATAGATCACTCCACCCTCAGGGTCAAGAGAAAAGATGGAGGGAAGGTGCTCGCCGTCAAAGCGGACGTACCCGTATGGGTCGTCCTCGAATATGGGGATCCCGTACCTGTGAGAGATTTCTACCAGTTTCTTCCTTCTTTCCAGGGTCAAGGTGCACCCGGCGGGGTTCTGGAAGTTGACTATGGTGTAGATGAACTTGATCTTCTTGCCTTCTGAACGGGCCTTCTCGATCTTCTCGGGAAGTATGTCAACGACCATGCCTTCCGCGTCGGTGGGGATCCCGATGAACCGGGAGCCGTGGTTGTGAAAGGCGGTGAGGGCCGCCAGGTAGGAGGGGTCCTCGGTGATTATATAGTCGCCGGGATCGATCATTGCCCAACCCATAAGGTCCAGGACCTGCTGCGAGCCCGAAGTAAGGAGCATTTCCTCCGAAGATACCTTCCTGCCCATCCTTGGCGCCGTCCAATGGGCCAGAAATTCCTTCAGGGGTGTGTAACCCTCTGTGGTCCCGTACTGCAGGAGGTTCTGACCATCCCGGAGTAGGACCTCTGCCCCTTCGTGGAACTCCTTTACCGGGAAGACATCCGGGGCCGGCATTCCTCCCGCAAAGGATATCATTCCCGGCTGGCGGATGACACTCAGCATCTCCCGTATCGGTGAAGGTCGGACATTCTGTGCCTTTCCGCTGAAGTTCGGTTCCCAAACCTTGCCCAATTCAATCTCCTCCCTAAGGATCGGATGCCTCTGCTCTTCTTGGGGACAGGCTCTCACTCGAACTCGCTGATTGCTTCACAGAGCTTTTTCACGCCCAGATCTGTCATTTCGGGAGATGCGAAGGTAAAGCACATCCTGAAATTATCACGGCCTCCCGTACCGGTCGGATAGAAGGCGTTCCCGGGGACGAAGGCGACCTTTTTCTCGACAGCTCTTTCCAGCAGCTTCACGGCGGGGATCCCCGGGGCCGTGATCCAGTAGAAGAATCCCCCCCTTGGTTTTTGCCAGGAGATCCTTCCGACGGGCATGTTTTTTTGCAGGGCAGCCTCCATTCCGTCCCTCTTGTTCCTGTAGTGGCTAACAATACGGGGGAGAAAGGAGTCGAGGTGTCCAAGCCTGCAGTACTCCCATACTATTGCCTGCACCACAACGCTGGTGCAGGTGTCAGTGCCTTGCTTGAAAACGGCCATTTTCCTTATGATCTCACTGTTCCCCGCACACCAGGCAACACGGGTACCGGGGGCAAGTATCTTCGAGAAGCTTGACGCGAAGACCACCAGTCCCTGTTCGTCCATGGAGAAAAGAGACGGGATCTCCTCCCCATCGAACCTTACCCATCCGTAGGGGTCATCCTCGAGGATCATTATCCCGTAGGTCCTGGCGATCTCCAGGAGCCTCTTCCTTCTCTCCAGAGACAGGTCGCAGCCAAGGGGGTTGTGGAAGTTGACAATGGTGTAAATGAACTTGATACGGTTCCCGGAGGCCAGGGCTTTTTCGATAAGATCCGGGAGCAGTTCCACCTTCATGCCTTCGCTGTCGCAGGGGACCGTCAGGAACCTGGCCCCGTGGTTGTACATGGTCCCCGTCGCTCCCAGGAAGGTCGGCTCCTCGCAGATGACCCAGTCCCCCCTGTCGAGGAGGGCCCAGCAGAGAAGATCTATAACCTGAGAAGATCCCGTGGTGATCAACAGTTCTTCCGGAAGAAGCTTCCGCCCCATCCTGGGGGCGGTCCATTCCGAGATAAATTCCTTGAGGGGGGGATAACCCTCGGTCGTTCCGTACTGGAGAATATCCTTCCCCTCCCTTGAGATTATCGAGGCGGCCTGCTGGAACTGCTCCACAGGGAAGATGTCCGGATCGGGCATCCCCCCGGCGAAGGATATCATTCCCGGCTTTCTGACAAGATGCAACATCTCCCGGATGGGAGAGGGTCTGATGCTCTTTGCCGCAAGACTGTAAAGATCGGCAAGTATGTCCTCCACTCCCAGCACCTCCCGTCTAGGTAAGGGGGAGGGCCATGGACCCTATCCCCATCGATATTGTATATCATTATCCGCTTCCTACCTTTTCTCTCCGCTTATCCTTTCAGTGGTCTCCCTGATATGGGCCATGCGACGCTCCGTCGGGGGGTGGGAGTTAAAACCGCTTGGTGTGGTCTTGAATCCCGCCCCAACCATGCTCTGAAAGGCATCGAAAAGTCCCCAGGGGTCGTAACCCGCTTTTGCTGCCAAAGCCACTCCGTAGTCGTCAGCGGCTATCTCCTGCTCACGGCTGAAACCGGCTTCGGCTAGCACCATCCCCGTGCCTACCACATCGATTCCGCCCAGCCTCCTTTCTCCCAGGGCCTTGTAGAGTAACATCCAGAGAAGGTTTCTCTTGATGGTGTCGTCGTAGTGTCCCAGTTTGATATGTCCTATCTCATGGGCCAGTACTCCGGCCACTTCATCGGGGGATCTGAGGGTCTGAAGGAGACCGGTCGTGGCATGAACGGAGTATTTGTTCATGCTGAAAGAGACCCACGCGTTGGGCTCTTCCTTTTCCTCTATGTTCACGGGGCCGGCGTCATCCAGTGAAGCCGTCGAGGTAAGGTCGCGCCATATTCTGTCCACTGTCTCCGGGGCAAGGGCCGCATCACAGGGGACAGCGACTGCTGCCAGGAACATGAGAAGAAGCAATGGGAAAGTGATCTTTCTGATCATGGGGCATACCTCCCTTCGGCTAGCCTCCGACCATTCTGCAGCTGGACAGCTGCAGAAAGAAAGGGCTAAATGGCTTATTATATTATTCAGCAAGAGAGGGAAAAAAGGCAAGGGAGGCTTCGCCTTCCATGGGGAGGTCCCTTCGCGAGGGAGGAACAACGCTGATGGAAAGACTGGATATCCTGAAAAATCTGGCCGTGGAGAACGGTACGAAAATTGTGCTTCTCGTCATGGATGGACTAGGAGGACTTCCGGGGCCCGGAGGCGAGACGGAGCTGGAGGCAGCGTACACTCCTAATCTTGACCTTCTGGCCTCCCGTTCGGACACGGGTCTTCTCGAGATGGTTGATACGGGGATCACACCCGGGAGTGGACCCGGGCACCTCGGTCTGTTTGGCTACGATCCTTTGAAACACCAGATAGGCAGAGGGATCCTGGAGGCGATAGGTGTAGGCGCCGAGGTCAATCCAGGGGAGATATGCGCAAGGGGGAATCTTTGTACCTGGGGCGAAAGGGATCTTATCCTCGACCGAAGAGCGGGCCGGGTGGACACGGAGACCAGCTCCAGGGTTGTCGGCAAACTCTCCGAAAAGATCAGGAGCATCGACGGGAACGGGGTTCGATTCTACCCGGGTATCGAACATCGTTTCGCCGTCGTCCTTTCAGGAGAGGGCCTAAGCGACCAGGTCAGCGACGCCGACCCGCAGGTCGATGGAAGACCGATGGTGTGGAGCAAGGCGCTGGCACCCGGTGCCGGTAAGACAGCCTTTCTGCTAAACGACCTTATCCGGAAGGTGAGGGAAACACTTTCTGATGAGATCAAGGCCAACGGATGCCTCCTCAGGGGAGTATCTGGAACCCCCGGTATACCTCTTATGCCTGACCTTTATCACTTCCGCCCCGCGGCGATCGCTACATACCCGATGTACAAGGGACTTGCAAGGATAGTGGGAATGGAGGTACTGCCTGCGGGTAAGACCATAGAGGGGCTCTTCCAGGCCCTGAGGGCTAACTGGGCGGCTTTCGATTTCTTTTTTGTTCATGTAAAATACACCGACAGTCGGGGAGAGGATGGCGACTTCGATTCAAAACGGGAGGTCATAGAGAAAGTCGACAGCCTGGTCCCCGAAGTCCTCGACCTAGGGCCTGATGTTCTCGCCGTTACAGGTGACCACAGCACTCCCAGCGTTATGGCATCCCATTCCTGGCACCCCTCGCCCTTTTTGCTGGCAAGCAGCCTGGTGAGGCCAGACGGATCTGCCTCCTTCGGAGAGAGGAACTGCGCAAGGGGGAGCCTGGGGGTCATACCGGCCCACAAGCTGATGGGGCTTTTGCTCGCCCATGCGGGGAGACTTTCGAAGTACGGGGCATGATCTTCCTTATTCAATGATGATGGAACGTCCAGCGATCCCGGGCGGGTACCGACAAAGCCCGGACAAGGTAAGTCGTGATAGTCTTCAAATGGGGGGATAGTCTTGTCAGGTATGATACCGGCCACCACTTCACAGCTCCGTGGACTTGTTCCCGGTGAACGTTTCAAGATAATGGGTGTTCTTCAGCAGATAAAGTCGAGATCGGACAAGAACAACAAGCCCTTCTGGGAGGTCGTTCTTGTGGACTCCGAGGGATCGGTAGAGGCAAAGGTCTGGTCTGA
>JAAYDT010000084.1 GCA_012729145.1 Synergistaceae bacterium | reverse complement strand
GTCCATCAAGGACCTACGGTTATCAAGGCGGCAGTCGGGCAAGTGATATCATCATAAACGAAGCGATCAAAAGACAGGAGGCTTGGGGATGCGTATCGCACTTGGCTCGGATCACGCAGGTTTCCAACTCAGGAATTGCATAAGGGAATTCCTTCAGGACTCATCATACTTTACCGTGGATTTTGGTGCCGAAGGATCGGACAGGCCCTGCGACTACCCCGATGCGGCCTTTGAGGTAGCGGTCAGGGTTGCCAGAAGCGAGTACGACCTCGGGATCCTTATCTGTGGTACCGGTATCGGTATGTCGATTGCAGCCAACAAGATCCCGGGTATCCGTGCCGCTCTTGCCTACGACGAAGAGACGGGAAGGCTGGCCCGGGAACATAACAATGCGAACATCCTTGCCCTCGGGGGGAGAAAGACGGACTGTGAAACAGCGATCCGGATAGTGAAAGCCTGGCTCTCGGCAGATTTCGAGGCCTCCCGTCACCTCCTTCGTATCGACAAGATCAAGTCCTTTGAAGAAGAAGCAGCGATGATAAGGGATCGCCTGAACAGCCCTCCCAGGCTCGTAACCTTCGATCACCCACTTATCCAGCACAAGATAGGGATCATCCGGGACAGGAACACGTCGGTAAAAGCCTTCCGTGAACTGGTCCAGGAGATAGCAGGCCTCATGGTCTACGAGACCACCAGGAACCTGCAGCTGGAACCGGTTACCGTTGAGACCCCGATAACGACCACTACGGCCTACTCCCTATCCGGAAAGAAGATCGCGATCGTTCCAATACTGAGGGCGGGACTGGGCATGGTCGACGGAATACTGCAGCTCATTCCCAATGCCAAGGTAGGTCACATCGGGCTCTACCGGGACCCCGAAACTCTGGAGCCGGTGGAGTACTACTGCAAACTCCCAGGAGATATCGGCGAAAGGGACATCATAATAGTGGACCCTATGCTGGCTACCGGAGGTTCTGCCGTGGCGGCCATCGACCTGGTCAAAAAAAAGGGCGGGAAGAAGGTATCCCTTCTCAGCCTGATCGCTGCACCGGAGGGTGTTGCCAGGGTCCACGAAAGACATCCTGACGTGGACATCTTTACGGCGGCCCTGGACAGCCATCTCAACGATCATGGCTACATCGTACCCGGGTTGGGTGATGCCGGCGACCGGCTTTTCGGGACCAGATAACAGACCCCAACTGTTAAGGGGGTGATCAGGGTTGGTGGAAAGAACGGTTTTTTTCCTGGTGTTCCTGGTCTGGTCCCTGACCGTGACGCCTTTATCCATCTACCTTTCACGGCAGTACAGGATCATCGATGAACCGGGCGGAAGAAAGAAGCACTCTATGGTGACCCCAAGGGGAGCCGGGGTTGTCATCTGGGCTGGCTATCTGCTTTACGCTGTCCTCTTTCCCGATCCTGGTAATGGTGTCAGGATCATTGCCACTGGAGCTACAGCGATCTTCCTGTTCGGCTACATGGATGACATGCACCCCCTTCCCGCATTGTGGAAACTGGCGGTCCACCTTACGGTCGCTCTGGTCATAGCCTGGGGCGTTCCTGCTCCTCCGGCCGTAAAGGCGGCCGTTGTGCTCTGGGTTGCCGGAACGACCAGCGCCTACAACCTTGTGGATGGCATCAACGGACTTTCTCTGACCATATTCTCCCTTACCGCCCTGATGGGCCTCATCCTTTCGGGTGGGCAGTGGTGGGCTGTGGCTTTGGGTCTCTCTCTTGGGGTGCTCCCCTGGAACTATCCTGTTGCGAAAACCTTCCTGGGGGACGGAGGCAGCACTTTGCTGGGTTTCCTCTGTGTTTCCCAGTTCACCAGGGAACTCCCGTTCCTTCTTGAAGGGAAGGGTATTGTGATCTGGCTTGCTTCCATGCTCCTTATCGGAGGAGTCCCGGTTATCGACACTCTTTTCTCCTTTGCCAGAAGGGTGATAAAGGGATCTTCCCCCTTCCGGCCCGACCGCGGTCACTTCCATCATCTTTTATCTGACAGGGGATTGCCCCTTTCTGGAGTGCTTGCCATCCTGGTCTCGATCCATGCCCTCTCCCTCTGGATGGCTATCCTTCTTCTGGGGAGGCATGGGACATGAGAAAGTCTTCCCGGACGGAACAAACCAGGGGGACCGTCTGTTGTGTGATCGGCACCAGACCTGAGGCGATCAAGATGGCCCCGGTCATACTGAAGCTCAGGGAGAGCGCCTCTCTTGCCCCCTTTGTCCTGGCCACGGGGCAGCATACCAGGATGATGAGGCAGTCCCTCGACTTTTTCGGGATCGAGCCCGATGTGGACCTGGCTCTCATGAAAGAGAGCCAGAGCCTCGACTACATCACCTCAAAGGTGCTGGAGGAGGTCGGAAGGGTTCTCGATGAACTGCGGCCCTTTTTTGTACTGGTCCACGGCGACACCACCACTACCATGGCTTCCTCCCTGGCGGCTTTCTACAGACGATCAAGGCTCGGGCATGTTGAGGCTGGTCTAAGGAGCGGAGATATCGTCCGTCCCTTCCCCGAGGAGCTGAACAGGATGATCTCCGACCGGGTAGCAGGCTGGTGGTTCCCGCCCACCGAGGGTGCAGAACAGAACCTGATAAAGGAAGGTTGTGACCCCTCCAGGGTCATCAGGACAGGTAACACTGTCATAGATGCCCTGCTCCTGGCTACCTCGAAGGTAGCCAGCCCATGCTGCGGTGACCTCTTGTCGATTCCGGCAAAGGCGCCGGTCATGCTTCTGACAGCTCACAGAAGGGAGTCCTGGGGTGAGCCGCTCAGAAGGATCTGTAATGCCGTAAGCACTATCATGAAAGAGAACCCCGGCCTCTGGGCGATAGTCCCGATGCATCGAAACCCGGAGGTCAGGAAGGTCTTTCGTGACATCCTTTCCGATGAGTCAAGGGTTATCCTCTGCGACCCTCTGGATTACCCTGATTTTATCTGGGCTATGAAGAGGAGCGATCTGATCCTTACCGACAGCGGAGGGATCCAGGAGGAGACCACCATCCTGAAAGTTCCCACCCTGGTCATGAGAGAGCTGACAGAAAGGCCCGAGGCTGTGGATTACGGGACCTCTCTTCTCGTCGGGACCGACCCTGAGAGGATCCTGAAAGCGGCAAGGAGGGCACTGGAATATGGTCTGGAAGGCCTATCCGAAGGGCAGCCCGGGGAGACCCCACCTTTCGGATCAGGGAGGGCGTCTGACAGGATCGTAGAGACTATCGAGAGCCTGTTCCTGAAAGAGATGAGATAATGAAAAGAAACGACCGTCAGGCTGATAGAATTTTCCTTGTGGGGTGATCATTTGAACTACAAGATGCTGATCCACGGGGGCAAACCCCTTGAAGGGTCCATAATAGTACAGGGAGCCAAAAACGCGGCCCTGCCGGTGATCGCGTCATCCCTGCTCCTGAGGGACAGAACGCTGCGCCTGAAAAGGGTTCCCAAACTTCAGGACATTTTCACCATGGCCGATCTTTTGAGACACCTTGGTGCGAGTATCCATTTCAAGGATAACGAGATGAGCATTTTTGTCCCCGATGAACTTAACTGGGAGACCCCGAAATCGCTGGTAAGGAAGATGCGTGCATCTTCCCTGGTATTGGGTCCGCTTCTGGCCAGGACCGGGAGGGCGATCCTTCCCCTTCCCGGAGGTTGCGCCATAGGAAGCAGGCCTATCGATCTTCACCTAAAGGGGCTTGTCAAGCTCGGGGCGAACATCGACCTCGTACACGGTGCGGTCCATGCCAGTGCCGACGGCTTGAAAGGTGCGAAGATCTACCTGGACTTCCCCTCCGTCGGAGCCACGGAGAACCTTCTCATGGCCGCGGTCTTTGCGGAAGGGGAGACCGTCATCGAGAATGCCGCTCGTGAGCCTGAGATAAGGAACCTGATAGAAACGCTTAACCTCATGGGTTGTTCCATAGAAGGAGCCGGGACAGGCACTCTTCACGTAAGAGGCACCGGTGACCTTGACGGAACCGGGATCGAGATAATACCCGACAGGATCGAGGCCAGCACCTATCTAATCGCCGGGGCCGCCACAAGAGGTGACGTAACGGTCACCCGTGTCATCCCGGAGCATCTCGATGCCATTACGGCGAAGCTCGAGGAAGCTGGAGTCGGGATAGAGACGGGAGAGGACAGCGTCAGGGTTTTCAACAGGGCCCCCATGAAGAGTGTCTCCCTGAAGACCCTTCCATACCCGGGTTTCCCTACCGACGTCCAGCCCCAGTTCACAGCCTTCATGGCCACCACCGAGGGTACCAGCATCATTCAGGAGAGTGTCTTTGAATCCCGTTTCCTCCACGTGAGCGAACTCAAGAGGATGGGTGCCAATGTTGAACTCCAGGGGAACACGGCAGTTGTCACCGGTGTCCCCTGCCTTAACGGAGCCGATGTGAGGGCCACGGACCTGAGGGCTGGTGCTGCCCTTGTGATCGCCGGGCTATCTTCTTCAGATGAGACCTCCCTCTTCGGCCTTGGTCATATCTGGCGGGGTTATGAGGCTATGGACGAGAAGATCAGGTCCCTTGGGGGTCAGGTCAAGATCGTCGTATCCGAGGAGAACGGAGACCATAAGTGGTGATCAAATAATAGAGACGGGGAATGAGAATTGGTGTGGCTAAGAAATGTTATCAGGAACGATCTGGCAGGTGTGGATAAATACCGGTACGGGAAACCCGTGAGTGAGCTTCAGAGAGAGCTGGGACTGGAGAGAGTGGTTCGCCTGAGCTCCAACGAGAACCCCTGGCCCCTCCCGGGATCGGTATTAAATGCGATCCAGACCAGTCTGGAGAACTTGAACCGTTATCCCGACCCCCAATCCCACAGACTCAGGAAGCTTCTTGCCCAGAAGTGGGGAGTTTCGACGGGGGAGGTCATAATCGGGGCCGGAACTGAAGGGATCCTGCACTCCCTCTTCCATTCGATAATAGAGTTCGGCGATGAGATCGTCTGCCCTGTGCCGACCTATCCCCTC
Source organism: Synergistaceae bacterium (assembly GCA_012729145.1). GTDB lineage: Bacteria > Synergistota > Synergistia > Synergistales > Thermovirgaceae > 58-81. The sequence continues at coordinate 48,981 of JAAYDT010000084.1, read as the reverse complement.
TACAGAGTGGCGGCCGTCGCCTCAGGAGCACGGTTCATCGAGGTACCTGCCTGCGAAGGCGGGACCTGGGAGATCGGGAATATAATCAGGGCCTGTACGGAAAGGACCAAGGCAGTAATACTGTCCAACCCCTGCAACCCCCTCGGAACGATAATGGAGAGGGAGAGAATGCTCAACCTGGCTCATGAGCTGGATTCCAGGCAGGTCCTGCTGATCGTTGACGAGGCCTATGCCGAGTACGTGGAGGACCCTGGGTACCTCTCGGGAATAGACCTGTTCAGGGATATCGGAAGGATAGTAATTACCCGGACCTTCTCCAAGATCTACGGGCTTGCATCTCTGCGTGTAGGGTATGCGATCGCACCTAAGACCGTGGTGGAAGCCTACGACAAGCTCCACCCTGTTTTCGAGGTGAGCAGGGTGGGGCAGTATGCAGCCCATGCCGCCCTTCTTGAGACCGATTTCATCAGGAATATAAGGCTGAAGACAGTTTCGGAGAGGACCAGGCTTGTAAGGTCCCTTTCGGAGACAGGGATCCGGACAGAACCCACCCGGACGAACTTCATCCTCCTGAAACATCGGCAGAGCGACGAGATCTATGAACGTCTCCTTCATGAAGGGGTGATAGTCAGAAAGGCCAGCGACCTCGGGCTGAAGGGATACCTCAGGGTCACCGTCGGATTGCCTGAGGAGAACGAATTCTTCGTCTCATCACTGAAAAAGGTGCTGGTGCAGCTTGGCTGAGAAGAAGGATAGCCCCCTTCTCGATGACGTCAGGGTCTTTGCCTTTGTCGGGCCCGCAGGGACAGGAAAGAGCCAGAGAGCGCAGCTGGTGGCGCTGGAACTTGGCGTGGATCTCATTATCGACGACGGACTTCTCATAAGGAAGGGACAGATCGTCAGGGGAAAGAGCGCAAAGACCGAAAAGAACCAGGTCAGGGCGATAAGGAGAGCCCTTTTCGAGTATCACGATCACCGAAGGGCCGTTGTGGAATACCTCTCCTTGTCGCAGCCCTGTTCGGTGATGTTGATCGCCACCTCATCGGGAATGGTGACCCGTATCCTGGCAAACCTGGGCCTTCCGGAACCCGAGAAGATAATCCACATAGAGGAAGTCTCCTCGCCAGAGGAGATATCCCGGGCCAAGAAGGAGAGGTCCTTTAAAGGTCAGCACGTCATACCTGTCTCTCATATCCAGGTCAGAAAGCACTTTGCCGGAAAACTGGTCGGGAGGCTGAAGGTCCTTTTCGACAACTCCGACAGCATGGAGGGAGAGAAGACCATCGTCCGGCCCCCCTTCAAGTTCTTCGGAGAGGTCAGCATCGATCCTGAGGCTATAAACCAGATGGCACGTTTCATCGCCGAGAGGACCTCCCAGGTATCCTCGGTTGTTTCGGTCCAGACCAGACCCGCCAACGGAGGGATAGGGATACAGATGGAACTGGGATACAGGCCAGGGCAGAGATCGATGGTCCTCCTCGGGGACAGCCTGCGCGAGAGGACCTCCCTGGCTGTGGCGGGGATCACCGGACTGGACGTTCATCGTGTCGATATATCTTTTGTGGGGGTTGAGATCTAATGACTTCGAAGAGCGGTATCCCCCTCGGTAGAAGGGATGAAGCTTGGGAGAGACTTGTTCTTGCAGCGCAGAGGTGCGGGAAGTGTCCCCTTGCCCCGGGACGGAAGAACGTGGTCTTCGGCGACGGGGACCGGTCCACGCGCCTTCTCTTCATTGGCGAGGCGCCCGGTGCAGAGGAGGATGAACAGGGTATCCCCTTTGTTGGAAAGGCCGGTCAGCTCCTGACAAGGATCCTCGAGGCGGCGGGAATCGACAGGAAGGATATCTACATCACCAACGTGGTAAAATGCAGACCCCCGGGGAACCGGGTCCCCTCCATTGAGGAGATGCACTCCTGCGAGGATATTCTGAAGAGCCAGGTGGCACTTATCAACCCGTCGATCATCGTCTGTCTCGGGGCAACACCGACGAAGTGGATCCTCAAGACGGGGCCGGGAGAAAGCATCTCCAAGATCAGGGGAAAGTGGTTCGACTGGAAGGGCATCAGGGTAATGCCCATGTTCCATCCCAGTTTTCTTCTGAGAAACCAGTCGAAGAAGAAGGGAAGCCCCAGGGAGCTGACATGGATAGATATCCAGGAGGTTCGGGACCGTTGGCTGGAATGCAGGTAGAGACCGGGAAGAAGGTGCCGTCCCACGTGGCGGTAATAATGGATGGGAACGGAAGATGGGCCCTTCAAAGAGGCCTCCCCCGCCTGGCAGGACATCGTGAGGGTGCCAAGGCCGTGGAGAGGGTGATAAGGGCTGCGGCAGCCTCGGGTATAGAATACCTTTCCCTTTTCGCTTTCTCCACGGAGAACTGGAGGCGTCCGAAGGCCGAGATAGAAGGTCTCATGTCACTGCTCGGCTCCTACCTCAGATCCAAAAAGGAAGAACTCGTCAAGAACAGGATAAGGATGGTCTTCTCGGGAAGGATCGAACAGCTCCCCCAAGACCTCAGACAGGAGATCGACCTTTTCGAGAGAGCCACTGCCCCGGGAGACCTGCTGACCGTAGCGGTCTGCCTGAACTACGGCGGCAGGCAGGAGATCGTCGACGCCGTGAACGGCCTGCTCAAGAGAGGTTTCAACGGGGAGATCACAGAGGACCTGATAACCGCCAACCTTTACAGGCCCGAGATCCCCGATCCCGATCTGCTAATAAGGACCAGCGGGGAGTTGAGGATAAGTAATTTCCTGCTATGGGGGTCGGCCTACGCCGAGTTGTATTTTACTGACACTCTCTGGCCCGATTTCGGCGGTGAGGAGCTGCAGAAAGCCATCGATCAATACTCCGGCAGGGAGAGAAGATATGGAGCGGTCTAGACCCCCAGCCAGGGATCTTGCCGTACGATCCGCAAGTGGCCTCGCCCTCGGGCTGGCCATACTGGGAGGCATCTATCTTGGGAACCCCTACTGGTTCGCCCTGTGCCTGGTCATCTGCATGGTCTCTCTGGGTGAGTTCTACAGAATGATAAGCAGAAAGGGACATGTTTCGAGGGTCGTCGGCTTCGGTGCCGGTATCTTCTCCCTCTTTGCCGCGGTCTACTCCAATGATCCTGCAGTACTGCTCCCCCTCCTGGCTGCAGCCCCTATACTGGTCCTCTTTGTAGAGGTGGCCAGGAAGCACATTCTTGGCGAGAGCCACGGAATAACCAGCTCCGGGGGTACCGCTGCCGGGATCCTTTATATCGTTCTTCCCTGGTCCTTTATGGTAGTACTCCGGGACCACATGTGGGGGAGCTACCTTCTGGTAGCCCTTTTTGCATGTACCTGGTCGTGCGATGTTTTCGCCTACCTCGTGGGCTCCAGGTGGGGTAACACGCTACTCTGTCCGGCCGTTAGTCCCAGGAAGACCGTTGAGGGTTTTCTGGGCGGTCTGACGGGAAGCCTTCTCTGCGGAGGGGCACTGGCTTTTTACTGGGGTATGGCTCCTCTTCCGATCATCATGATCGCCCTCTTTTGCGGAACCTTCGGCCAGATAGGGGACCTGGCCGAATCCCTTCTCAAGAGAGAGGCAGATATCAAGGATTCCGGTGACCTTATCCCTGGCCACGGGGGAATGCTTGACAGGTTTGACAGCATCCTCGTCAATTCCGTTCTGGTTTTTTTCGTCTTCGGAGTGCTCTGGTAGCCATGAAGACAAGGAATATTGCCGTTATCGGTGCCACCGGAAGCGTTGGAGGATCGGTACTTGATGTCTGCTCCATGTTCCCGGGTACTTTCCGGGTCTGGGCCCTTGCCGCGAAGAGAAATGTGGACGATCTGCTGGAGCTGGGCAAGAGGTTTGGAAGCGATCTTCTTGTACTTGCCGACCCTGATCCATCGGAAGGGCTTCACCGGGTACCGGGAAGGGAGTTCTCCTTCCTGGTTGGGGAAGAAGCGCTTCTGGCCATGATAGAAGACCCGCGCTGTGAGGAGGTGGTTTTTGCCTCATCCGGAACCGGTGCTCTTCCAGCTCTTGTTATGGCAATCCAGAAGGGCAAGAGGATCTACCTGGCCAACAAGGAGATCATAGTAGCGGCAGGGGAGTGGATAATGCCTCTGGCCCGGAACCGGATCATCCCACTGGACAGTGAGCATAACGCGATATGGCAATGCCTCAGGGGGGAAGAACCTTCAGCAGTACGAAAGATCCTTCTTACAGCATCGGGCGGGCCTTTCCTCCATACCCCGGAAGAAGAACTCCGGGAAGTTACTTTCGAGATGGCAGGGAGACACCCTGTATGGCCGATGGGGAAGAAGATATCGATCGACAGCGCCACCCTTATGAACAAGGGAATTGAGATGATAGAGGCACACCACCTTTTCGGACAGCCCGTCGGGAAGATCGGAGCCGTGATCCACCCCCAGGCTCTTGTCCACGGCATGGTAGAATTCGTTGACGGTTCTGTCAAGATGCTCTACTCAAGGGCTGATATGAGACTTGCTGTCCTGGCGGCCCTCGGAGTGGAGGATCGCCTGGAAAACCTCGATCCGAACCTCTCGCCTCCGAAACTGCCGGGTATTTCCCTTGAGTTCATCGAACCCGATGAAAAGAAGTTCCCCTGCCTTGCCCTGGCAAGACAGGCCTGTCTGCTTGGAGGTCCTTACCCCCCGCTTCTTGTGGGGGCTGACGAGGGGGCGGTGGAAATGTTTATGGAAGGCCGTATCCCCTTTACAGGCATAGCCTCGAAGATAGAAAGTGTGTTATCCTCCTATTCCGGAAGCGAACCCCGATCCTGGGAAGACGCACTGGAGCTTGTCGTATGGGCAAGGGAAAGGGTTCTCCACGGGTAGGCGCCGGGTATTTCAGGACCACGGACTGAAAGGGATGAAGAGATGGGTCTGAGTGTGCTGGCTTTCCTTCTGGTTATAGCGATCTGCGTGGTCTCCCACGAATTTGGACACCTGCTGGCCGCCAGGATGTCGGGCGTCCAGGTCCACGAGTTCTCTTTCGGAATGGGACCGGTCCTCTTCAGCAGCAGGAAAGACGGTATGGTGTGGTCCATACGGACTGTACCGATAGGCGGTTTCGTACGTCTGGCCGGGATGGGAGAGGAGCAGGACGAGGAGAAGGTCCTTCCCGGCAGGTCCTTTCAGGAGAGATCCCCCTGGGAACGCCTGATGATCCTGGCCGGAGGATCGGTCTCCAATATAGCACTGGCGATCCTCTTCACAGCGATCCTCCTGTGGGGGCATGGAGTTCTGGACCTTGGCAGTACCCGTATCGGCGAGATCATGGAGGGATACCCTGCCGAGAAGATCGGACTTCTCCCGGGGGATACCATTAAAGAAATATCAGGGATCCGCGTAGAGAACTGGGGTTTGCTTTCATCGACCATAAGGGAGATAGCTCCGGAAGGGCCCATCATGCTGACTTTTGAACGTAACGGAGTGGTACATGTTCTCGAGGTCAACATACCCCTTGATCCCGGGCAAAAGGTCCCACTTCTCGGTATAAGACCTTCCATGACGAAGTACCCCTTCCCAAGAGCCGTAGCGGGGTCTCTGGGCTATATATGGGATTTCAGCATAGAGATAGTCAAAGGTATCTGGATCTGGGCGACGGGCCGCGGTCAGGTAGATATCACCGGGCCGGTCGGGATAGCCTCGATGGCAGGGGAGGCTGCAAGGGACGGGTTCTGGACCTTCCTTGCCTTTCTCTCTATGATCAACCTACATTTGGGCATCCTTAACCTGCTTCCCTTCCCGGCCCTCGACGGAGGGAGGATCCTGCTTGTCACAGGCGAGATAGTAACAGGAAAGAAACTCCCGCCCAGGCTGGAGAATCTGGTCCACATGGCTGGTTTCATCCTTCTGATCCTTCTGCTGATATTCGTCACATGGAAGGACCTTGCAAGGCTCCTTTTCCCAGGCAGGTAGACCCGATACGGAGGCATTGAACCAGATGCAGACCAGAAATGTAAAGGTGGGACAGCTCGGTATCGGCAACGGTTTTCCTGTCAGGGTTGAAAGCATGCTCAGGACCCCTCTCCATGATCTGCAGGGGTGTCTTGAAGAGGTTCTCTCCCTGGCTGACGAAGGTTGCGAACTGGTCAGGGTTGCCTTCCCGGAAATGGTTCTCTCCGGAAACCTTTCGAGGCTGGTCGAGGGATCACCGACAGAGATCATGGCTGATATCCATTTCGACCACCGGCTGGCCATCGAGGCGATCAGATCCGGTTGCCGGTCTGTCAGGATCAACCCCGGCAACATGGGAGGACCCGGGAGGATCAGGGAGTTGAGCTCGGCGGTTAAGGATTCGGGAGTAGTGGTACGGATAGGCGCCAACTCCGGATCCCTTTCCAGGTCCCGGCTGGAACAGGCCAAAGGTGATGCAGGAAGGGCGCTCTTCGATGCCGTCCAGGAACAGGAAGATGCCCTTCATTGCTGCGGGGTAGAGGACATCATCGTCTCTGCCAAATCTTCATCCCTTGATGAGACCCTGAGAGCCAATTCACTGATCGCTTCCAGCTCCTGTCACCCTATCCATATCGGATTGACCGAGGCAGGACCCGGCCAGAGAGGGATCATCAAGAGCTCTGTCGCGATCGGTTCGCTGCTGGGGAGCGGGATAGGCGATACGGTGAGGATCAGTCTCACGGGCACCTCCCTGGAGGAGGTAGTAGTGGCCAAGAGGGTCCTTCAGTCCCTTGGGATAAGGCGTTTCGAAGCGGAGCTGGTTTCATGCCCGGCCTGTGGCCGGAGAAGAGCGGACGTTGGTTCCCTGGTCAGGATCATCGAGCCGCTGATGAAAAACCTCAGGAAGGACCTGAAGGTCGCGGTCATGGGTTGCGAGGTGAATGGTCCAGGAGAGGCTGCAGATTCCGATATCGGTATTGCCGGCACTCCTTCTGGTATAGTCCTTTTCCTGGGAGGCAAGCCTATAGGGCACTGCAGCCTGGAGGAGCTTTCAACGCAGTTCCTGAAGGTCTGCAGGGAGAGCGGTCTTTGCCGAGGATCCCAAGATTGACACCCCCCCTTCTGGCGATATAATGATATGCGCTTTTTCGGGAATGACCACCTGATAGGAGGCTTGCCTTGACATGTTGCCCGTGCCCGAACTTTTCACACTGGTAGTAGGCCGAGGAGAGGGGAAGAAGAAGCTTACGGCCTTTGATTCTGCTCTTCTTGACGCGGGAGTAGGTAATATGAACCTTCTTCGCGTAAGCAGCGTTCTCCCGCCGAGCTGCGGTTTCAGACACGCCCTGAAGATGCCCTTCGGGTCTCTCCTTCCCATCGCCTACGGTTCGATCACCAGCGATGTTCCCGGGGAGACCATCTCTGCGTCGATCGGTGTAGGCATACCGGAGGATCCCGCATCGTTCGGTATGATATTCGAGTTCTCAGGGTTCTGCGCCGGATCAGAGGCTGCCATCAAAGTCGAGGAGATGGTCAGGGAAGCCTTTGAAATGCGTTCCCTGGACCTCAAGGAGGTCAAGGTCAAGGCGATCGATCATGTTGTAAAGGAATGCGGGACGGTATTCGCAGGCTGTCCTCTCTTCTTCTCTTACCAGAGCGGAAAGGTCTGACGGGAATGGAAAGAAGAAACACAGACATATGGTTCACCGAATATCAGACAAAACATCTCAGGCTCGGGCTGAGCATTAAAAGCGTCCTTGCAAATATCCAGACCCCTTACCAGCATCTTCTCGTGGTCGATACCGACCAGTACGGTAGGCTGATGGCACTCGACGGGGCGATCCAGCTCACCGAGAGTGACGAGTTCACCTATCACGAGATGCTCGCCCATGTGGCCCTGACGTCCCACCCGGCCCCCCGCCGCATACTGATCGTGGGCGGCGGTGACGGAGGGACTGCGAGGGAAGCGGTAAAGCATGAAACAGTCGAGGAAGTGGTCCTGGTAGACATCGACCAGGAGGTTATTAACGCATCGAAACAGTTCTTCCCCTCCCTAAGCTCAGGACTGGAGGACCCGAAGGTCAACGTACTCGTCATGGACGCCCTGGAGTATATCAGGGGAAAGAGTGGAAAGTTTGACGTGGTCATCGTTGACAGCACCGATCCGGTCGATTTTGCCGAGGGGCTTTTCAGGGAACCCTTTTACAGGGACGTTTTCAGGGCTCTTAACGAAGGTGGATCACTTGTAGCCCAGACGGAATCCCCCTTCTCTGACCCTGACATACTGACAGGTGCCGTCTCTGAAATGGAGAAGGTCTTCCCCATCGTCAAAGTCTTCTGGGGCGCCATGCCTACCTATCCGACAGGTATGTGGACCTATACGATAGGCTCCAAGGTCCATGAACCCGGGGAACCCAGGGGGCAGATACCGCCCGAGACCAGGTACTATTCTGAAGAGATCCACAGGGCGGCCTTCGTTCTCCCGCCTTTTCTGGAAGAGATCCTGCAGGGACGGGACCGATAGAGTTGGAAAGGTTCATATGCGGACGCCGGTCCCTAAAAGATGCTTCCTGGGTCCTTCAGGGCATTCCCCTGGATATGACCGTGTCACGTCTTCACGGAACATCCCTTGCCCCTTCCTCAATCAGGAAGGAGTCCAGGGGTCTTGAGTCCTTCAGTTTCAACCTCATGAGTGATCTTGAAACCTTGACTTTTGCGGACATCGGCGATCTTGGAATGGTACCGGGTGACCTCGGGAGATCCCTTGAGACTGTCAGGTACGTTTCGGTCGGTCTCTTCCGTAGAGGCTTCAGGGTTGCCTCCCTGGGAGGGGAGCACCTTGTCACTCTCCCGATCATGAAGGCCGCATCTGAAGTCTATCCCGACATCGCGGTTGTTCATCTTGACGCCCATGCAGACCTGAGGGACCAGTACCACGGCATGAGAGAGAACCATGCCACGGTCATGCGGCGTGTAGCTGAGGAGTGTCTTGAATGCCCCTCTCTTCTGTATCAGTTCGGGATCAGGTCCGGCACGACCGAGGAATATCGTTGGGGGTTAAAGAATACCTCCTTTTATCCCCTTGAACTGACGGTCCCCCTTCTGAAGGTTATCCCCGAGCTGCAGCAGAGACCTGTCTATCTTTCGCTGGACATAGATATCATTGACCCAGGAGAGGCTCCCGGGACCGGTACACCCGAACCATGTGGCCTTTCCTCCCGGGAAGTCCTTGATGCTCTCTATTCAATGAAGGGCCTGGATGTTGTCGGCTTTGACATCGTAGAGGTAAGCCCTCCCAACGATGTGAACGGCATTACGTCCATTCTGGCTGCCAAGCTGGCCAGAGAGTGCCTGATCATGTGGGGAGGTGGGAATCGTTGAAACAGAACGGCGCTCTTGGAAGACATATCCTTGTTGAAGCTTATGATTGTGATCCCTCAGCTCTGGACGATATCCTCGGGCTGGAACGGTCAATGAAGGAGGCAGCCGAAGCCGCCGGTGCGACAGTGGTGGAGTCAGCCTTCCGGAAATTCGAACCTCACGGAGTAAGCGGCGTACTGGTCATATCCGAATCCCACCTCACGATCCATACCTGGCCGGAATTCGGCTACGCCGCCATCGACCTGTTTACCTGCGGATGCAATGCCGACCCCTGGAAGGCGTTTGAACGCCTTTCCTCATATCTCGGCTCCTCCCGCACGACCTCCATAGAGATCCTGCGGGGCCACATTTCCGGAGTGGACGCCTAGGGTAAGGGATCAGGCCGCCTTTTAGCTTTTTGCCGCCGATGGATTATACTTCTCATTGGGGCAAATAATCCGAAACAGGGGGTAATTCTGGTGGCCAACGAGGACAGATCTTTCAGCATATCGTCGGAAGTCGGTAAACTGAAAAGGGTCATGCTTCACAGGCCCGGAAAGGAACTGGAACGTCTCACCATAGACAACAAGGATGAACTCCTCTTCGACGATATCCTCTGGGTGGAAGAAGCCCAGAAGGAGCACGACGCCTTCGCGGACCTTCTCAGGGACAACGGTGTGGAAGTGGTCTACTTCAGGAATTGTCTCTCCCATGTTCTCAGGGAAGAAAGCGTAAGGGATCCACTACTTGACGAGGTCCTCGCCCTTGAGGCGATCGATATACCTCTTGTCTCCGCCCTGAAGGCGGTGATGATGGAGATTAGCCCCAGCGACCTGGCTGAGATGCTGATCGCCGGGCTTACCAAAATGGAAGCCATGGAGATCCTTCCGCCCTGCAGGAGCCTGGTACTGAGGGCAATGGGGGACCGCGATTTCCTCATACGCCCCCTTCCCAACCTGTATTTCCAGAGAGATCCCTTCACCTTCATAAAGAACGGTGTAATATTGAGCGTCATGACCTTTGAGGCCCGCCGGAAGGAGCCTCTCTACGCCCGTTACATCTTCAAGAACCACCCCTATTTCAAGGGCATCGAGTTCCTCTTCGGGGATCACCCCCGGGATACCTATCCCTACAACATAGAGGGCGGGGACATCCTGATACTCTCCGATTCAGTGGCGGCCGTCGGCATCAGCCAGAGGACCGCAGCGGGGACCATCCAGATAGTCGGCAAGAGGATAGCGGAAAGGGCTGGCGTCAAGACCTTACTGGCCGTCGATATTCCCAAGACCCGTGCGGCGATGCATCTTGACACGGTCTTCACCATGGTGGACCATGACGCCTTCACTATCTACCCGGAAGTGAAGGACTTCATCCGGATATGGCAGCTCGAGTACTCTTCTGAAGGGGAGATAACCTCCGTTATAGAGCATCAGAACCTGGGGGAGTGTCTTCGGAAAGTCCTTGGACTAGATACGGTCCGCCTCATCGAGACAGGAGGAGGTGACCCGGTCGCAGCCGCCAGGGATCAGTGGAACGACGGAACGAACACCCTGGCTATCGCTCCAGGAGTAGTGGTAACTTACAGGAGGAATGTTGTTTCCAACAGGGTCCTACAGGAGAACGGGATCAAGGTCTTCGAGATCAAGGGGGCGGAGCTTGGGAGAGGCCGGGGCGGCCCCCGGTGCATGAGCATGCCCATGATGCGGGATTGAAGTCAACTGGTACCCGGTAAAACATACCAGATCACTATCAACAGGAGGAGTAGAGAATGCCCATTAATCTCAAAGGAAGAAGTTTTCTGACCCTGAAGGATTTCACCACCGAAGAGATCCAGTACCTGCTCGACCTTTCTGCCTCTCTCAAGGGTAAGAAGCGGGCCGGGACCAGGGGGAGCGCCCTGGCCGGCAAAAACATAGCCCTTATCTTCGAAAAACCCTCCACCAGGACACGCTGTGCATTCACTGTGGCCTGCATAGACGAGGGAGGCCATCCCGAGTATCTCGGCAAGAACGACATCCAGCTGGGACACAAGGAATCCGTCAAGGACACCGCAAGGGTCCTGGGAAGGATGTTCGACGGGATCCAGTTCCGCGGTTTCAAACAGACCGTAGTGGAGGAGCTTGCGCTTTACTCCGGTGTGCCGGTATGGAACGGCCTCACTGATATGTATCACCCGACCCAGATCCTGGCCGATTTCCTGACGCTTCAGGAGAACTTCGGCAAGCTCAGGGGGCTAAGGCTGGTCTATGTCGGTGATGGAAGGAACAACATGGCCAACTCGCTTATGATCGGTTCCGCGAAGACGGGGATTCACTTCAGGATAGCCGCCCCTGCCGATCTCTTCCCTGAAAAGGCTCTGGTGGAGGAATGTCGGGCCGTTGCGGTCGGAACAGGATCCACCATCGAGTTCTTCGAGGAACCTCAAAAAGCGGTCAGCGGCGCGGATGCCATCTATACCGATGTCTGGGCATCGATGGGAGAAGAGGACAAACTCGCTGAGAGGAGAACCCTCCTCAAACCCTACCAGGTCAACAGGGAGCTGATGAAGGCCACGGGAAATCCCGATTGCATATTCCTGCACTGTCTCCCGGCAGTGAAGGGCAACGAAGTAACCGAGGAGGTCTTTGAATCCAGGAACTCCAAGGTGTTCGATGAATCGGAGAACAGGCTCCACACCATCAAGGCTGTCATGGTATCAACGGCCGGCAACCTTTAATTGACCATGAATTCAGGCCCCGCCCCCCGGGCAGGGTCCGAATTTTCTGAAGGAAGTGAGGTAAATGGCGGGAAAGACGAGCTACAAATGCGCCTCATGCGGTAAATTGTTCGACCTGTCCGAAGAGGAGCAGGAACCGCGGTGTCCCGAGTGTCGCGGGCGGACGCTGATACTTGTAAGGGGAACGGCAAGGAAGAAGAAGGGGAAGTGTGCCCCTTCGGGCTGAGGCCTCTGACCGGTGACGGTCGTCACCGACATCAGCCCCGCCAGTCGAGGATCGCTCCCCCTTTCAGGGAATGGAGGAGATGACCGGGTCTGAACTTGATACATCCTTTAGCCCGCTCAACTGCCTGACGAACTCCTTGACCCTTGAAGCCTTGCCCTTGAAGACGACGCTCTCGAAACAGTGGTGGTAATCGGCGTGAATATGGGTGGAACAGATTATCAGGTCCCCGAATTCGTGCTGAAGGTTGGTTATCTCGCTGGCGGAATCGTGGGAATGGTGGTCGTAGGTGAGGGTAACGGTCCCGAAAACGATCTTCTCACCGTCCTCCCAGTATGACTCGGAGATAAAGCGCCGGATCAGCTGTCTCAATGCATCGGACCTGGTCCGGTAGCCACGGGCCTCGATCCAGGAATCGAACCTGTCCAGCAGGGGTGCCGGTAAAGATACACTGAACCTCGCCAGCTTGTCCAAAGCATTACCTCCCGACTGATTTAAGGGGGAATGATCTTGAAAGAACTAACCGTTCATATTATCCAGTCTGATGTCCTGTGGGGCAACCCTTCCGAAAATATCCAAAGGATGGAGGAACGGCTGAGGAGAATCCCCGATGGGCCATCGCTTGTCATCCTCCCCGAGCTTTGGACCTGCTCCTACGACAACCCCAGGATGAGGAACCACGCCGGGCAAAGCCCCGCCGCACTGGAAATGATGTCCAGTTCCTGCAGGAAAAAAGGTTTTTCCATGGTAGGAGGGAGCATCCCCTGGACGGCTCCGGAGGGAGATCTACTCAACCGCTCCTTTTTCCTGGCTGATTCAGGTGAGTTGGTCGGCCACTACGACAAGGCCCATCTGTTCCCTCTTTTGGACGAACCGCTGTTCTTCCGGGCCGGGAAGACCCCCTTCCTTTTCGAGTTCATGGGCATCCCCTCGGCGATCGCCATCTGTTTCGACATCAGATTCCCCGAATTCATACGTTCCCTGGCCCTCTCGGGAGCCGAACTTGTCCTTGTCCCGGCCCAATGGCCTTTGGCGAGAATCGATCACTGGGAGACCCTTCTAAGGGCAAGAGCGATCGAGAACCAGATCTTCATTGTGGGATGTAACCGGTGTGGAGAGGGAGGAGGGCAGGTCTACGGCGGGAGATCGCTGGCCTTCGGCCCCGACGGCACCCGTATCGTACTCTGTCCCGGTGACAGGGAGATGACGGCCATGGTGCCGATCAATCCCTCACTTGTGAGGAAGACCAGAAAAGAACACCCTTTCACCGCTGGAAGGAACCCCCTTCTCTATCACCCGGTAACTTCCTTTGACCGCAAGGCCTGAAGGTGTCTGTGCTAGAATAACTCCTGTAACATCCGACTACAGGACATTACGGAGAGTGGCCCTATGAATTATTACCGTGACCCAGCATCCCTCATTGAAAAGATCTCCTCCTGGATCAAGGAAATGATAGGCTTATCGGGCAGGTCAGGAGGGATCGTCGGACTGAGCGGAGGTGTCGATTCCGCCGTTGTGGCCGCTCTTCTGAAAAAGGTGTGCGGTGACAGAATGCTAGCCGTCATGATGCCTTGCCACAGCATGGATGAGGATCACAGGGATGCCATGAAGGTCGTGGAAGCCTTTGATCTTCCCTGGGCCAAGGTGGATCTTGACGGAGCATACGACGCTCTCCTTGATTCACTCCCCGGCGATGTCTCCTACGGGAACGGGATCCATCTGTCCAATGTAAAGCCAAGACTCAGGATGACCACCCTTTACTGCCTGGGGCAGAAGATGGGTCTCCTCGTCTGTGGAACGGGCAACAAGGCAGAGTTGACCATGGGGTATTTCACCAAGCATGGTGATTCCGGCGTGGACATCCTCCCTCTCGGGGACCTTCTCAAGGGAGAGGTCAACCTGATCGCCAGGGAGCTTGGGGTGCCTTCGGGGATAATCAAGAAACCTCCATCAGCGGGGCTCTGGGTCGGCCAGACCGATGAGGACGAGATGGGGGTAACCTATTCCGAGATCGACAGGTACATAGCTACCGGCAAGGGCTCGCCCAGAAGCATCGGGATCATAGAAAGAGCTCTCGTGCGCTCCGAACACAAGAGGATAACTCCGCCGATCTGCCTGATCGGAGAGGAAAACAGGAAAAAGCAGGGGTGAATACCACATGTCAGGACATTCCAAATGGGCGAATATAAAGCACAGGAAGTCAGCACAGGATGCAAAGAGGGGCAAGACCTTCCAGAAATACATCAGGGCCGTGATGGTGGCTTCCAGAGAGGGAGGCTCCGACGCCTCCATGAACATCAGGCTCAAGTCCGCAATTGAACGCGCCAGGGTTGCGAACGTGCCCGTGGATACCATAGAAAAGGCGGTCAAAAAGGGCGCAGGGGACATGGAGGGTGTTACCTACGACGAGATCACCTACGAAGGGTACGGCTCAGGGGGTGTGGCGGTCCTGGTCGATGTGCTCACCGACAACAAGAACAGGACAGCTTCGGAGATGCGGCTGATCTTCAGCAGATCCGGCGGTTCCCTGGGGGAATCAGGATGCGTATCATGGATCTTCCAGCGAAAGGGCGTAGTCAGGCTATCCGGCAAGGACCTCGACGAGGAACAGCTTCTGATGGTCTGTCTGGAAGCAGGTGCCGACGACCTAGAGAACAACGGCGAAGGGTTCTCTGTCTACTGTGACCCGGCGGTCATGTCAGAGGTCAGGGAGACCCTGGCGGAGGCGGGGTACGTAATCGAGGGCTCGGAGATAGAGAAACTCCCGAAGACCACGGTCCAGATCAAGGGAAAACAGGAGGCTGAAAAGTTTCTCCGCTTTCTTGAAACCCTGGAGGAGCACGATGATGTGCAGAACGTCTACGCCAACTTCGATATCCCTGACGACATCATGGAAGAGTTAGCCGGCTGAACGGGATGCCGCGCGTCTGCCTTGGAATAGATCCTGGTCTGGGTAGACTGGGATACGGGATAGTCGTTCAGGAAGGGTCCCTGCTAAGGGCGGGGGAGTTCGGTTGCATATGCACAGAACCGAAGATCTCGGTTGAAAAGAGGATACTGCAGATCCATGAACGGCTGGGATCGATTATCGGGAAGTTCAACCCCGAGATAGTATCCGTTGAGCGGTTGTTCTTCGGCAAGAACACCACAACCGCCGAGAACGTCTTCCAGGTCAGGGGAGTGGTCCTTCTCCTGGCTGCAAGTTACGGGATCCAGGTGGTCCAGCCGAAGCCGTCGGAGGTAAAGCTGGCCATCTGTGGAAATGGCAGGGCTGAGAAGAGACAGGTCCAGATGATGGTCTTCCGGATCCTTAACCTGGCGAGTTTCCCCAGCCAGGATGATGCGGCCGACGCACTGGCAATAGCTGCGACAGGCCTGGCAATGTCGGATTTCCAGATCAAGACGAAAAGCGGTGATTGATCTTGCTCCACAGCCTGGAAGGCAGGGTTTCGGCAGTTGAGACCGAGGGGATCGGGCTCGATGTAGGTGGTATAGGTTTTTTCCTGCTCTGCTCGAAGAGCGTCCTGAAAGACGCCGTCCATGGGAGGTCCATGAAGATCCTGACCTCTCTTCAGATAAGCGAGGCAGGTCCGTCCCTTTTCGGGTTCAGCGACGAAGAGGAGAGAGTCCTGTTCCAGCTTCTGCTCAAGGTGAGGGGCATCGGTTCGAGATTGGCTGCAACGATCCTGAGGACCCTTGATTTCAGTGACATCATCAATGCCATCGCCTCCGGGAACAGTCATCTCCTCTGCCAGGTACCCGGGGTGGGAAAGAAGACTTCAGAGAGGTTATGTTTCGAGCTCAGGCAGCAGATCGAAAGCTCTGGTTTCAAAAGCCTTGCAACCATGGTCTCTCCCGAGACTGCAGACACGGTTCAGTTCGTTTACGAAGCCCTGGGGACGCTGGGCTTCACGCGGAGCGAAGCCAGACCGGCTCTGGCCAGGATCCTGGCCTTGAAAGAGACGGAAAGCCCCGAACAGCTGCTTCGTGACGCTTTGGCCGAATTGAGGAAAAGTTGAGGTGTTCTCTTGAAGGATCCTGACCATGGTCTCGACCCCGTTCCCACCAGCGAAGGACCGGAGGAGGAGCTCTCCGGGTTCCGGCCGTCAAGACTAGAGGAGTTCATAGGACAGAGCGAGCTCAAGAGCAAGCTTGGGATATACATCCAGGCCGCCCGGAAACGGGGGGAACCTCTGGATCACTCCCTGTTTTACGGACCTCCCGGGCTGGGGAAGACTACCCTTGCAGGCATTATCGCCAACGAGATGCAGGGGCAGCTTCGCGTCACCTCGGGACCAGCTCTTGAGAGGGCTGGTGACCTCGCTGCCATTCTTTCGAACCTCCAACCCAGGGACGTCCTCTTCATCGATGAGATCCACCGCCTGTCCCCTGCAGTGGAGGAGGTCCTCTACCCAGGGATGGAGGACTTTTCCCTGGACATCATCGTAGGGAAGGGACCTCTCGCAAGGAACATAAGATTGCAGATACCACCTTTCACCCTTATAGGGGCAACGACCCGTCTGGGCCTCCTAACCTCGCCCCTGCGTGCAAGGTTCGGGATCGTGGAGCAGCTTGAACTCTACTCCCCGGTGGATATTTCGCAGATCGTGACCCGCGGCTCGAGACTCCTTTCGGTGGATATTACCTCTGAGGCGGCCATGACGATAGCCAGAAGCGCCAGGGGGACACCCAGGGTCGCCCTGAGACTTTTGAGAAGGGTACGGGACGTGGCCGAGGTCAGATGCGCTTCCGGCATCGATAAAGAGCTGGCCAGGACCGCCCTGGAGATGCTGGGAGTCGATTCCGAGGGGATGGACGAGCGGGACAGGAGATACCTCAGGGCCTTGGTCGACCTCTTCGGAGGTGGCCCCGTAGGTCTGTCCACCCTCTCCGCCGCCCTGAACGAAGAGAGCCAGACAATTGAGGATATTTACGAACCCTTTCTTATCCAGAAGGGCTTCATTGAGAGAACGCCGAGGGGGAGGAGGGCCACTGTCAACGGCTACTCCTGCCTGGGAAGGATCCCTCCAAGGGACCGGCTGTCCGAACAGGGCCTTTTTACCCTTCTGGAAGAGGAGAACGGAGAGACCGACTGATACGAAAGATCCTTGGAGAACGGGTGTGTGATCATGAAATTATTTTTTCAAAGGACATTAATCTCGTTGGTATTCGCTGCAGTGTTACTTCAAGTTACATCTCTTCCCGGAGAGGCCAATTCCGCGCTTTCGATCGGCCTCTCTACCGGTGACGACAGAGCCGTCTTTTCAGCCCCGAACAGCCAGATAAACCTGGCCAGTTTCTCCGGCGGAAAGGCCTCCTTCAGGTCCACCGTCAACGTGGTCGCCATTTCCCCGGGGGTCATCAAGGCTGGTTCCGTGAACCTCAAGCTTCCCGTTACGGTAAGGAGCAACGTAATTTTAAGGTGGAACAACAGGCCCTACCGCGGTCATTACAGGCTGGTCCAGCAGGGATCAGGTTTTAACGTTGTCAACGTGGTGGGCATCGAGGACTATCTCAAGGGTGTCCTGAAGATGGAGGTGAACCCCGCCTGGCCCATGGAATCCCTGAAAGCCCAGGCTATCATCGCAAGGACCTACGCACTCAGGAACCGGGGCAGACACGGAAGCAGCGGTTTCGACCTCTGCGCCCTCAGTCACTGCCAGGTTTACAGGGGAGTTAACGCTGAGGACCAGGTCCTTACGAAAGCAGTCGATCAGACCAGGGGACAGGTCCTGAAATTCCAGGGTGGTCTCGCCGCCACCTTCTATCACGCCGACAGCGGAGGACACACTGCCGAAGTCTCCTCCGTCTGGGGGTCTAGCGTACCCTATCTGAAAGGGAGCCCCGAACCCCTGAAATATCAATCCCCCTACTCAAGCTGGCAGACGACGTTGAGGCTTTCGGAGATACAGAGGGTCCTTTCCTCGAAGGGGATCTACGTCGGAAGGCTCACGGGTATCTCTGTCTCATCAACTGACAGCGGAGGCAGGGCCGTGGACGTTACCCTGACGGGAACAGCGGGCAGGACCACGATAAGGGCAAGCCAGTTCAGGACCATTGTTGGCCCCGACAGGATAAGGAGCACCTTCTTCACCATGGGGGGAGGTCCAGTTGCTGCTGCTCCATTTATCCCCAATGACACCACCTCTCCGGGTTCCGGAGAGGATAAGGTCTTCCCTCTCACCCCAAAAGACGAACAGATGCTCATAGCCTTCACCCAGCAGGGTGTTTTCAAGACCGAGGAACTGATGGACATGCTCGTTAAGCCCGAAAAGAGGGGGTTTTACCTGAGAAAAGCTCTTGAGAGACAGAGCGGAGCAGGTTCTCTTCAGACGCCTCCCTCCTTTGACGCCCCCGTCACGGGCGATACTGTCACTTTTTCAGGCCGGGGCTGGGGTCACGGAGTGGGGCTTTCGCAATGGGGCGCCAAAAGTCTTGCCGAAGCCGGATGGGATCACATAAGGATACTGGAACACTACTTCCCGGGTACGGAGATATCCAGGATCTCCAACTGACATGGAAGGACCTTTCAGAACGTATCTCCCAGGGAGCGAAGGCGCTCTGGAAGGATCGGGATCGATGTTCGATATTAACAGCTACGATTACTATCTGCCGGAGTCGAGGATCGCCCAGGAACCGGTCGAACCCAGGGACTCATCGAAGCTGCTGGTCATGGACCGCTTCTCGGGGACGATCCGCCACAGGGTTTTCAATGAGATCATGTCACTTCTGCGAGAAAAGGACCTCCTGGTGATCAACGACACCCGAGTGGTCAGGGCCCGCCTCCGGGGTGTCAAGGCTGGAGAAGGGGCCAGCATCGAGGTTTTTCTGCTGAGGCCCCTTGGCGGGAAGAGATGCGTCCTCTGGGAGGTACTGGTGCGGCCGGGCAGACGGGTCAGACCCGGCCAGCTTCTTGTCCTGGATGGAGGGATCGAGGTAGTGATCGGGGAGAGGACCAGCCAGGGGTCCAGGAGCTGCTTCTTCCCAGAGGGGACCGATGTCTGGAGGCTGATGGAGGAGACCGGGGAGATCCCCTTCCCCCCCTATGTACATAACCGATCCATAGATCCCGAGAGATACCAGACGGTCTACGGAGTGAACAGGGGCTCCGTGGCTGCCCCAACGGCGGGCCTTCACTTTACACCCGGGCTGCTTCGGGAGATTGAGGCAGCGGGTATCAGAACGTCACGGATAACCCTGAACGTCGGTCTGGGGACCTTCAGGCCTGTGAAGGAAGATGATATCCGGATGCACAGTATGCACCCCGAAGAGTGCACCATCCCTGAAGCGACGGCCGTGGCCGTGAGAGAGACCAAAGCGTCCGGAGGAAGGGTGGTCGCTGTGGGAACCACCGTGGTAAGGGCACTGGAGAGCAGGGCTGCAGAAGATGGCACCGTTTACCCAGGTTCGTTCTCGACAGAGGCCTTCTTCTACCCCGGGTATCATTTCCGGACCATCGATGCCATGATCACCAACTTCCATCTTCCCCGTAGCACCCTTCTCATGCTGGTCTGCGCCTTTGCCGGGAACGAACTGACGATGAAAGCCTACAGGGAGGCCATCGAAACGGGATACCGTTTCTTCTCCTTTGGGGATGCCATGTTCATTCAGTGAACATATCTTTCAGGGAGCCTTTCCAGGCATCCTTTCCTGGAAGAATTCCCTGGCCCTGTCACGAGGTTCATCCCAGATCCACTCTGCCGATATCCTCACGCCACTACCCGGAGTAGCCTGGATCTTAAACAGCCCTGACTGCTTTATTTCCTTCAGCGCCCGGTATGCTGTTCTCTCTGAGAGTCCAGAGAGCAAGGCAAGCTCGTTAAAGCGACATGTCAGATCGCGGCCGTTACTCCCCAGAAGGGAAGATATCAGGAGGATCCTCGCCGCCTGTGATAGTGGAAGGGAGAGCACATTGGCGACGGCCCAGGAGACTTCCTTCGGGGGATCCCGATCCCAGTCCTCCTGCAGGGTCGGCAAAAACAGTTCACCATCGACCATCCTCTCGATCTCGGAGAGCATTTCCAGTATGGAGGAGGTCCCATCCTCCGGTCGGTCATTCTTTTGCACCTGTCCCTCCAGTCTTCGCAGGGATGAACCCGGTTCTTTCCCTTCTGGACCCCTTCTGAAGAGGATCGGGGCCCCTGTTGGAAAAACATTCTCTGACTGTCATAATACATGAAAAGGGACTTTTACAGAATCTCGGGGAGGGATTGTCATGTGGACGATGGGTTTTTTGCTTCCTCATGCCCCAATACTGGTCCCTGAGGTAGCAGCAAGATCCGGATCAGGGACCGGAAAGACCCTGGAGGGGCTTCGATCCCTCGGCGGAAGACTGAAGGAACTTGCCCCCGACCATCTTCTTGTCCTGGATCCTCACGCTGTTTCAGACAGGACCTTTACCTTGATAAACCCCGGGAGGTTCGTGGGAGACCTGGGTAATTTCGGGGCCCCTTCGGTATCGATCTCGCTCAAGGGAGCGGCGGAGGAGGGAGAAAGGCTAATTGAATACATATCCTCTTTTATCCCTTCTTCAGCCTGCAGACCCTCCGAGATCGACCTGGATTATGCCGCTGTCGTATCCCTTCACCTGCTTGGTCCAGCCCTTTGGAAGACCCCCTCAATGATCCTGGCCAATCCGGTAACAATAGATCACTGTCAGGCATACGAACTAGGCAGACACCTCAGGGAGTTCGTTTCGGGGAAAAAGTGGGGACTTCTGGCAAGCGGCGATCTCTCGCACCGTTTGACCAGGGATGCTCCATCAGGTTTCCACCCCGACGGCAGGGTCCTCGACGAAGCTATTGTTGAATCTTTGAAGAGATCCTCTCCGGACCCGGTCCTCGATCTCCCCGGCCAGGTCATTAGAAATGCCGGTGAGTGCGGACTCCGATCAGTACTTGCGCTCATCGGACTTTCAATGAGCAGCCCGATCGAGGTCCTTTCCTACGAGTCTCCCTTCGGGGTAGGTTATGCCACGGCTCTTCTGGACCTGTCCGGGGAGGGAGAATAATGGACGGGCTCGCGAGATCGGTGAAAGGCGAGGCACACCCCTATCTGGACCTTGCAAGGAGAGCTGTCAGGCTCACCGCTCTCGGGCAGGACCCTTTCAGGCATCTTGATCCCCGTGAATACAATGCAACGACGGAGATGTTAATAGAGCGGGGGTGTTTCGTCTCGATCAGGATGGCTTCAACGGGAGAACTGAGAGGGTGCATAGGCACGATAAGACCGGTCCGAAAGAGTCTCTGGGAAGAGATCGTTGCCAATGCAGCCGCCGCGGCGTCGGAGGACCCCAGGTTCTTTCCCCTTGGACCGGACGAGGCGGAGGAGTGCCGGGTTTCAGTGGATGTACTTGACGAGCCCTGTCCTGTCGGGGACCTTTCTGAACTGGACCCCTTACTTTTCGGGGTGATCGTTGAGAAGGAGGGGAGAAAAGGGGTCCTTCTCCCTGATCTTGATGGGGTGGACACTGTTGAACAGCAGCTGTCGATCGCCATGAGGAAGGCCGGGATCGGATCGTCCGATGGCGTAAGGATATTTCGCTTCACAGTCCGTCGATTCTCCGAGTAAAGACAGGAGAAGGGTTGTTGATCAATGGACAGGACGGCACTTTACTGGATCGCAAGGGGAGATGATATCAACTGCCATCTCTGCCCCAGGGAGTGTATCATAAGCCAGGGGCTCACGGGAGCTTGCGGGGTCAGGGAGAACTCCGGCGGAAGGCTTGTCTCCCTGAACTATGGTTGGGCGTGTGTCGCCGTGGACCCTGTCGAGAAAAAACCTCTCTACCACTGGAGACCCGGCACGCGGATCCTCTCCCTGGGGACTTTTGGGTGCAATCTTTTCTGTCCCTACTGCCAGAACCACCATCTGTCACGTTCAAAAAACCATAAGGGCCTCTCCTGGACGAACCCCTCCGATGTACTTAGACTCTTGCAGCATCACGACGCTCCCTCTGTGGCCTTCACATACAATGAGCCCACCGTCTGGTACGAATTCGTCAGGGATACATCGCTCCTGCTGAAAAGAGAAAAGAAGGGGGTCGTTCTGGTGACCAACGGCTACATATCCCGAAAGCCCCTGGAGGACCTTATCCATCTTGTAGATGCAATGAATATTGACCTTAAAGGCTTTTCCGACAGCACCTACTCCATGCTCGGAGGCACTCTTGCTCCTGTTCTAGACACGGTCCGGATCGCCTTCGAGAGATCGGTACATGTAGAGATCACCCACCTGGTCGTGCCCGGGATCAATGATTCCATCGAGGAATTCCGGCATCTGGTCCGATGGATCGCTGGTATTTCGGAGAGTATCCCTCTTCATATCTCCAGGTATTTCCCCGATTACCGCTGGGCCCTTCCCCCCACTCCGATACCCTCTATCAGGGTCAGGGAGGAGATCGCTTCGGAATTTCTTGAAAATGTCTATTCCGGAAATCTACAGAGCAGGAATAACACTCTCTGCCCGGTCTGCGGTGAGGTCCTGGTGGAAAGGGATGACCTCTACAGGGCCAGTGTGCACCTCTTGGAGGATGGGACGTGTCCACGCTGCAGAACCCCTCGGGGTATTGTCATGTCGTGATTTTCCATATAATCTCTTTTCAAGAGGGTTTCAATCGACCAACGGGGGGCGATCCTTTATGGGATCTTCGGTACTCGAACTGAACGGTCACTCGCTAAGGCTTGAAGATGTAGTCGATGTTGCCCGTGAAGGGAGGAAGATAGCCCTTGACAGGTCTGCTGTCGCCTTTGTGGAGAGAGGTTCAAGGATGGTCCGTTCCTGGGTGGAGGATGGAAGGATAATCTACGGCATCACCACTGGATTCGGAGACCTTGCAAGCCAGGTCATACCCCCTGACAAGAGCGAGAAACTCCAGGAAAACCTCCTTACAAGCCACGCCTGCGGGGTAGGGGAGCCCTTCCCGGAAGAGATCGTCAGGGCGATAATGCTATTAAGGATCAACTCACTGATAAGAGGTTTCTCAGGCATTAGCATGGAGACCCTTTCCCGTCTTGTTGACTTCCTTAACATCGGGTTACACCCAGTGATCCCCTGCAAGGGGTCCGTGGGCGCCAGCGGAGACCTTTGCCCCCTCTCCCATCTTGCCATTTCGCTTCTTGGCCTTGGAGAGGTCTTTTTCCAGGGAAAGAGGATGAAGGCTTCAGAGGCCCTCAGGTCCGCGGGACTTGAACCCATAGCCCTGGGCCCCAAGGAAGGTCTGGCCCTGAACAACGGAACGGCGGCGATGACCGGCGTAGCCGTCATGGCCGTATGGGAAGCGATGGCCGTGCTGAAGACGGCCGACATCGTGGGAGCCATGTCGCTGGAAGCCCTTCACGGTGTTCCCTTCGCTTTCGACCACAGGACTCACGAACTCAGGCCCCACCAGGGTCAGATAAAGGTGGCCAAGAACATCCGGGGTCTTGTCAGTGGCAGCCGGATCCTTGAAAAATTCGGTAACGAAAGGGTCCAGGATGCCTATTCGCTCCGCTGTATCCCCCAGGTCCACGGAGCAAGCCGAGACGGTATCCAGTACGTCAAGAACGTGATCCAGATCGAGATAAACTCCGTCACAGACAACCCGCTTATCTTCCCCGCCGAGGGTGAGGCCATCAGCGGCGGGAACTTCCACGGTCAGCCCGTAGCCCTTGCTATGGACTTTTTCGGAATGGCAATGGCCGAGATAGGCAACATTTCAGAGAGAAGGACTGCCAGGCTGGTGGACGGAAAGCTTTCTGGCCTTCCCCCCTTCCTGGTCGAGAACAGCGGTATCAACAGCGGCTTTATGATCCCCCAGTATGTTGCGGCCGCCCTTGTCTCGGAGAACAAGGTACTTGCCCACCCATCCTCCGTGGATTCTATCCCCACATCGGCAAACCAGGAGGACCACGTTTCCATGGGGATGTACTCAGCCAGGAAAGGAAAGGAGATCCTGGACAATGTCAAGAAGATCCTCGCCATCGAACTTCTTCTTGCTGCCCAGGGGCTGGATTTTTCCAGCCCTCTTGAACCTGGAGCAGGTACAGGGGCTGCCTACAGAAAGCTCAGGGAGGAGATCCCCTACCTAGAAAAGGATGTTTTCCTTCACCCCATGATAGACAGGATAATCAAAGGGGTGGAGGACCGAAGCTACCTCAAGGCCGTGGAAGAGGCAACGGGGGAACTGGAATGATTTTTCAAGAGCAAAGGAACAGAGAGGAGGACAAGTATGCCTGACAACAGAAGAATTGAAGCAGCTATGAGAATATCCCTCGGAGATGAGCTCCCGTCTCCGCCTCCCTTCGATCCACAGATCAGACGGGCACCCGACAGGGGTTACCGGCTGGACAAAAGACAGACCCTTACGTCTCTTAAGAATGCCCTCAGGTACATTCCCGAGAAGCTGCACCAGGTCCTTGCACCGGAATTCCTTGATGAACTCAGGAGCCGGGGGAGAATTTACGGTTACCGGTACCGTCCATCAACCCCCCCCAAGGGTCTGCCCATTGACAGCTACAAAGGCAAATGTCTGGAGGGAAAGGCCTTCCAGGTGATGATCGACAACAACCTCGATCCGGACGTGGCTCTTTACCCATACGAGCTGGTCACTTATGGAGAGACGGGAAGTGTCTGCCAGAACTGGATGCAGTACCGCCTGATCAGGAAGTACCTCGAGGAACTGACAGAGGATATGACCCTCGTTGTCGAATCGGGGCACCCTCTTGGGCTCTTCCGGTCGGGACCCGATGCCCCAAGGGTCATTATCACAAACTCCATGATGGTAGGAATGTTCGACAACCAGGACGATTGGGAGATCGCGGCCCAGATGGGGGTTGCCAATTACGGCCAGATGACCGCCGGTGGCTGGATGTACATAGGCCCCCAGGGGATAGTCCACGGGACCTTCAACACTATCCTCAACGCCGGCAGGAAACTTGGTCTCTCCACAGGCAAGGGGCTTGAGGGAGTACTTTTTGTCTCTTCCGGCCTCGGCGGGATGAGTGGAGCCCAACCGAAATCGGCTGAGATCGCCGGGTGCGTGGGGATAATTGCAGAAGTGGACATCTCCAGGATCGAGACCCGGCACAAGCAGGGCTGGGTCTCGGTGGTCTCAAGCGATCTTGATGAGGTCTTCCGGATCGCGGGAGAGAACCTGTCATCCCGGAAGGGAATCTCCATCGCCTATCACGGGAACATAGTTGAGCTTCTGCAATATGCTGTGGACAGAAACGTCAAGATCGACCTTCTTTCGGACCAGACCTCGTGCCACGCTCCTTATGACGGTGGTTACTGTCCCTTCCAGCTATCCTTCGACGAGAGGACGAAGATGCTCAGGAAGGACAGAAAGATATTCCGCCAGATGGTAGACGAAAGCCTTAGCAGGCATTTCGACCTTATCCGCACCATTCATGAAAGGGGGACCTACTTCTTTGACTACGGAAACTCCTTCATGAAAGCCGTCTTTGACGCCGGAAGGCTGGATATTGCCAAGAACGGCAAGGATACCAGGGAGGGATTTATCTTCCCCTCCTACGTTGAGGATATCATGGGACCCGAACTTTTCGATTTCGGCTATGGCCCCTTCAGGTGGGTCTGCCTGAGCGGAAGGCCGGAAGACCTCGAAAAGACAGACCAGGCGGCCATGGAGTGCATAGATCCCGAGAGGAGACCCCAGGATCGGGATAACTACCTCTGGGTCCGGGATGCCGGGAGGAACCGCCTGGTGGTAGGAACCCAGGCAAGGATACTTTACCAGGATGCTGAAGGACGGGTAAGGATAGCCCTCAGGTTCAACGAAATGGTCCGCCATGGCGAGATCGGGCCAGTAATGCTCGGTAGGGATCACCACGACACTGGCGGCACAGATTCGCCTTTCAGGGAGACGGCCAACATCAAGGATGGCAGTAACGTCATGGCCGACATGGCCATCCAGTGTTTTGCCGGAAACGCGGCTAGAGGGATGAGCCTCGTCGCTCTTCACAATGGTGGCGGTGTCGGGATCGGGAAAGCCGTAAATGGAGGGTTCGGGCTTGTCCTTGATGGCAGCGAAAGGGTGGATGAGGTGATCAGACGATCCCTCTCCTGGGACGTTATCGGAGGGGTCGCCCGTCGTTCCTGGGCAAGGAATCCCAACTCCATTGAGACCATTATCGGACACAACGCATCCTCCGGTGATCATGTCACCCTTCCCTTCCTTGCCGATGACAGGTTCCTTCTGTCACTGATAGAAGAATAGCCGGGGTCCAGTGAAGGATCCCTGGGACGGAGGATGATCATGAGGATCGTTGAGTGTGTCCCAAATTTCAGCGAGGGAAGAAGAAAGGATGTAATAGAGAGTATCGTGGCACCTCTTCGCGACAGAAAAGGTTGTCAACTGCTCGATCACAGGTCCGACGAGAACCATAACAGGCTGGTGGTAAGCCTGGCCGGCGACCCCGAGGCGATAATGGATTCCCTGATAAGGTCGGCGGAAGCGGCCTTCTCGCTTATCGACATGAACGTTCATTCCGGTGCCCACCCAAGGATAGGCGCCCTTGATGTTGTACCCTTTACGCCGCTGAAAGGTTTGTCCATGGAGGAGTGCGTCCAGATAGCCCGGGAATTCGGAAGACGCCTTAACGAACAGTTCAAGGTGCCAGTCTATTATTACGAGGAGGCAGCCACAAGGCCGGACAGGAAGAACCTTGAGAACATTCGGAAAGGCCAGTTTGAGGGGTTGAAGAAGGCGATCGGTGATCCCGAAAGACATCCCGATGTCGGAGAGGCCAAAATGCACCCTACGGCAGGGGCGACTGTCGTTGGGGCTAGAAAATTCCTGGTTGCCTTCAACGTCAATCTGGGCACCTGCCGTATTGAAATCGCAAAAGAGATCGCAAGGTCCATAAGGTTCTCCGGGGGAGGTCTTGCTCACGTCAAGGCCATCGGCCTTGCCCTCGAGGAGAAGGGGATGGTCCAGGTAAGTGTAAACATAGTGGATCACGAGAAGAACCCCCTGTACAGGGTCCTCGAACTGGTAAGGATGGAAGCCTCGAGGTGGGGTGTCCCCGTGGTCGAGACCGAGATCTACGGGATGGTCCCGGCCTCGGCGATATTCCAGAGCGCTGCTCATTACCTGCAGGCGGCCGGCCTCGAACCTGAACAGATCATCGAGCTCAAGCTCCTCGATATGTCAGGTGAACAGTCATGACAACAAAACTTTTCAGGGACGCCAGGATCCATACCCCTGTCTCCGATGGAGGCGGGTGCGTATCGTGGGAGAGGGGAGCCCTACTCGTCAGGGATGGTCTCATAGAAAGGGTCGGGAGAGAAGATGACGTCGTCCAGGGCCTGGACCCGTCGCAGATAGACCAGGAGATCGGTCTCGGAGGCAGATGTGTCGTCCCCGGCTTCGTAGACCCTCATACCCATATGTGCTTTTCAGAGCTGAGAGAGAAAGAGTTCGCCACGCGGCTCTCGGGGGTACCATACCTGGAGATCCTCAGGTCAGGGGGGGGGATCCTTTCGTCGGTCCGGTCGGTGAGGAGCGCTTGCGACGAGACTATCCTTGGGAGAACCCTGAAGAACATACATATATCTCTCTCTCACGGGACCACTACGGTCGAGATCAAGAGCGGCTACGGGCTGGATACCGCTTCTGAGATACGCCTGCTAAGGCTGATCGAAAGGGTGGGGAGACAGACCCCCGTCACGGTCGTACCGACCTTCATGGGGGCCCATGCGGTACCCTCCGAATTCACTGACGATCCCGAAGGGTACGTCGATCTTCTGGTCAAAGAGATGATCCCCGCCGTATCCGCCGAATGCACCCCCCCCTTCTGCGATGTTTTCTGCGAGGAAAGTGTCTTCTCCGTTCCACAGACCAGAAGGATCCTGGATACTGCCAGAGAGCACGGAATGAAACTCAAGGTCCACGCCGACGAGGTTACTGACACGGGCGGTGCGGCACTGGCAGCGGAGATGGGTGCTGTCTCGGCAGAGCACCTCCTTGCGGCAAGAGAGGAGAACCTTGCGAAGATGGCCTCGGCGGGGGTCATTGCGGTCCTGCTTCCCGCCACGGCCTACAGTCTCCGCAAACCATATGCCGACGCAAGGAAGATGCTTGACCTGGGACTTACTGTGGCTCTGGCCACGGACTGCAACCCCGGTTCCTCCTTTACCCAGTCGGTTCCTTTCGTATTCGGCCTCGCTGTCATGAACATGGGCATGACCGTTGACGAAGCCCTTTACGGATGCACTCTCAATGCCGCAAAGGCTATCGGGGTCGACGGATCCTGTGGAAGCCTCGAAAGGAACAAGCTTGCTGACCTGGTTGTGCTGGACGGAGACACACCTGCCATTCTGGCTTATAATTGCGGAGTTGCTCCGGTCCTCTCCGTCTACAAGAGGGGTGAGTGTGTCGTACAAAGAACCGACGATAGGAGGATCAACTGATGAAAGATATCGCTTCCCTGCCTGTAGGGGATCTTATTGAAGAGCTGGGTTCATCCAGTGCCACTCCCGGAGGGGGCTCCGCTTCGGCCCTGTGCGCTTCCATCGCTGCCAGCCTGACGGCAATGGTGGCAAACCTGACCGTTGGACGCTCCCGTTTCTCCGGGGTCCAGGAAGAGATGGTCCAGGCCGCAGAAAGGGGCAAGGCCTTATCGCGGGAGTTCCTCGATCTTGCCATGAAGGATTGCGACGCTTTTGACCGTTTCATGAAAGCCCTGGCCCTCCCCAAAGACTCAGAGCAGGAGAGAGAGACCAGGAGGATATCCATGCAGGAGGCCCTCAAAGGATCGACCCTTGTCCCCATGAGGATGGTCGAACTCGCCGGTGATGTGGCCGAGAACTGTCTTGCCGTCGCCTCCATGGGCAACCGGAACGCCATAACAGACGCAGGAGTGTCAGCTTTGCTGATAAAAGCGGCCTCTCGTGGAGCGGCAATGAACGCCAGGATCAACCTGTCGTCCATCGAGGACGGATCTTTTGTCGAAGAGAATCTCCGCCGTCTCGAGGCGGACCTTGAAAGGACCGGAACAGCCGCCGACAAGGTCCTGGCAGCGGTATCTTCGGAACTTCCCCGGTAATGACAAAGGATACCGGACCAGCCACCGTTTCCTGGGCAGGCAGGGTAGTTCATCTTATTCTACTTCTTGTTACTTTTGCCTCCTTTATTGCTCTTGCCCAGTATCTGCCCCTGAAACTGGCCGGGACCATTCAGATGGGCAGAGGCGATCCTATGGATGTTCTCGTTCTTCCAGGAATGAACGCCAGGGAGATCTCCAGGGTCTTCGGATCGTCAGGGTTGACTGACCGTCCCAACGAACTTTCAAGGTGGTTCGCAAGAGAAGGTATCGACAGGTCGATTCGGCCCGGACTCTACCGTATTCGCAAGGGGTCGCCCTGGGAGATAGCCCGGCAGATGGCAGTAGCGGAGCCGGAGGTCTCGGGGATCACCCTTTACCCCGGGGAGACTTACGAAGTTCTTCTTGCCAGGCTCGGTGAGACTTTCGAGGGCTCCCTTGCAAGGGATGACCTCTTCCCGGATACGTTGCGCCCCCTCCTTCCATCAGGGCCAGGTTCGAGGATCGCCTTTCTCATCCCCGAGACCTACAGTGTTACTCCTTCCGATGGAGCCGTCAACGAACTGGTCAGGGCAGCCTCGGCGCTCTGGATGAAGAGGGTAGGTGAGAGAGTTCTTGGCCCGGGGGTCGATGCCGACGCGCTCCTTGAAAGGGCTATCGTAGCCTCTCTTGTGGAAAGGGAGGCAAGGCATGACCACGAGAGGCCAATAATCTCCGGAGTGATCCGCAACCGCTCTGAAGCAGGGATGAAACTTCAGATAGATGCCACCGTGGTCTATGCATGGTCTCTGAGGGGAGTTGAACTGAAGAGGGTCCTCTACCGGGACCTGGAGATCGATTCCCCTTTCAATACCTACCGTTATGCCGGCCTGCCTCCTGCCCCTATCTGTACACCTTCGGAGGGATCATGGCTGGCTTCCATCGAACCCGAGGATGTTCCCTTCCTCTACTACGTGGCAATGCCTGACGGTACACACCTTTTCAGCAGGACCTTCTCAGAGCACTCCGAGGCCGTCAGGCGGTCGAGGAATGCCTTCGGGGCGGTCCACCAGTGAGCTGCCTACGGAAAAGGGAGGTCTCTGAAGGTATGGACAGACTTTTTGATGTTACCGATGCCATTTCAATTCCCGGCACCTCCTTCGGAGAGGTGTTCATCCAGAGAAGTTTCGCGCGCCACTGCCTCCTGGATGACGGGAAATTCGAAGAGGTCTCCTCTTCTCTGACGGAGGGGACTGGGACAAGGATAGTAGTGGGTGACAGGACCTATTTTACCCATTCTTCAGGGTCGGACCTTTCCTCGGCAGCCTTTACCATCTCCGACGGAAAGAAGCGTGCCGGCCTTTCGGCAGGGAGCCCACTCCCGAAGGGTGACAAATCGCTCCTGCCTCTTCCAGAGATAGAAGAGGAAGCTCCCTTCGAGAGGATGCGCGAACTGGACAAGATGATCAGAAAGCTCTCTCCCAAGGTGCGACAGGTATCCTTCGCGTGGAGCAGCGGAGCCAGAGAGACAGCCATAGCCGGCAGCCTTAACCCCTTGTGCCGGCTATCGGTCTTTTCCACAAGATTCTCCGCCACAGTGGTCGTTGAGTCCGGAGGATCCCTTCACTCCGGAAGGGATGTCAGGGCATTCAGCCTGCCCCAGGAAGAATTCCTCCGATCAAACGATCTTGAGGATGTGGCCCGGGAAGCTTTCAGAAGGGCAGTGCTTCTCTCGGAGGCAAAACCCTGCCCTGCGGGTGTAATGCCCGTGGTGCTGGCGGGCGCAGCCGGTGGGACCATGATCCATGAAGCCTGCGGTCACAGCCTGGAAGCCGATATTGTTCTGAACGATTATTCGTCCTTCAGGGACTGCCTGGAGAAACAGGTGGCATCCCCTCTTGTCTCGCTTGTTGACGATCCGACTCTTCCGGGACTTTACGGGAGCTACCCCTTTGACGGTGAAGGGACCCTTTCCCGGAGAACAGTCCTCATCAGGGATGGGTTTCTCAAATCTTTCCTTACTGACCTCCTCTCTTCAAGACAGGGAGGGTTCCCGGTCACAGGGAACGGAAGAAGGTCATCCTTCAGGCATCCTCCGGTTCCAAGGATGTCCAATACCTTTATAATGAACGGTGACGGGGATCCCGAAGAGATCATCTCCGGTGTGGATAGGGGTCTTCTTGTCCTGAAAATGGGCGGGGGTGAGGTAAACTCCACATCAGGGGATTTTGTCTTTCAAGTTACCGAAGGCTACCTTGTTTCCAAAGGCAAAAGGTCATACCCTGTCAGGAACGCCATGCTGACCGGGAACGGCCCCAGGGTGCTGATGGATATCGATGCCGTAGGCAACGATCTTCATTTTGACCCTGGCGTATGCGGCAAGTCGGGCCAGCAGGTCCCCGTGACCGACGGCCAGCCTACGATACGGATAAGGCAGCTTGTAGTGGGAGGAAGCAGAACGTGATATGAAGGTGACCAGGAGTAAACCCCGGAACAAGGAAAAGACCGGGGCCCGAGAACCGGTCAGGGCCGAAGGGAGGAGACCGCCATGGTTCACCATGATCGTTCTTGTCCTTCTTCTGGTCGACCTTTACCTCCTGGCAACGCTGTTTCTCTTCAGGACTGGTGATCTCGGACGGATAGTCCATTTCTGGACCCTGGAGATCTTCGGGGGCGGGGTCATCGTACTCCTGCTCTTTGGTGCCTACTCCTCGATCTCATGGCTGATGGGATACCAGGTCCCCTCCCCCTGGAGGCAGGCTCTCGCTTCGTTGATAATGTATCTGTGCTGTGCCCTTCTTCTTGGACTCTCCACCCTGAGCGGTATCGAACCCGTTGTCGGTATTCTTCGTCCCGGCCGGCCGGGCTACCTGCTGGCCGGGGTTCTCTTAAGACACATCGGTCCCTTCGGTGCCGTTCTGGCGGGTTTCGGAGGCATGGCATCGGCCATGGTGCTTTACGGGATCATCAACAGGAGGAACGTGGCAGCGGCCGCTTCCCTTCTCTCAGGTGTCTTGAGATCCTTTTGCGCACTTCTTTCGCCCCTTTCTGGAGGACATCCAGCCGGGACCGCTCCTTCACAGGAAGGAACGAAAAAGACCCCGGGCAAGACCGCCCCGGAGACCGTGACAAAAACTGGCAGGACATCCGGTTCCGCGACCCCCGGCAAGATAGATATTCCCGATACGATAGTGGATGAAACCGCAGTCGATAAGGTCCAGAACCTTTCTGACACGATCCCTGGCAAGACGCTCTCTTTCCCAATCCCGCTGGATGTCTTCGGCGAACCCGACGATTTCTCCTTCGAGGTCGACAAGGGCCTTCTTTCCCGGCAGGGGGAGAACATCGTTGATACTCTCGAGGAGTTCGGGATCAGCGCCGAACTGGCGGAGACGGTGGTCGGCCCCACGGTGATCCAGTACAGGATACAGCTTGCCCCGGGCATCAAGGTCAGCAGGGTGTCAAGCCTGGCCAACGACCTGGCCGTATCCCTGGCAGTCCCCAGTCTCAGGGTCGAAGCCCCGATCCCCGGGAAGACCTATATCGGGATCGAGATCCCGAACCCTGACAGGAAACCGGTGAATATAAGGACCGTTCTCGAGCACTCCTCTTTCCAGGATTCGGACAGTGACCTTGCCATTCCTGTAGGGGTCGGTGTCGACGGCCGTCATCTTACCATCGGGCTGGAGAAAATGCCCCACCTCCTGGTGGCCGGAACGACCGGATCGGGCAAGAGCGTTTTTGTCTCATGCTGTATTGCAGCCCTTGCATGCCGCATGAGACCTGAAGAGCTCCGTTTCCTTCTCATCGACCCAAAGAGGGTGGAGATGAAGGTCTTCGAACGGTTGCCCCACAATATCACCCCGCCCGTCGTGGAATCGAGACAGGCTGTTCACGCCCTGGGGTGGGCCATAAGGGAGATGGAGAAGCGTTACGAGATGTTCGCCCAGGCCAGGGTAAGGAACATAAAGGCTTTCAACGCCAGGGCCCTGCCCCTGGACCGACTTCCCTACATAATTATCGTGATCGACGAACTTGCTGACCTGATGTTCACATCACCCCGGGAGGTGGAGGACTATATCTGCAGACTTGCGCAGATGGCAAGGGCCACCGGAATTCACCTGGTGATAGCCACCCAGAGACCTTCGGTCAATGTCGTAACGGGGCTGATAAAGGCCAATATCCCCGCAAGGGTGGCCTTCACACTTCCTTCCCAGACCGACTCGAGGACCATAATAGATGTCTCTGGAGCCGAGAGACTTCTTGGAAGCGGGGACATGCTCTTTCTGACCCCCAGGCTTCCCAAGCCGCTAAGGATACAGTCTCCCTGGATGGACGAGCCGGTGATACAGCGTTTCATGGAATACCTTTCGGCCCTTTTTGGAGACCCTGTTTTCCTTGACATCGACATGCAGGAGGATGATGAACAGGACGGAGGCCGGGTCCATCTGGATGACCCCCTCCTGGAGGAGGCCATGGGGCTTATCCTTCAAAGCGGGATAGCCTCGGCAAGCAGGCTTCAGCGACAGCTCCGGATAGGTTTCACGAGAGCGGCACGGCTCATCGACACCCTTGAACAGGTGGGCATCCTGGGCCCCCAGGAAGGATCGAGACCGAGGGATATCCTGGTGGACGAGGAAGAGGCAAGACAGATCCTCGGAGCCAGCCTTAACACCCCCTGAGGAACCTGACCCCCATGGAAGCAATGGTCCTGCCCCAGATCAATGCACATTTCGAACCCGCAATAGAACCGCCTTCAACGGTGATCGTTGCGGGCGGAAGGGCGCCGGGTATCTCCTGGCTGAGAGAGGTCTGCTGCTCCAGGGATGTCTGGGCGGTGGATCGTGGCCTTGACAGCTGCATGTCGGCGGACATTGTGCCCTCTCTTTTCATCGGCGACGGGGACAGCGTGTCCAGAAAGGCCATGCGATGGTCGCAGTTGAAACGGGTTACCTCCATACTCTTCCCCCCTGAAAAGAACCTTACCGACCTTCAGCTGGCTCTCAAGGAAGCAGGCGGTAAGGGTTCCTCTGCCATCATAACAGGGGCATTCGGAGGGCGGTTCGACCATCTCTTTGCCAACGTCTACTCTCTCATATGGGCAGAAGAGGAGTGGGGCCCGAGAGTGCGCTGCATGGCAGACGAGAAGGAGGTGTTCTTTCTGATAAGGGGGGGCGAATCTCTTTCCCTGTCGGGACTTGAAAGAGGGACTGTCTTTTCTACTCTGGCGCTCTCCGAGGAGTGCAGTGGAATAGACATGAAAGGCGCGAAATGGCAGGTAAAGGGTGGAAGACTCTTACTCAGGGAACCCTTTGCCATAAGCAATATCTTATCCGGTGATGCAGAAGGGGCCCTGTTCGACAGGACCCCTTTAAGGGTAAGTCTTTCTTCCGGGTGGCTGGGAGTATACTTTATGACCAGCCTTTCAGCAGAACAAGACCAGAAAGGCCGCTTCTAGACGGCCCTTCTGACCCTTCCCGAGCGGAGGCACTTCGTACATATCTTCATCCTCCGTGATTCGTTGCAGCCCACATCAACCTTGACGTTCTGAAGGTTGATGCCCCAGGTCCTTCTTGTATGACGGTTGGAGTGGCTGACACTGTTGCCGGTAACCCGGCCTCTTCCGCAGCAATCGCAGACATTGGCCATTTCCATCCCTCCTGTTCCTGAACATCGGGCAAACGGCGAACATTGTACCACGGGTGGACAAGGGTGCGCAAGATAACCCCCTTCGTTGTATCATTATCCTGTCCATGGTGAATCTATTTCAACAGGGAGTGATCCATTTATGTCCTTCACCAAAGACATGACCGATCTTCAGGAGATTGTCTCCAGGCTGGACTCCGGAAAGATCCCCCTTGAGGAATCTCTCGAGCTCTTCGAGAGGGGGATCGGACTTGTCAATTCATGCAGGAAGTACCTTGAAGAGGCCCAACAGAAGATCACCCTCCTCACCGACGACAACGGGGACCATGAGGGCAGGGAGTGGGATCCCCTTTCGGGAGATGGCCCGATCGATGGAAATTAACTTTCCTCCTGTGAAGGAAAACCCCCACGACAGGATCTCGGGGTGCAGATTTTTCGTTGACAAGGCAATAGCAGACCTCTGTAAAGAGCGGCCTGAAAGGATACCGGAAAGACTTTGGGAGTCGATGACCTACTCGCTCACAGCAGGAGGCAAGAGGGTCAGACCCGTCCTGTGCATTCTGGCAGGAGAGGCCTTCGGCGCCTCAAGAGAGGATCTCATCCCGATGGCCCTGGCCTGCGAAATGGTCCATACGGCATCCCTTATCCACGATGATCTTCCTGCAATGGACAACGACAGCATGAGAAGGGGCAAGCCTACCAATCACGTGATCTTCGGAGAGCCTTTGGCACTTCTGGCGGGTGACTCTCTCTTCCTTTGGGCCTTCGAATATGCCCGCAAGGGACTCCTTGCAGGGAATGCCTTCCCCCATATATCCATCCTGGAGGCCCTTGGAGTCCTGCTCGATGCGTCGGGACCCGCAGGTATATGCGGGGGACAGGTCCTTGATACGGACCCTGTCAGCGCAGGACCCGAGTTGGAACATCCATGGACCGTAGCGCGGTCCAAGACTGCGGTGCTTATAAGCGCATCGATCCAGGCAGGGGCGATACTCGGAGGAGCCGAACCCCGTGAGAGGGAAGCCTTTGCGGAATTCGGAGACCATCTCGGAACGGCATTCCAGATAGTGGATGACATTATCGATGTGACAGGGGAGGCTGCAAGGATCGGGAAGACGCCCGGAAAGGACAGGATCCTGGGAAAGGTCACCTTCGTAAGCGTTTTCGGTCTTGAAAAAGCTAGAAGGATGGCCAGACAGGAGACATTCATGGCACTGGAGTCCCTGTCGACCATTAAAAAGGACGTGGCCGACCTGGAGAGGTTCCCCCGGATCCTGGCAGAAAGGGACAGTTGATCGGGTTTTGGAGACAGAGACCGGGGAGATGAGAGAATTGCTTGACAGGATCGTGGATCACAGGGACCTGAAAGAACTTGACTATCGGCAACTGGATAGCCTGGCCGAAGAGATCAGGGAGACGATAGTAGGAACGGTCCAGGCTAACGGGGGGCATCTTGCCTCTTCCCTGGGCGCCGTTGAGCTGAATATAGCCCTGTTGAGGGCCTTTGACCCCTCGAGAGACAGGATAGTCTTTGACGTCGGACACCAGGCCTACGCGTACAAGATCCTCACCGGCAGAAAGGACCAGTTCCATACACTCAGGAGATGGGGGGGCGTATCGGGCTTTCCGGACCCGAGGGAGAGCCCCTTTGATCACTTCAATGCAGGGCACAGCAGCAAATCCCTGTCGGCCGCGCTGGGCCTGGCCAAAGCGAGGGATCTCTTGGGGCGAAGACACACTGTGGCGGCAGTTATCGGTGACGGATCTCTCATTAACGGTCTTGCCCTGGAGGCGCTCAACCATGCCCATGAACTGAAAACTCCCGTCCTGTTCATTCTTAATGACAACCAGATGTCAATTAACAGAAGAGTGGGGGGCCTGGCCAACCATCTTGCCGCACTGAGCGTGAACCCCATGTACAGGCAGTTCAAGAAGCTTCTCAAGTTCTTTTGCCGGAAAGTCCCCGACGGAAGAAGGCTTGAATCCTTCCTTGAGAGGTCCAAGCAGACCGTCAAGGGCCTTCTTCTCCCCCCCAACATGTTCGAGGATCTTGGC
Source organism: Synergistaceae bacterium (assembly GCA_012729145.1). Taxonomy (GTDB): domain Bacteria; phylum Synergistota; class Synergistia; order Synergistales; family Thermovirgaceae; genus 58-81. The sequence continues at coordinate 12,060 of JAAYDT010000084.1, read as the reverse complement.
ATAAGCTACTGGGGACCTTTTGACGGCCACAATATCCAGGAGATGGAGAAGATATTCGATATGGCCAAGAGCTACGAGTCCCCGCTCCTGATCCACCTTCTTACGGTCAAGGGCAAGGGCTTCAGGCCCGCAGAGGAAGATCCTGAGAGGTTCCACGGTGTGTCGCCAGGCATGCTCGACATGATGCCCTCATCCACACCCGAAGAGAGCTGGAGCGAAGCTTCTGCGGCGTGCGTAGAAGAGCTGGCCGACAGGGACCCGAGAGTGGTCCTGATGACTGCCGCAATGAAGGAAGGGAGCAGACTGAACCGCTTCTGCGAGAAGTATCCCGAGAGATTCTTCGATGTCGGGATAGCGGAGGGGCATCTTCTGACATTTGCCGCAGGGATCGCAGCGGCGGGGATGGTTCCGGTGGTCTCCGTATACTCCACCTTCCTGCAAAGGGCTATGGACCAGTTGGTACATGATATCTGCATGCAGGACCTTCACGTGATCCTGGCCATAGACCGGGCTGGTCTGGTAGGAGAAGACGGGGAGACCCATCACGGGGTCCTGGACCTTCCCTGGACGAGGACAATCCCCAACCTTGCAGTAATGGCACCCCGTGACAGGGATGACCTGAGGTGGATGTATCAGGAAGCGCTGAAAACAAGGTCCCCGTCGGCTATAAGGCTTCCTCGGGGACAGGTCCCGGTATCTATGTGCCGTGAGGGTCAGGATTTTCCCCGGGAGTGGGGGAGATCCGAAAAGATCCTTGACGGGACGGGATGGTGTATTTTTTCCTATGGAGCGACGGTCCCCCTTGCGGTCCGGACCTACGAAGAGACGTGGAGAACCGGCGTTGAGCCTCCCTCGGTCTATGACCTGCGTTTTCTGAAACCCCTTGACACCGATACAATAATGTCCGCCCTCTCTTCACACCTCTTTGCGGTGGTCATAGAGGACAGTAACGTAGAAGGGGGTATCGGGGAGAAGATCTCTTCCCTTGCAAACAGGAAAGGACTGACAGTCAGGGTGGAATCCCTGGGAGTCCCGGACCGGTTCGTCCCTCACGGAACGGTAAGGGAACAGTGGGAGTATTGCGGACTTGTTCCCGGCGAGGTGATAGGACTCTATGAGATCTTCAGGAAAAGAGGAAAGACTGGATCAGGAAATGGTCGTAAGGGGCATCACAGAGAGCAGGAGCCGGGCCCAGTCGTTGATACTGGCAGGATCCGTACGGGTGGACGGGGAAAAGGTTCTGAAGCCAGGGAAGAAGGTCCTGAGAGATTCAGTGATAGAAGCCGATAAGGGACCAGGATGGGCGAGCAGAGGGGCATTCAAGCTTTTGAAGGCGCTGGATTCCTTTTGTGTCGAACCTTCCGGGAAAGTTTGCATAGACATAGGTGCTTCCACGGGAGGATTCACCGATGTGCTTCTGGAGCGCGGAGCGGTGAAGGTCTACTCCGTCGACGTCGGCTACGGACAACTTGCCTGGCGGCTGAGGAACGATGAAAGGGTAGTGGTCATGGAGAGGACCAATGCCAGAGACCTGAGGTCCCGGGATCTGGAGGATGCTCCGGGAGTAGCCGTTATGGATGTATCCTTCATATCCGTCACCAGGATCCTGCCCGCCCTTGAGGGGTTGCTTGCCCCCGGCGGGGATTGTATAGCCCTGATCAAGCCGCAGTTCGAGGCGGGCAAAGGATGCGTTGGCAAGAAAGGTGTCGTAAGGGAAAGTTCCGTTCACCTGGGTGTCCTCAATACCCTCGGGGCATTTATCTCCTCGATGGAGGAAATGACCTTGATGGGGGCTGACTTTTCTCCCATACTGGGACCAAGCGGTAATATGGAATTCCTGTTCCATATCAGAAAGGGAGGGATCCCTCGGGTAGTCATGGACAAAGGCTCCTTCGGGGATCTCGTTGAAAGAGCTCACAGGGAACTTCTGGGAGTTTTTCTTGAAAAGACTGATAGAACAGAGGGGGCCCTTTGATGATCGAAACCCTGGGACTGCTGGTCAACACCCAGAAACGTTCGGCCCTGGCACTGGCCGAGAAAATTCTCAGGTGGGGGAGGGAACGTAGTATCAAGTTCGTACTCCCCCCCCACGAAGCCCATGTTCTCGGGGAACAGGAGACGTCGGACCATGACTGGAAGGAGAAGGTCGACGCCGCTGTTGTCCTTGGAGGGGACGGAACCTTCCTGAGGGCCGCGCGTTACGTGATAGGGCATGACATCCCTCTTTACGGCATCAACGTCGGAAGACTGGGTTTCCTCTCCTGCGGAAAGATAGAGAATGCCGAGAAGGACCTTGAGAAGATCGTGACGGGGAAGTTAACTGTAAACCACAGACCCCTGCTTCACGGTATCGTCAGCAGGGGGAAGAGGCACAAGCACGAGGTCTACGCCCTGAACGACCTTGTCGTGACCAAGGGGCCTTTTGCGAGACTGATAGCTCTAAACATAGCCGTCAGCGGACGCCCACTGAGCCTTCTGCATGCCGACGGGATAATCATAGCTACTCCAACGGGATCGACGGCCTACTCTCTCTCGGCAGGGGGCCCCATAGTGCCTCCTCACATGTCCTGCATGATCCTTACACCGATCTGTGCCCACACTCTATACTCCAGACCCATCGTGCTGAGTGAATCCGATACGGTGACCATAACGCCCGAGGGACAGCATAGAGAGATCATGCTTACCCAGGACGGACAGTTAGGGTACGAGCTTCTCCCCGGCGACACTATCTCCATATCCCTTGACAAGGACCGTAATATCGGGATCATCACCCTGCCAGAGAACGAATTCTTCTCCCTTCTACAGGAGAAATTCCAGTGGGGTCACAGGACCCCGAACGGTTCCGGAGCGTGATCACATGCTTTCTGAACTGATGGTGACCAATGTAGGCGGGGTTAGAGAAGCCTCCCTCCACTTCAGGGGAAGGTTCATCGTAATAACAGGGGAGAGCGGTGCAGGAAAGAGTAGCCTGGTCAGGGCGCTGGAACTGGTAAGCGGGAAGAGGGCGCAGTCTTCGATCATCAGGGCAGGTGTGGAGGAAGCCGAGGTCAGGGCGGCCCTGGAGATGGATGCCCCCCTTTCGTCCCTCCCGGAAGAATTCCAGCCCCAGGAGGGCTTTATCCTTGTCAAAAGAGTGGTCTCATCGACAGGGAGGGCCAAGAGCTACCTCCAGGAGAAACCCGTACCCCTCAATACACTGGCGGGAGCTCTCTCCAAGGTGGTCGCGATTCAGAGCCAGTTCGCTCAACTTGAGCTTCTTGAGCCGGAACAACAGGTCGAACTGCTCGATCACAGTGGTGGAGAGATCCTCAGGGAGATCAGGTCGAACCTTTCCATGGCTGTTTCGTCTGCCATTGAGAACGAAAGGAAGCTTCTGGAGGTGTCCAGGAAGAGAAGGGAAATAGAAGCAAGGTACCAGGACGGAGAAGCTTTTCTAGAAAAGTACAGGAGGATGGAGATAAGGCCGGGTTGTGAATCTGAATGGGAGACCGATCTTAACCGTGTCTCTGGCCTCCTGAAAAGACAGGCCGGATTAAGGCTTCTTCATGACAGGATGACAGGTGGTAGCTCCGGAGAGGGTCTTTCCGCCGCGATCGAACAGTTCGGCCAGGATATCCGGCAGAGCGTGGACGGAGCCCCTGAACTTGAAGTGAACATCGAAAGACTTTTAACCGCTTCCCAGGAGATCGAGAAGGCCCTGAAAGCTTTCGTCTCCATCGAGAGAGAACAGTCCCTCCAGGAAGAATTCGAAAAGATCGAGAAGAAGATCGGGACCCTCAGAAAACTCATGAGGTACGCAAAGGTCGACAGTGCGGAAGATCTCGTGGATTTTGCGGACAGACTGGATCTGGATCTTCAGTGGCTCAGAGAGAGCCGCGAGAAGCTTGCCCTGATGCAGGAGAACTCTGCATGTCTCAAGAAAGAGGTATCAAACCTTGCCCTTTCCCTCAGAGAGGCCCGAAAGAATGCCGCCAGGAGGCTCGAGGAGTCCGTCAATGCATCCCTCGGTTCCCTTGCAATGGAGGGGCTCCGCTTCGGGATAACATTAAAGCCTCTGGAGAAGGTCCGCCAGAGCGGAGCCGACGACATATCATTCTTTCTTTCCGATGGCAAGCACCTCCAGGGTCCGGTGTCACGGATCGCTTCAGGGGGCGAGCTCAGCCGGATCCTTCTGGCCCTCCAGATAGCAGCCTCGGACGACATGCTCCCCCGGACTCTGGTCTTCGACGAGGTGGAGGCCGGTCTTGGAGGCCGTTCGGCTTTCCTTGCGGGTCAGGCACTGAGGGAACTTTCCAGGCGTTGCCAGGTGGTACTTATAACCCATGAAGCATCTATCGCCTCCCTTGCCGACCAGCACTTCCGGGTCGAAAGAGAGGGTGACAATAGCCAGGTCCTTGAGGTCGACGGAAAACAGCGTGTAAGGGAGCTCGCAAGGATGCTGGCAGGCGATCCCGATGACCCGGAGGCAACAGACCTGGCCAGATCGCTGCTTGAAGGGAACCGGAGGGAGACCGGTTGACCGATCAAGGGATTTTTATGCTATAATCTCCATTCGGTCGACCTGGTCGACGAAAGGGGTTACGGCGGAGGCTTCCGGCCGTTCCCTTTTGAGCTTCGCTCGGGACGGGTAACAACAAGAGCCTTTGGGCCACCTGGATCGCCGGCGTTAGGAGGGAAAATGTCAATGTACGCAGTTATTGAAACAGGGGGAAAGCAGTACAGGGTGTCCCCTGGAGACACAATCAGGATCGAGAAGGTCAGTGCCGCAGAAGGTGAAGAGGTAGAATTCTCCAAGGTCCTGCTCGTAGCCACCGACAGCGGGGTCTCTCTTGGCGAACCGACCATTTCAGGAGCTCTTGTAAAGGGCCACGTGCTGGAACATGGGAGATCGAAAAAGATCACCGTCTTCAAGTACAAGAACAAGTCAAGGCAGTCAAGAAGGACGATCGGACACAGGCAGGCCTTTTCTTCTGTCAGGATCGATTCGATCATCTGCTAGAGCGAAAGATGACCGAGATAAGGTCATTCCGAAGAAAGGGGAACATCTTCGGGCTTGATGTTTCAGGTCATACGGGATATGCCGAACATGGTGCCGACATAGTCTGTTCGGCCATATCTACCCTGGTGCAGACCCTCGAAACGGGCCTTACGGAGATCATCAGAATAGAGGGAGTCAAGTCAAGCATTGACGAGGACCGGGGGTCCATGAGCCTCTTTTGGCATGGATCGGAAGATTCAAGGGTCAGAACCCTGGTCGACACGGTAATAGAGGTTCTAAAATCTGTAGAAAAGAGTTATCCTTCTTACGTTAAGTTTATGGAGGTGGAAGTCGATGAGAACGATCAATCTTCAACTGTTCGCTCATAAAAAAGGACAGGGCAGCAGTACCAACGGAAGGGACAGCATCGGCAAAAGGCTCGGGATCAAGAGGAATGACGGGCAGGTAGTCACTGCCGGGAGCATTATCGTCCGCCAGAGGGGGACCAAGTACCACCCAGGAGAAAATGTAGGGAGAGGGAGGGACGATACCCTTTTCGCCCTTTCAGAAGGCACGGTGCGCTTCCATACCAGGGCAGGGAGAAAATACGTTGTCATAGAACCAGTGACCGCCTGATGCTTCTGTCCGATAGGAACGCCGCAGGGCCTGAGTTGATCTTGGGCCCTTTTTCCGTATTTGAGGGGTGCAGGTATTGAGATTCCTTGATTCAGCAGAGATCTCCGTCAGGGCAGGCAAGGGCGGGAATGGTGCCCTGAGCTTCCGGAGGGAGAAGTACGTCCCCAGGGGAGGACCCGACGGCGGTGATGGAGGGCGGGGAGGACACGTACTGATCGTGGCCGATGATCATATCCAGACCCTCGCCGACTACGAATACAGAAGACGTTTTATTGCCGGGAACGGAGGCAACGGAAGGGGACGTAACCAGACAGGTCCCTCCGGTGAGGATGTACTGGTGAAGGTCCCCTGCGGTACCATCGTGAACGAAAGGGGGACAGGCAGGTTTTTGGCCGACCTTACCGTTGCCGGTGATACACTTCTTGCCGCAAGAGGCGGCAGGGGAGGCAGAGGGAACGCAAGGTTCACCTCTTCGAAAAGAAGAAGCCCCCGTTTCTCGGAAATGGGAGGGGAGGGAGAAGCCAGGGACCTGGTCCTTGACCTGAAGGTGCTGGCCGACGTGGGACTCGTCGGTCTTCCGAACGCCGGAAAATCGACGCTCCTTTCGGCCATTTCAGGCTCAAGGCCCCAGATAGCCCCTTACCCCTTCACAACACTCTCCCCTAATCTGGGCATGATGGACTTTGATAACAGGAGAATGGTCGTGGCCGATGTCCCGGGACTGATCGAGGGGGCCCACATGAACAGGGGGCTGGGTCATGCCTTCCTCAAGCATGTGGAGAGGACCCGGCTCCTTGTCTACGTCATCGATCTTTCAGAGGAAGCTCCTGTCTTTCCAATTGACCAGTGGAATACGCTAAGATCAGAGTTCCAGGCCTTCAACCCGGAACTGCTCAGCCTTCCTTCCGTCGTTGCCGGCAACAAGACAGATCTCCCTTACCGGACCACGCAGACCCGGGACCTTCAGAAGGTGCTGAAGGCGGAGGGAGTGCCGTTTTTCCCCATAAGTGCCCTGTCCCGGGAGGGAGTCGACGGATTGAGGGACCACATAGCATCGAGGGTCTCTGAACAGGCCGCATCAAGGAGAGAGAGCCACTTCATTGTGATAGAGGATAAGGAGGACAGGACCGGGCACAGGGCGGAGAAGCCCAGGATAGAGAAATTCCTCGAAAAGGGCGAGAGCATCTTTATTGTCCGACATTACGAGGTCGAAAGGCTTCTCCGGAAGTTCAACTTCGACCAGGAAGAGGCCCTGGGAAGGTTCTCCGCGATCCTGAGATACTACCGTGTAGAAGACCTGCTCCTTGAGAGCGGGGCTCGTGAAGGTGATACTGTAAGGATAGGGGAGACCGAATTCGAGTTCTATCCGGAGGTGTCGTCGACATTGAAAGACAGGACAAAAGATGAAGGGCGGTGACCGGGAATGCCCCTGAGGTCCTCCGAGGGTCTCCGCAAGCGCAAGATAGGGGTTATGGGGGGTACTTTCGACCCCATCCACTTCGGACACCTTGTTGCCGGCGAGGAGGCCTGTTTTTCGCTGGGTTTGACAGAGGTGGTCTTCGTGCCGACGGGAGACCCCTTCCACAAGGCGGGGAGGACCATATCTTCCGCTGAACACCGTTACACCATGACCATGCTTGCCACCCTTGACAACCCGCACTTCCGTATCTCCAGGGTCGAGATCGACAGGGAGACGCCCAGCCACACCGTGGATACCCTGAGGGAGATGCGGCACTGGTACCCTCCGGGGAGCGTTGAGTTCTATTTCATAACAGGCCTTGATGCGGTACTTGATATCATGGCCTGGAAGGAGCCCCTGGAGATACCGGAACTCTGCAGGATCGTGGCCGTCAGCCGACCGGGCTTCAATCCCAAGGGGCTCGACGATCTTCCCGAGACCATCAGGGAGAACCTTGTCCACCTGGAGATACCCCTCCTGGCAATATCCAGCACCGAGATCAGGCAGAGGGTCTCCAACGGACAGAGTATAAGGTATCTCGCCCCATGGCTGGTGGAGCAATACATATACAAGAACGCCATGTATTTCAGGAACGGATGGTGAAAGATACGTGTCCAGGAAGAGTATCATCCTACTGGCCCTTGCCGCGATACTGTCTCTGACGGCGGGAATCGGTCTGAAGGCATATTTTTTCTTCAACCCGGAGCCCGAGACCATCAGGGAGAGGATCGAGCACGACGAGGAGACGGGGAGGATCAACCTTCTCCTGGTAGGGCTTGACGAAGTCCCCGGCGAGGATTTTAACCGTTCTGATTCAATAGCCTTCGTATCGATCGACATCGACGACAAGGTCGTTCGGATGCTCTCCCTCCCAAGGGATACAAGGGTACAGATACCGGATCGAGGGTGGCAGAAACTGAACCATGCCTATGCCTATGGGGGAGTGGACCTTCTCAAGACGACCCTGGTAAATTACCTTGGTGTCCCCATTCCCTACCATGTCATAGTCAACCTGGACAGCTTCCCGGAGCTTGTGGACCTCATCGGGGGGGTGACCATCAACGTCCCCAAGAGGCTCCGGTACACTGACAAGGCGGGCGGTGTCCACATCGATATTCCGGCAGGCGAACAGCACATGGACGGAAAGACCGCCCTGGGCTATGTCAGGTTCCGCCATGATGCCCTCGGAGATATCGGAAGGGTAGAAAGACAGCAGGTCTTCATGATGGCTGTTTTCCGGAAGATGAAGGACCCGTCAATGATAACAAAGGTCCCTGAACTGATCCGTCAATCGTTACGCCTTGTCAAGACCAACCTGACACTCTCGCAGGCAGTCCAGCTGGCTTCATACCTCAAGGACCTTGACCCGTCCAGGACCGTTTTCCGCACTCTGCCGGGCAAATCAGCCTACATTTCCGGTATCAGTTACTGGCTTGGCGAACTGAGCTCCATCTCGGAGATCCTTTCGGAGAAACCCCTGGAGACCGTCGAAACAGAAGAGATGGAGGAGCAGGCCGTGGAGGCCGATACTGCTGTCGAGGTGGACCTGAAGGAGCTTGTGGCCTCCATAAAGGTCCCTCTGTCGGTCCTCAACGGTTCAGGCGCTTCCGGTGTGGGTAAAGAATCGGCCACCAGGCTCCAGTCGATAGGTATCGATGTGGTCCATATAGGGAACGCAAAGCACTACGATTACAAGTTCACGAACATCCTTTACCCGGCAGGGGAGGAGATGGAAAAGGCTGCCAGAACACTTGGCCGGTTGGCAGGGATACCTGAGAACCTTGTCCGAACAGACACTTCGACCCGCCATGTTACAATAATCATGGGCCACGACTACCTGAATGTTCTAAAGAGGATCGAGCTTGCAAGGAACCGTTAGTTTAATTATTTTTTAGTAGGGGAGGAGTTGTATCTTTGCCTGGAGACGAAAACCTGAATCCATTTATAAAAGCCCTGCAGGACAAGCTTGCCGAGGAGATCACCCTGATCGATCTTTCAAAGGAGTCTTCCTTTGCCGATACCTTTATTCTTGCAACTGGGAACTCGGAGATCCACATGAGAACTCTCCTTGACAACGTTTCCCAAACTCTTGACCGAATGGGTTTAAACTACAGGATCGAAGGGGAGAAAAGTCCAAAGTGGATCCTGCTTGATGCCGGGAACATGGTGATCAACATCTTCAGCCGTGAGGGAAGGAACTTTTACAGGCTAGAGAGTATATGGGCGAATGCTGAAACTACCCGTATTGAGGACTGATCTGAGGGTCGGGAAGCAGAGGTTTCTTTAAGACCGCATCGGAAAAAATATTGAATGAAATAAACAAGGCCCCTCGCAGGGGCCTTTAAATGCAAAAAGGATGTCTTATAATATATCTTATGTTGCATTAAACATCAGATCCACCCTTCAGGACTATCAGAAAGCATTGCAGATTATTCTATAGAATTCATCGGGGTCAAGGGATGCACCACCGATCAGAAGGCCGTCAATTTCCTCCTGTTCAAGGTAATCCTCCGAGTTGGAGCTCTTGACGCTTCCTCCGTATGAGATCAGGGAACGGGCCGCCAGAGAGGGCCCTCCCAGACCTGAAAGAAGATCTCTTATTAAGGCACAGCACTCCCGGGCATCCCCGGCGGTGGCGTTCATCCCGGTTCCTATGGCCCAGACCGGTTCGTAGGCTATCAAAATCCTTTCCTGTTCCGCCATGATCACACGGTCACTGGAAAAGACCGAACTGACCTGTCTTTCGATCACATCTTTGGTGAGCCCCCGGTTTCTCTCCTCTTCGGTCTCGCCGACACACAACAACGGCTCTATACCTTGCTCAAGGCAGGCAAGATACTTGTTTGAGACCAAAAGGTCATCTTCCCTGAAGATATGTCTTCTCTCGCTGTGGCCGACCAGGGCAAGCTTCGCTCCAGCCTCGATGGCGCATGGGATGGAATTCTCGCCGGTAAAGGCTCCCGAGGGCTTGCAATGAATGTTTTGTATACCAAGCAGGACATTAACCCCACTGGACCTTATGTGATCAGCCATGGGAATTATATTGACGGCCTGTGGGAAAAGGGCCATATTGACATTATCTGGAATATCTTCCCCCTGTTCCAGCAGAACCGACAGTTTTCTAAGGAATTCCAGCGACTCCGAGGCACCCTTGTTCATCTTCCAGTTACCGGCAATGAACCTCTCTCTCCTCACAGGGGCTCCACTCCTCTCCCGGACTTCAGGCATGCAAGAAGAGGGGTGATACCCGGAAGTCCCTTTCCTTCAAAGAACTCGAGGGTGGCTCCCCCACCTGTGGAGATGTGATAGATCCCTTTGGCAAAACCAAGAAGATTCGCAGCTGCAGCCGTGTCACCCCCACCAAGTACCGAAAGGGCACCTTCCGATGTCCTTTCAACAACGGAGAGGCCGACCATTTGGGTACCTTCCCCAAAGGGTTCCCTTTCAAAGAGCCCCAAAGGACCATTCCACAGGATCGTTTCACCTTTAAGGACCTCGGCGGAAAACAGTCCGGCCGTCTCAGGTCCTATATCAAGTCCCATCATGTCTTCGGGGATGGCATCAGATCTCACCAACATCTTTTTGGGGTCATTCTCGAGTGAGGTCGAGGCTACAAGGTCCAGAGGGAGCAAGATTCTTACTCCTGTCATATTGGCTGTTTTCATGATCTCCAATGCAACGGTCTCTGTCCCCTTCTCGCAGAAGGACTTTCCAACGTTCACTCCCGAAGCCTTCAGAAAAGGAAAAGCCATGGCTCCCCCGATGAGCATTACGTCCGCCTTTTCGAGCATGTTCCGGATAAAACCGATCTTGTCTGAGACCTTGGCACCCCCCAGGATCAGGACCATCGGCCGTTTCGGGTTCTCCTTGACAGCCGATAGGACGCTAACCTCCTTTTCCATGAGCTTTCCGGCAAAGGATGGCAGGAATCTGGTAACTCCCTCGGTGGAGGCGTGGCCCCTGTGGGCAGCGCTGAAGGCGTCCATTACAAAGACATCAAAGGGCTTTCCCAGTTTTCTGGCGAAAACCGGATCGTTGGCCTCCTCCTCAGGATGGAACCTGACATTCTCCAGAAGACAGATCTGCCCCTCCCCCATCGATCCTATAGTGGCAGAGATCTTGTCACCCACACACTCTTCGCAGAAGAAGATCCTCCAGCCTGTCAGATCTTCAAGCGACCGGGCAACGGGAAAGAGGGAGAGGCCCGGGGAAACCTTTCCCCCGGGCCTGCCAAGGTGGGAAACAAGGGCGATCCTTGCGCCGCTCCTCCTGAGCAGTTCCAGCGTCTCCAGGTGGGCCCTTATGCGCGTGTCATCAGCAACCCTGCCTTCGTCCATGGGGACGTTGAAGTCCACCCGGACAAGAACCTTCTTTCCCTTGAGTTTATTGCTTTCGATGGTCCTAAGTTCCATGTCGATCAGGCTTCCCTGGAAAGCATGTAGTTGGCAAGATCTACGACCCGACAGGCGTACCCCCACTCGTTGTCATACCAGGAAAGGGTCTTCACCAGGTTGCCCAGGGTCATGGTATGCCTTGCGGCAAACACGGAGGACCTGCTGTCCCCTGTAACATCAACGGAGACGATATCATCCTCCTCGTAAGCCAGGTATCGCTTCATGGGTCCCTCTGCTGCTTTAAGGAGAGCTCCGTTGACCTCCTCTGAGGTCACTTCCCTGGATAGAACCGTTACAAGGTCGACAAGGGAGACGTCCGGGGTCGGGACCCTGACGGCCAGTCCGTTCATTTTTCCGGCCACCTCGGGATATACCTTCCCGATCGCCGATGCGGCACCGGTCGTGGTTGGGATCATGGACAGGGCAGCTGCGCGGCCCCTGTGAAGGTTCTTGTGGGAGGCATCGAGGGTCTTCTGGTCGTTGGTATAGGCATGGGTAGTGGTCATGAGACCTTTCTCTATCACGAAAGCCTCATGGATCACCTTTACCACTGGTGCAAGGCAGTTGGTGGTACATGAGGCATTGGATACTAC
>JAAYDT010000012.1 GCA_012729145.1 Synergistaceae bacterium | reverse complement strand
CATACGCACCTGAACGCGGAGGGCGCCATCCTGGTATATGAGCAGCTGGCCTTCGGGGGGAAGAACTGTTAGGTCATTCGTCACAGCACCCAGGTTTTTGGCGATTGCGGAGGAGTTTCCGTTAGAGGATTTTGAGTCGTTCTTTTTCTTGGCCATAGTTGCCCCCCAGCAAGATTTTTTGGGGTACACCAAAAGGGTCAGGGATAAACTTTGTAATAACTAAACCTTTCCTCCAATTTTACTTTTTTTCTATTGATTCCTATTCCTCCATTTCCAACTTTCATTAATGTTTTTTGTGTGAAGCATCGTTCTCTAAGACACTTTACTACCATATTATTAATTAATAAAACACCGCATACGTTTTATTGTTTTCATTTTCAGGGAAAATGTAACAATATTCAAGCAAAATACATTCTTTGAAAAGGTTTCGTATTCTCAGATCCTCGCGATCCTTTGCCCCTCGGAATAACTGCACTTGTTTTCATCTGCGACTATACCCTACGCTTGCGGTGCGCCAGCCAGGGCAGAGCGAAGCCTACCGAGGTTTGCCAACGAGGTGCCACGTCTGCGTTAATCTATGGATAATCGCCCTGTCTTTGGTCTGGTTTTGTCTTTCCCGTTCACCGTTGACCGTTCACGCCTTTTTCGTTTTGCCCTTCCTGCCGCCTGACTCCTGCGGCCTGTCTCCTTGCTCCATCTCCACCTCCACTCTCCGGTATCCCACTTTCGGCAGGGCCTCGGTGATCTTCCACCCGCCCCTCGACAGCACCCTGCCGTCGAGGATGACCACCCTGCCACGGTCGCTCTTGCTCCGGATGAGCCTTCCCGCGGCCTGCTTGAGGAGCAGCTTTGCCCTGGGGAGGATGTTGCCGAAGAACATCCTCTCCCCCTCAAGGGCCCTCCGGGTGACCAGGACGGGGTCCGACGGGTGGGGGAAGGGTATCCTGTCTATGATGACCTGGGTGAGGCCCTCGCCGGGGACGTCGATCCCCTCCCTGAAGGAGACGCTACCCACCAGGACAGACGAGAGGTCGTGCCTGAAGAGCCTGAGCAGCTCGTTGCGGGGGAGCTCCCCCTGCACGAGGACCCTGTAGGGTCGCTCCTTCGACCTGAGTCTCTCCGATACGGTCCGAAGGAGCCTTATGGAGCTCAGCAGCACCAGTGTGCTGCCGCTGTTGTCGTCGCAGAGCTGCTCGGCGATCCTTGCCACGAGGCCGTCGTAGCTTTCGTCGGTTACGGGGACGCCGAGGTCCACCACCCATATGGACATCTGCTCCTTGAGGTCGAAGGGTGAGTCGAGGACGAGTCTCTCCGTGGGATCCAGGCCCGTCTCCTGCTCCCAGAAGGAGAAGTCGTCCCCGATGGCCATGGTGGCCGACACCGCCACCAGCGCGTCCAAAGGCCTGGGGAAGAACCACTCCCTGATGAGGTCGCCGCAGAAGGTGGGAGAGCTGTTGACACCCTTTCCGTCCCACCAGTAGGCCCACTGGGGGTAGTGGTCCACCCTGGAGCACCAGCCGGTGTATCGGGATATCTCGTCGACGCCGTCCCTCCACTGCGAAAAGAGGGCCCCGGCCTCCCTGTCGTCGATACCGTCCCTTTCGGGGGGCGTTCCGGCGGCCTGCAGAAGCGCCTCGGCCTGGTCGAGCAGTTCCCCGGAGCTCCCGGGGGGCCCCGCCTCGTCGGTGAATATCTCGCCGTGGCGTATCTCTTTTCTCCAGAGCTGAAAGAGCCTCTCCGACTCCCTTTTCGCACCTTCGGCGAGGGAGACCAGCTTCTCCCTGTCGTGGTCGGAGATCCAGTCCATCCTCGGGAAGACGCGGGCCCTTCCGAAGTCCATTATCCGGGCCCAGTCCTCGGCGGTGGCCCCCATGGTGGCCGCCGACCTTGCGGCCTCGGTCAGCCGGTGGGCCTCGTCGCAGAGTATGGCGTCGAAGGGGACGGGAAAGCCCCTTCCCGAGGAGGCCGAGTAGGAGAAGAAGAGGTGGTAGTTTGCCACGATGATCTTCCAGTCCTGGGCCTGCTGTACCACCCTGCGGAGGAAACAGCTCTCCCTGAAGGGACATCCGTTCCCCCTGCATATCTCCGAGGCGGCCGACACGGAGGTTATGACGGGATGGTTGGGTGGGAGTGCCAGTTCGGAGAAGTCGCCCGTCTCTGTCTTCTCCATCCAGGCCACCAGGTCGTTCACCAGGTCAGGCTCCATGAGGGAGAGCAGTTCCCGCTCGCCGATCTCCTTTCCCCTTAGCCTGCAGAGATAGTTCTGTTTACCCTTGATCAGGCCGAAGGGGAGCTCCTCCACTCCGAGGCAATAGCAAAGGTCGGGGAGGTCCCGGTTGACGATCTGTTCCTGCAGGGGGATCCCCGAGGTAAGGAAGAGGACCTGTTTGTCGTTCTCCAGGGACCAGAATATGGAGGGCACCAGCAGGGCGTGGGTCTTGCCGGTCCCCGTCGGCGCCTCGGCCAGGAGGACACCTCCGTCGCCGTTGACTAGGCAGGACATGACCCTTTCGGCGAGGATCTCCTGCTGGGGCCTGTACTCGAAACCCGGGAGACTACGTGAAAGCAGACCCTTTTCAGAAAAGATGTCCTTCATGGAAGGTATGTTCAAGGGCAGGGCGCCTCCATCACGCGCAGGTCCTGGATCTTTTCATCATTGTGAAACCGCCGACCCACATGGCGAAGACCAGCCCGACGGCACCCATGAACCCCCCGAATGTCCCCGTCAGTAGAAGGTAGTTGAAGGCACCGTGAGCGAGGACGGGAGCGAGGAGTATCCTGCCAACGTTGAAGGGGGTCCCGGTGGTCATTTTCTGCCTGGCCGCCTCGTAGCCCATCATAAGCCCGCAGAGACCGTGGAGCGGCACCGAGAGAAGGGCCCTCCACCCCGCCACTGCCCAGGGGTTGATGGCGCCCACCACGTAGAAGATGTTCTCCATGGTGGCGAACCCCAGGGCAACGCTGGTGCCGTAGACTATGCCGTCGTAGCATTCGTCGCACTCGGGGGAAAGGATGTAGCGCCGGAGGGCGATCCACTTGAAGTATTCCTCGACAAGAGACACTCCGACGAAGGCAGTGATCAGGGGGGAGAAGGCGAGGAAGCCGCCGGTGATCTTCTCCACAAATCCCGCTGGGAAGACGAAGAGCATCCCCCGGAAGAAGGCCGAGAATACCAGCGATAGCGGTTCCGGCTCCAGCACGTCCTTGTTGTAGAACCACCAGAGGAGGGCAAGCCCCGGCGCGACAGCCAAGGCAGTGACAAGACCGACACCGATCTCCAATCTCTTACCCTCCCTTGCGTTTCATGATAGAATCTTCTGGTTTGACACGGGTATAATAATCTCCGCTTGTTGCGGATATGGCAACCGCCATGTTAAAATGTGGCCTGCCTGTAAAGGGGGTGACACAATGCCAAACAAGAGATCCGCCGAAAAAAGGGTGCGGACGTCCGAAAGGAACAGGATCTACAACCGCTACTGGACCACCAGGTGCAAGACCAGCACGAAGAAGGTCCTGGAAGCCGTCAACAGCAATGACCTGGAGCTGGCCGTCAAGAGGCTTGACGAGGCCCAGTCGGCGCTCGACAAAGCGGTGGTGAAGGGTGTTATCCACCGGAATACAGCTGCACGGAGGAAGTCGAGGCTCAACAAGGCCGTCCGCAAGATCCAGGAGCAGGCCTGAGAGCAGCCCCGAGACCCCTTAGCATCGAAAGAAAGAACTTCAGGCCACGGGAAAGAGATGTCCCCGTGGTCTTTTATTTGTTCTGAAGGGTCGACAGAAGCCTGAGGATCTCCAGCTCGAGGCCGTCCCACCCTCGCCCGAGCCCGCTCTTTCCCGCGGCGCTCTCTCTTGCCATGGCCAATACGAAGTCACGGATGGCGGTCTTAGGGTAGATCGATACGGCCTTTCTGGCCAGCCGCCCCTGGTAGGGCTTGATCTCCAGCGCCGACTCCACGGCCTGGGCAAGGGGTTGGGAAGCCCCGTAGAGATACATGGCTATGCGCATCCTCTTGTGGAGCGCGCTGATGATCTTGAGGGGTTCTTCCCTTCTTCTGAGGTAGGAGAGGACCCTGAGGACCGAAGCAGTGTCGCCCCGGCAGAGACCGTCGAGCAGGGCCAGCATCTGCTTGCCCCCCTCGTCCACCACGAGGGACTCCACCAGTTCCGGTCCCACCTGTTCGCCACCCGAGGCGCGACCGAGCTTTTCGAGCTCCGAGGTCAGTTCGGCGGGGTCCTCCACCCATTCGACGAGGAGCTGAAGTGCCTCCCTGGAGGTCTTGATCCTGCGTTCCCTGGCCTCCCTCTCCAGCCACTGCAGCCTGTCCCTGGACCAGAAAGGCACTTTGGCCGGCTTCCGGAGGCTGAAAGATCCTTCGGGGAGGGATTTGAGCCCCCGGGCGATGTCCTTCTCGAAGACGAGGAGACAGACCGTTGACTGGCCCGACCTGAGAAGCCCGTCGAGCGCGCCCTCCGGAAAGGGGCCAAGCTGGTCGGCCCCCTCGACGACAAAAGCCCGCTTCTCCTCGAAGAGCCCCCCCGTATTGAGCACACCGAAAAGGTCCTGCCAGCTCTCTCCGGAGAAGCGCTCGAAGGTCTCAAAACCCTTGCCCCTGAGCTCCTTCATGCACTCCGCAAGGAGAGCCCTCTGGGATGGACCCGAGCCTGTGACAGCTATGAAGTGAGTCAAACCTATCCCTTCACCACCACGTTGACCAGTTTGTCGGGAACGGTGATAACCCTGATTATCTCCTTACCCTGCAGGCGCCTTGCGACGGCCTCATGGGAAAGGACAGCCTCCTCCATCTCCCTGGGATCCAGCCCCGCGGGAAGGTCCACCTGCTCCCTCACCTTGCCGTTGACCTGGAAGACCACGGTGATGTTGTCCAGGACCAGGGCCGACTCATCGACCTGGGGCCACCTGCGCTCTGATATGAGGCCTTCTCCCTCCGTCATCTCCCACATCTCCTCGCATATATGCGGAGCGATGGGGGTCAGCAGCGTAAGCAGCACCTCAACGCCCTCCCTGAAGAGTGCCCATTCATCCCCCGAGGCGGGCGAGAAGGAGCCCAGGTCGTTGGAGAGCTCCATGAGCCTGGCCACTGCGGTGTTGAACTGCTTTTCCTCCTCTATGTCCCTTGTTACGCGCTGTATGGTGTAGTGGATCCTCCTCTTGAGGTCCCTGGCCTTTTTGTCACTGATGGATGCCATGGGAAGGACTTCCTTCGAGGCACCCCGGAGTCCCTCCTGGTTGGTCTCGACGAGCCTGTACACCCTCTGGAGGAAGCGGTGGGCCCCCTCCACTCCCTGGTCGGACCAGTCCAGGTCCTTTTCTGGGGGCGAGGCGAAAAGTATGAAGAGGCGGGCAGTATCGGCACCCCATTTGGTGATTATCTCGTCGGGGTCGACCACGTTCCCCCTGGACTTGGACATCTTGGCGCCGTCCTTGATGACCATCCCCTGGGTCAGAAGGTTGGTGAAGGGCTCCCTCACCTTCAGCATGCCGCAGTCGGCCAGGAACTTGGTGAAGAACCTGGCGTAGATCAGGTGCAGGCAGGCGTGCTCGATACCGCCTATGTACTGGTCGACGGCCATCCAGTAGTCGGTGTCATCCGTTTCGAAGGGGGCCTTGCCCGTCCAGGGCGAGGCGAACCTTAGGAAGTACCATGAGGAGCATATGAAGGTGTCCATGGTGTCGGTCTCACGGATCCCCGGCCCGCCGCACTTCGGGCACGGGACCCTCTTCCACTCCTCCGCCGTCGCCAGGGGGTTCACACCGGTCCTCATCTTGATGTCCAGCGGTAGCTCCACGGGCAGGTCGCTCTCGGGGACGGGCACGGCACCACATTTGTCGCAATAGATAATGGGGATCGGCGCGCCCCAGTATCGCTGTCTCGAGATGAGCCAGTCCCTGAGACGGAAGTTGATCTCTCTCTCACCCCATCCGCTGGATACGAACCATTGGGTCATGGCCGGGAGAGCTTCCGAAGACGGCATCCCGTCGAACTTGCCCGAATTGCACTGGATCCCGTCCTCCTCAAAGGCTACGTCCATGGTCTTGCCGTCAAGGACCTCACCCGTAGGCGGGTTGATGACGGGGATGACCGGGATAGAGTACTTCCTGGCAAAGTCGAAGTCTCTCTGGTCGTGGGCGGGGACACCCATTATGGCCCCGGTGCCGTACTCCATGAGAATGTAGTTGGCTATCCAGACGGGGACCCTCTCGCCGTTTACGGGGTTCACGGCGAAGAGACCCGTATCGATGCCCCTCTTCTCGCCCCCGGCAGCTGCCTGTTCCCGTTCAGTCTGGGCCATGCTGGACGTGACGAACTCCTCTATCTCGTCCTTTTTTGGAGACCTGTCGGCGATAAAGGACACGGCAGGGTGTTCCGGCGACAGGGCCAGGAAGGTGACGCCGAATATGGTGTCGATCCGGGTAGTGAAGGTCTCTATCTCCACGCTGTTCCCGTAGAGGGCGAACCTGAGCCTTACGCCCTCGGAACGGCCTATCCAGTTGCGCTGCATCAGCTTGACCCTCTCGGGCCAGCCCGGAAGGTCCTCAAGGGAGTCGAGCAGCTCCTGGGCATAGTCTGTGATGCGGAGGAACCACTGCTCGAGGTTCTTCTTCACCACCGGCGTGGCGCACCTCCAGCAGTGACCGTCGTTGATGACCTGCTCGTTGGCAAGGACTGTACCGCAGCTCTCGCACCAGTTGACGGGGGCCGTCTTCCTGTAGGCCAGCCCCTTCCTGTGGAACTGAAGGAAGAGCCACTGGGTCCAGTGGTAGTAGTTGGGGTTGCATGTCTCGACCCTTCTGCGCCAGTCGTAGCTGCAGCCCATCCTCTTGAGCTGGTCCGTCATGTGCTCGATGTTGTCCCAGGTCCACTTGTGGGGGTGGGTCTCGTACTTGATGGCGGCGTTCTCTGCCGGAAGCCCGAAGGCGTCGTAGCCCATGGGGTGAAGGACCTGCTTGCCCTCCATCATCAGGAACCGGGCCAGCATGTCTCCTATGGAGTAGTTCCTGAGGTGTCCCATGTGAAGGGCCCCACTGGGGTATGGGAACATCTCCAGGCAGTAGAACTTCTCCCTGTCAGGGTCTCTTTCAACGTTGAAGGTTCCTTCGCTCTCCCAGCGCTTCTGCCACTTCTTCTCGATGGTCGAAAAATCGTACCCCATTCCCAGTCCCCCTCGATGCGGTGCTTGCCCATGCCGCGTTTTTTGCGATTGGAACATATTATATCCGTCCCGGCCAGAAGTCGCAAAAAGGCGCGGAAAGGAGATCCTTTCCGCGCCCGTGTGACACGATCTGCGGAAGGAACCCCTACTTTCCTTCCTTCTTGCTCTCCAGGAAGGCCTTCATCATATCGATCGGGATCGGGAAGAGGGTGGTGGAGTTGTTCTCCGAGGCCACCTCCCTGAGGGTCTGAAGGTATCTAAGCTGGATCGTTATGGGCGAACCCTCCATCATTACGGCCGCCTGGGTGAGCTTCTCCGCTGCCTGGAGTTCGCCCTCTGCCGCGATGATCTTGGCCCGGCGCTCCCTCTCGGCCTCGGCCTGTCGTGCCATGGCCCTCTTCATCCCCTCTGGCAGTTCCAGCTCCTTGACCTCCACGGCGCTGACCTTGATCCCCCAGGGGTCGGTTCTCTCATCGATGATCTGCTGCAGTTCGAGGTTGATCTTGTCCCTGGCGGAGAGGACGTCATCGAGCTCGGCCCTCCCGACCACCGAACGGAGCGTCGTCTGGGAGAGCTGGCTCGTGGCCATGATGTAGTTCTCCACCTCGATCACCGATTTGGCCGGGTCTATCACCCGGAAGTAGACGACGGCGTTCACCTTTACGGGCACGTTATCTTTTGTGATGACCTCCTGGTAGGGCACATCCAGGGTGACCACCCTGAGATCAACCTTGTAGATGCGATCGATCACGGGTATCACTATCACGAGCCCGGGCCCCTTGGTGCCAACGTACCTTCCGAGCCTGAAGACCACCCCCCGCTGGTACTCGGGGATTATCCTCAGCGCGGACGCAAGGAGGACCACTATTATGATCAGTGCACCGACGTAGCTCCCCATGCTGAGCAACAGGTCCAGCAAACCCCTTATCATCTGTCATCGACCTCCTCTTTTGGGACTGGTTCAATGCTTCCCTTTCCTTCTCGCTCTCCCTTTATTGTTACCCCTCCGGCCTGACCACAAGGGTAAGCCCATCCACCATCTCGACGATACCTACCGAACCCGACTCAAGGAAACCGTCATCGACTACCCTGGCCCTCCATATCTCGCCGTGGCAGGAGACGCTACCCTGGGGGGAGAGGTCCGTTACGGCCAGGACCCTGCAACCCACGAGACCGTCCCTCCCTGAGACGGGCCGGCCCTTGAGCGATCTCCACACGGCCCAGGCGGCGATCAGGAAGAACCCCGCCAGGACCGCCACGGCCCCTATCATCAGACTGTAGGACATGTTCAAAAGCTCACCTCCCGGAGCCCTGAAGAGGATCAGCCCCCCGACAACGATCGCCCCGGCGCCGAGGAAGCTCAGGATGCCGATCCCGCCGACGATCAGGTCCAGAACCATGACGGCCACCCCGGCAAAGAGGAATACCAGCCCTGCCCAGTTGAAGGGGATCATCCTGAGCCCGTAGGCGCCGAAGAGCACCAGTACGCCGCCGGATACACCGAGGACGAACCCTCCCGGCGAAAGGACCTCGAAGATTATGGCGAACACCCCGGCGACCAGGAGCAGGTAGGCCACGTCGGGCCTGGAGATGAACTGGATGGCCTTGAGCCTCGGGTTCATCTCGTACTCCACAACCCTGTAACCCTCCAGCGAGAGGGTCTGCTCCTTCTCCCCTGCCAGGAAGGTCTTGCCGTTGGCCCAGGATACTATCTCGTCGATGTCCCTTGCGATCAGGTCAATGACCCTGGCCTCCAGCGCCTCGGTGGATGTGTAGGAGACGCTCTCGGTGACCATCTTCTCGGCCGCAGCGGGGTCGCGCCCCCGCTGTTCGGCAAGTGACCTCATCTGGGCCGCGAAGTCGCTAAGGACCTTCTTCTTCATGTCCTCGTCGGGGATGTCACCGCCGGAGGCCACCACAGGATGGGCGGCGCCGATGTTGGTACCCGGCGCCATGGCCGCAATGTGCGAGGCCTGAACGATGAAGGCCCCGGCAGAGGCCCCCCTCGCCCCCGAGGGAGAGATCCATGTGACCACAGGGAAGGGGGCCGACTGGATATGCTGTATGACAGCCCTCATCGATGACGACAGGCCCCCGGGGGTGTCCATCACAAGGACCATGATGGCCGCCCCCTCCTCCTCGGCCATATCCATGGACTCCCTTATGTGCTCCTCGTAAGCGATCCCCACTATCCCCTCGGCGGAAGTAACGGCCACGACCGATACCTTCCCCTGGCGAGGGGCGGAAGGCTCCTCGCAGAGGGCGGGAACAGCCACGGCAAGGAGAACGGCGGCGACCGCCAGCGCCACCGCCAACAGTAAAGGCGATCTTTTCTTCATCCCATCACCCTCAATGCCTCTTTCAGGTTGCCCACCCGGACCAGCGAGACGCCGGGGGGCATCTCGTCGCTCTCGTACCTGCTGATCATTATCCTTTTGAAACCTAGCCTCGCCGCCTCCCTGGCCCTCAGGGGGGTCCTGACCGCCGGCCTGACCTCCCCAGCCAGACCCACCTCGCCGATGAAGCAGCAGTCGTGAGGAAGTGGCGCATCCAGCGCCGCCGAGGCCACGGACATGCAAAGGGCCAGGTCCGCATGGGGGTCCTTGACGGACATTCCCCCGGCAACGTTTACGAAGACGTCAAGGGATCCCGTTGATATGCCGCATCTCCTGTCCAGCACGGCCAGCATCAGCTGCAGCCTCCCCGCGTCGATCCCCCTGGCGGTCCTCTTGGGGTAGGGGAAGGGGGTGGGCGCAACCAGTGCCTGGATCTCAGCCACAAAGGGCCTGGAGCCCTCCATGATGACCCCCATGGCCACCCCCGAGACGGGCTCGCCGGCGGTGCTCCAGAATAGCCTGCTGGGATCCTGTACCGGTACAAGCCCCTTGTCGCTCATCTCGAAGACCCCGAGCTCGTCGGTGCTCCCGAAACGGTTCTTGTATGACCTCAGAAGCCTGTAGGGCGACGACCTGTCCCCGGCGAACATCAGGACCACGTCCACCATGTGCTCCAGCAGTTTGGGCCCCGCGATGGAACCCTGCTTGGTGATATGCCCTATGATGACCGACGGCACTGCCGTGGCCTTTGACCTTTCAATGATCTTCTGCGCGACGGCCCTTACCTGGGTGGGCGTCCCCGGGAATCCTCCCTCCTCTTCGACGGTGAAGGACTGGATGCTGTCGAAGACGGCTATGGAGCTTCCCTCGACGGAGTCGAGGGATTCGTCGATGGAGGTGGCGCTGATTATTCCCAGGTCGCCCCCGTTGCCATTGCCGATCCTCTTCGCCCGGATGGCCACCTGGGAGAGGGACTCCTCGCCCGAAACGTACAGGACTCTCTGGCCACCAGCGGCCATGGCGGCGCAGGCCTGCAAAAGCAGCGTCGATTTCCCGACGCCCGGCTCACCGCCGAGGAGGGTCACCGTCCCGGGTACGAAGCCTCCCCCCAATACCCTGTCGAACTCCCCGATCCCGCTGGCGAACCTCCGGGGAAGGGCTATGTCGGGTATGAAAGACGGCTTGGCCTTCAACCCCGGCTTGACCGGCCCCGAGGGAGAGATCATCTCCACAAGGGAGCCCCACTCCTGGCAGGACGGGCACCTCCCCGACCAGGTAGGGCTCTGGTAGCCGCATTCGCTGCACTTGAATACCTGGACCTTTTTTGCCATGTCCACCCCGATCCAGGCCCGAACGGGCCTTCATGCCTTTTCTTTGTTTATCATAGCGCATCGGTCCTTTTTTTGCATCCTCTCCCCTTGCCTCCGAGGGGCGGTGGACCGGTCCACGCAGGGTTGCCTTTCGTGTATCATGGGCTGGGCCAATTTCTTTGTACGGAAGGATGTCAGCCGGAAATGTCGATCTTCGCCCTTTCAGCCCTCTCTGTAATGCTTGCCTTCATGGTTGCCGGAGTCTGGTCCGGCCGGAGGTCGCGGTCACACTCGGAGTACACCGTTGCCGGAAGAGCGAGTGGACCCGTTCAGGTCTCGGGGATACTCCTGGGTTCTCTTGTCGGAGGAGCCTCTACGGTGGGTACCGTACAGATGGCCTACCAGTGGGGACTTTCAGCATGGTGGTTCACCCTGGGGGGAGGGCTGGGCTGCCTCGTCATGGGGCTATGGTTCGCCGCCCCCCTGAGGCGTTCAGGAGTGGAGACCATCCCGGGCTTTCTGAACATATCTTTCGGGAAAGCCGTATCGGCTGTATCGGTCGTCGCGTCGATAACGGGCACTTTCATCTCCATTGTCGTCCAGTTCATCTCCGGTTCGGCTCTCCTGAGGGGGGTCTTCCCTGCGGGGGGCACCATTTCGGTGCTCCTGGTGGGGGTCCTTGTCCTGTCCTTCATATTCACCGGAGGTATCAAGACCTTCAGCTCCCTGGGGGTCTGGAAGATCGTCGTGCTCTACCTGGCGCTCGTACTCTGCGCGGGGGCCGCGATAAGGTCCTTTCTCCTTCTTCCTGAGGGGACCGTACCCCTGCCCTTCAACCCCTTCTTCAACCTCTTCGGGCAGGGTCTGGGCAAGGGCTTGGGGGCAGGACTTTCGGTGGTAACGGGTGTAATGTGCACCCAGATCTACGTCCAGGCCGTCTTCTCCGCCTCGGAACCGGCCACCGCGAGAAAGGGCGCCCTCCTTTCGGCCTTTCTAATGCCTCCAATGGGGCTCATGGGCATAGTCGTCGGGCTGGGCCTGAGGAGATCGGGGGTGATCCTGGAGTCGGGGACGGCCCTTTCGCACTTTCTGGCCACAAGCTTCAGCCCCCTTGCCGGGGGGATCCTCTGGGGGGTGATCCTGGTCACTCTCATAGGGACCGCTGCGGGCCTTACGCTGGGGGTGGCCACCAATCTGGTCTGCGATCTGCTGCCGTCGTTCCGGCTCTACAAGTACTGCGAGAGTAACCTGACCGGGACGACCAGGATAACGGTCCTTGTCCTGGTCGTCCTTGCAGGTTTGACCGGTCTGGCGGGGCAGAACTCGATGATACTCAAGTGGAGCTACCTGAGCATGGGGCTCAGGGCCTCGGGGACATTCCTCCCCCTTGTCGCCGCCGTGCTGGCCCCGGGGAGCCTGTCTCCCCGCTGGGCCCTGGCCACGGGCTCGACGGGCCTGCTGACGACCCTTCTCTGGCCCCTGACAGGTCTGCCCCAGGAACCCCTTACGGCGGGGCTCCTGGCATCAGCCATGGTTGCGGGCGCGGGCATTCTGTCGGGCCGGGGGCCCCTCTCCCGTCGGGGCGGGATCTGAAGCTACCTCTTGTAGCCGATAATATCCCTCAGAAGCCTCTTTCTCTCCTCGATATCATCACCGGATTCGATGCCTTTCGAGGGGAAGCCGTCTACGACGCCGGCGATCCCCCTACCCTGACCCGTCTGGAAGACAAGGACCTGCAGGGGGTTCGCGGTGGCAGCGAAGATACGGCATACCTCCTGGACCTGCTTCACCGAGTTGAGGACACTGACGGGGAAGCCGTTCCTCATTAAGATAACGAAGGCGTGCCCCGCCGACAGCTTCATTGCGTTACGCACAGCGGCCTCAACGAGGTCGTCGGCGTTGCCGTCCTTTCGGACCAGGCAGGGCCCCGAAGCCTCGCAGAATGCCAGCCCGAACTCAAGCGCGGGCGACGAAGTGGCCAGCACCTCGTAGAGGTCCTCCACGGTCTTGATGAAGTGACTCTGGCCCAGGATCACGTTGCAGCCCTCGGGTATCCCTATGTCGACCACTTCCCATTTAATGCCCTTCTCCGCCATTGAAAATACCTCCCTGGGGCCGCTCTCCCGGGGAGGTCTTGCAAACCCTCCCCCTGGGGAGGCGCCCCTCGTATGATAGTGCTTCGAAAGGACCCGCCAGAGACCTGAGAGGTCCGGATATCCTTGAAAAGCCCTTCTCGGAAGCCGGGGGGAGGATCACGTCGGCCATGGCCAGGAGCGGTTCCCTGGCGTCCTCCATGGTTATCGAGATATGAGCGTATTCAAGCAGCTCCATGTCGTTGAGGTGGTCCCCGGCGGCCGCCACCAGAACGGGGCTGCCCTCCTCCTCCAGGGACCCCAGAAGCCTGTCCAGGGCAGCCCCCTTCGAGATGCCCGGACCAAGTATGTCCAGGAAGCCATCTCCGGCAAAGACGGCCCGGGCGCTGTCGCCTATGGCGGCAGAGACGTCCTCCCCTATCTCTTCTACGCTGCCGGCCTGGCCGTGGATGATCACACGGAAGACGCCCCGTATCGCCCTGGGGCAGGCGAGGTCGTCGATCACAGGGACGCCGAGGCTGCTGAAATACTTCCTTGCCAGAGTATCGTCGGGTCTGCAGAAGACCTTCTCGTCGCCGAATACCTGTATCCCCGGGGCCAGGTCCCATATGGTCCGCAGTATCCCCTCCACCGTCTCGGGATTTATGGTGGCGCCCCAGATCTCCTTACCGGTCTCATTGGACATGATCCTTGCGCCGTCGTAGACAATGGCCTGGGGGAGGGCGCCCACGCTCTTCATATGCCCCCGGGCGCTGGCCAGGATGCGGCCCGTGGCCACGACGATCTCCCATCCTTCCTGCCTGAGGCCCAGGCAGGTCTGGACAACTTCTTCGGGAATATTGTCGCGGTGGGCCAGGGTTCCGTCGATATCGGTCACCAGCAGTTTTCTCATCATATCCCCCTGTCCCCGGAAGCCTTGCTCGGGGAACAAGGCGATATTACAGGTTAAACGGGGAAAAATAAACTTGACACCCGCAGTCATGCATTATAATTATGGTACCATGTAAATATTTCCATAACCTTCTCAGGAGGTGTACGTATTGAGGAAGATCTTTGTGCTTGCTTTGCTTGCTGTTTTTGCGGTAACCGGTTTCGCAGCAGGCGCCATGGCCGACGACGTGATCAAGGTCGGATACCTGGCAGCCCTCACGGGTGACTGGGCGGCCTACGGCCAGACAGAGCTCAATGCGGCAAAACTGGCGGTCGCCGAGATCAATGCCAAGGGTGGGGTCCTTGGCAAGCAGATCCAGCTCTTCCCCTATGACTTCAGGACCCGTCCTGAAGATGCAGTTAACGCTTTCAGAAGAATGGCCGAGAACGACAAGGTCGTAGCTGTGGTCGGAGCCAACGGGAGCGGCATCAACATAGCCACCGCGCCCCTTGCCAACAGGTACATGATCCCCCAGATCGGGACCGTGTCCACCAACCTTCTTGTAACCGTCAGCGACCAGGGTGAGCTGAACCCCTACATGTTCCGCACATGCTTCACCGACCCCTACCAGGGACAGCTCATCGCGGCCTTCACCGCCAAGGAGCTCAAGAAGAATACCGCCGCCGTCCTCTATGACGTAGGCAGCGACTACGCCCAGGGGCTTCGCGAGTTCTTCATGAAGTATTACGAGGATTACGGCGGAAAGGTCGTTGCCGACCAGGGCTTCCGGGCCGGCACCGATGTCGACTTCAGGGCACAGCTGACCACGATCCGTGACAGCAAGGCCGAGGTCCTCGTACTTCCCAACATGGGCAAGGAGATGGCCCTGATAATGAAGCAGGCCCGCGAGCTCGGGATGAATGACATCATCTTCGTGGGCGGAGACGGCTACGGCGAGTTCATGTGGGAGATCGCCGGGGATGCCATGGAGAACAGCTACTGGATCAACCACGTGGCCCCCGAGGACCCGGCAATGGCAGACTTCTTCGCCAACTACAAGAAGACCTACAACGACGAGTGCAAGGAGTTCGTCAACGGGATACTGGCCTATGACTCCATCTACTGGCTTGCCGACGCCATCGAAAGGGCCGGCAAGGTCGACAGCACGGCCATCAAGGACGCTCTCGAGAACACCGTTAACGTTCAGCTCCACCACGCTGTGATGTCCATCGACCCCGCGACCCACAACCCGATGAACAAGACGGGCGTCGTGCTCGTGGCCAAGGACGGAAGGGCGCAGTTCTTCACAAGGATCCAGCCGGAATAGACATCACCTCTTTTTTGAAAGTAACCCGAACCGGGGCGGACGCGGGTTCCGCGTCCGCCCCGGATTTGCAGTGGACAAGGACGGTGAACCCGTTTTGGATACTCTTCTGCAGCAGGTGATCAACGGGCTTTCCCTCGGATCGGTCTATGCCCTTATTGCCGTCGGCTACTCCCTGGTTTACTCCATTCTCCTCTTCTCCAACTTCGCCCACGGAGGTTTCCTGGTAATAGGCGGCTATATATGCTACTACACCCTTGCGGCGGTGGGGCACAATATCTGGGTGGCAAGCCTTCTCGCCCTTCTGGGGGCGGGAGCTTCTGCAGTCCTGGTCGAGAAGGTGGCCTACAAGCCCATCCGGGAAAGGACCAACGTCACCCTCTACCTTCTCATCGCCTCCATGGGGATGAGCATAGTGATCGAGAACATCTTCGTCGTTACCGTCGGGGGGCGTTTCCGGGCCCTTCCGCCCGTCATCCCCATGAACCCTGTGAACGTCTTCGGCCTCGCCACGACCAGCGCTTTCGACATCCTTTCCCTGGTAATGGCCATACTCTTTCTCTCGGGCCTCCAGATCTTTTTATCCAGGACCAAGTGGGGCCTGGCCATAAGAGCAGCATCCTACGACCTCAGGACGGCGGGCCTTATGGGGGTCAACGTAAACAAGCTCATCTCCATCGTCTTTTTCGTTGCCGGTCTGCTTGCCGCGGTTGGCGGGATATTCCTCTCCGTGCGCTACACCCTCTACCCCCAGCTGGGGCTTATCACGATAAAGGCTTTCGTTGCTGCAGTCATCGGTGGGCTGGGGAGCCTGCCTGGCGCAGTGGTCGGCAGTCTGATCCTGGGTCTGGCAGAGATGCTCACTGCCGGGTTCATATCGAGCCAGATGAGGGACATCGTCGTCTTCGGCATGCTTGTGCTAACGCTGCTCTGGAGACCTACCGGGCTTTTCGGCAAGCACGTTGCCGAAAAGGTCTAGGAGGCTTCCCATGTCAGGATATCTTGAAGGGATAATAATTCTTATCTGCATCAACTCCATAGCCGCCATGGGTGTAAGCCTTCTCACAGGTTTCACCGGCATCTTTACCCTGGGTCACGCCGGATACATGGCGATAGGCGCCTATACTGCGGCTATTCTCACCGTCCGGCATCATGTTCCCTGGCTGGTAGCGGTATTGGCCGCCGGGACCCTGGCAATGGTCATAGCCTACCTGATCGGGGTCCCCACCCTGAAACTGATGGGGGACTACTTCGCCATTGCCTCTATCGGCCTCGGGGAGACGATACGGCTCATCCTGGAGAACTGGCAGTCCTTTACCAGGGGCGCAAGGGGTTTCCCGGGTATAGCGAACTACACCACCCTCCCCGTAGCCGCGGCGTTCTTTCTGGGGATGCTTGTCTTGATGAGGTTTCTGATAAACGGCAACTACGGGAGGGCTTTCAAGGCCTGCCGTGACGACTTCGTCGCGGCCTCCCTGCTGGGTTTCAAGACGGCTCACTACAGGGTCCTCAGCCTTGCCATTTCAGGGTTTTACTGCGGAATTGCCGGCGGACTGATGGCGGGCTTCCTGACCTATCTCCAGCCGATCATGTTCGACATGCAGAAATCCACGGAGCTGACCGCGGTGGTCGTATTCGGGGGGCTGGGCTCCCTGAGCGGTTCCATAATCGGGACCACCGTGATAGGGATAGTGACTGAGGTCTTCAGGCCCATCTCCCAGTACCGCATGCTCATCTACGGTGCCATCATGGTCATAATAATGGTCGCCAGGCCCGAGGGGATCATGGGTCAGCACGAGGTAGGCCCGAAGCTTTTCAGGTCCCTGTTCTCCAGAAAGACCGTGAATGAGGGAGATGGAGCCAATGGCTGATCCCATCCTCCGCCTGGAGAACCTGAACAAGCACTTCGGCGGCGTGCACGCCGTCAAGGATATTACTTTCTCGCTCGAGCAGGGCGAGCTTGCCGGACTTATCGGCCCGAACGGAGCCGGCAAGACCACCGTATTCAACCTTATAACAGGCGTATATTCACCGGATTCAGGGCAGATCCTTTTCAAGGGTGAGGACATCGCGTCCCGCAAGACCTACGAAGTTGTAGCCAAGGGGATAGCGAGGACCTTCCAGAACTTGCGTCTCTTCCCTCGCTCAACGGCGCTTGAGAATGTCATGACCGCCTGCCAGCAGCACTTCAGGTACAACTTCTTCGAAGCCCTGACCCACCTGGGAAGATGGAGGAACAACGAGAATAGCATAAGGAAGATGAGCCTCGACCTGCTGGAAAGGGTCGGACTTCTCCCCGTTGCGGAACAGGCCGCCGGGACGCTTCCTTACGGCCACCAGAGGCGGCTGGAGATAGCAAGGGCGCTGGCGCTTCAGCCCGAACTTCTTCTTCTTGACGAGCCCGCCGCCGGAATGAACCCCGAAGAGGTCCACGTACTGAACGGCCTGATATTGAATATCCACCGGGATTTCAACCTGACCACGCTGGTGATCGAACACCACATGGAAGTCATCATGGAGATCTGCCCCCACATCGTCTGCATGAACTTCGGCGAGAAGATCGCGGAAGGCGACCCGGACCACATCCAGAACAACCCGGAGATACTGAAGGCCTATCTCGGAGAGGAGGTCGAGGAGTGATGACCGGCAAGAAAGAACCTCTCCTGAGCATCACGGACCTTCACGTCAGCTACGGGGCGATCAGGGCTATCAGGGGGGTCAACCTTGATGTCTTCGAGGGCGAGGTAGTATGCGTTATCGGGGCCAATGGGGCCGGAAAGTCCACGCTGATGAACGCCGTCATGGGCAACGTCAGGAGAGAGAAGGGAACATTGCTTCTCGAAGGCAAGCCCCTGGCCAACAGGAGCTACCAGGTGGTCTCCCAGGGGGTTTCCCTCTCCCCCGAGGGGAGGAAGGTCTTCGCCCCTCTTACCGTTATCGAGAACCTTATGATGGGGGCTTTCCCCAACAAGGACAGGAGCAAGATCCAGGGGGACCTGGAGTGGGTCTTCACCCTCTTCCCGAGGCTCAGGGAGAGAAGGGACCAGCATGCCGGCACCCTCTCCGGCGGGGAGCAGCAGATGCTCTCCATCGGAAGGGCGCTCATGTCGAAACCCCGGCTACTGCTTCTGGACGAACCCTCCCTGGGATTGGCGCCGATTATCATCAGGGACATCTTCAAGGAACTGAAGAGGATAAACGAGGAGGGAGTGACGATCCTGCTGGTCGAGCAGAACGCACGGCAGGCGCTGCTGCTCTCCCACAGGGGGTACGTGATGCAGACGGGGAGGATCCTCATGGAGGGTCCCGCCTCGGAACTTCTGAAGAATCCCGATGTGGAGGCCGCCTACCTGGGCACTTCCAGAAAATGACAGATCCTGAGGGATGAAAAAAGGTCCGGGCCGTGACGGCCCGGACCTTTTCCTGTTCTGAGGTTGTGCAGCTAGGCGTTCTTCTTCTTGAGTTCCTGGATGACGTCCTCGGTGACGTCGGCACCTCCGAAGAACACCTGGGTCTTGTCAAGGACTATGGTCACACCTTTCGCTTTGGCAACGGTCCTGATGGCGAGATCTATATCCTTGAATATGGGCTCCATGATCTTCTGCTCTTCCCTGGCAGCTTCCTGGCGCTTGGCCTCGAAGATCCTCTGCTTCTCATTGTTGTCGCTTGTCTTGTCGATGGCATCCTTGGCTTCGGCCTGCTTCTTCTCGACTACGGTCTTGATCTGCTTCTGGGCCTGCTCGAACTTGGGATGCTGGAAAAGGACCTTCTGGGGATCGATAACGCCGATCTTCTCCTGGGCCAGGGCGATACCGGAAAGGGCAGTCAATACCAGAGCACTAAGTGCCATAACCGAAAGGATCTTCCGTGAGCGAGACATTTAAGAACCTCCTTTGAATTCACTCGATCAGGTAAATATTCTATCCTTACAAACCCGCCTCGTCTAGGTATAATTACATAAAAACGAAGAGACCGGAGGCCGACTGATGGACTGCATCGCCACCTTCGATACCACCCACATGGCGATACTCTTTGAAAAGACCTGCAGGAACGCGGGCTTCTCCTGCAAGATAGTGCCCGTCCCGAGGAGCATTTCGGCCAGCTGCGGGCTGGCTTGCCGTTTCAGGGTCGAAGATGAGACCATGATCAGGCAGTTGGCCATGGAGCACTCGATAGAAGTCCTGGAGTACCACCCCCCCGATCCCGGTATCTGACCCTCTCCTCTCCATCAGGAGATCCCGGCAAGGGCCCAGACCAGGGCCCCCTCTACCCTTGCCCCCGCTGCCCTGACAGCCCCGGCGGCTGCCCGGAGCGTCGCGCCGGTGGTGCAGACATCGTCCACAAGTACCACCGGAAGATCACTGTCGACTTTTCCCTTCCAGGCGATAGAATCCCTGGGAAGCTTCTTCCTGAGCCCTGCAGAGAGTCCCACCTGTGAAGGGCGCCTTTCCCTCCAGGCCAGCCTGTCCGCCACCGGGCAGACCCACTCTCCGGAGATGCCTTTCGCTATCTCCAGGGACTGGTTGAAGGCCCTTTCGCTCCCCCTGTGAAGGGGGACAGGGACCAGGGCGACAGCTCCCGCCGGCCTGATCCTCTCCCCTATAAGACGTCCCATGGGCTTCCCCAGGCATTTCCTGGATCCGTACTTCAGGCTGTGTACCAGCTCCCTGGAAAGCCCCCCGAAGGTGGTAAGCCCCTTTATCGGGAAGGCCGCGGGGTGATCGGCACAGGGGAAAGGCCTGAGACATTCGGAACAGCACTCTCTCCCGGGCCCCTTTTCGACAACTTCCAGGATGCACTCCCGGCATATGATCGAACCCGGCCTTCCGCATACGGGACAGGTAACTGGCCAAAGAAGGTGCAGAAGAACACCTGCGGCCCTTTCGAGGCGCGATCTCCATATCCCCCTGTGGGGCGTCAACTCTCTCGTCACACCTTGTCAGCAGGACTTTTCGGCGGCCTTCCTGAGGATCTCGGCCCTGTCGATCCTCTCCCAGGCAGGGATGGGATCCAGGTCTATCCTCCCCATATGTCCGTAGGCCGCAAGTCGCCTGAACTGGGGTCTCCTGAGGTCCAGGTCCCTGATAACGGCAGCGGGTCTGAAATCGAAGTGCTCCTGTATGAGCCTTGTCAGGACAGTATCGGACAACTTTCCGGTTCCGTTGGTATCCACCATCAAAGAAACGGGCCTTGCAACTCCGATCGCGTAGGCGACCTGTATCTTGCACTCCCCGGCCAGCCCCGCGGCAACGACGTTCTTTGCGGCGTAGCGGCTCATGTAGGCGGCAGATCGGTCAACCTTGGTGGGATCCTTGCCGGAGAATGCGCCGCCCCCATGAGGTACCACCCCTCCGTAGGTGTCTATTATTATCTTCCTTCCTGTAAGCCCCGTATCGGCCATGGGGCCGCCCATGACGAAGCGCCCGGTGGGGTTCACCAGGATCCTCGGGGGGGTCTCCGTCAGGTGGCCTGGAAGAACGGGGGTTATAACCTCCCTGATGATATCCTCCCGGATCTGCCCCGACTCTACGGCCGGGTGATGCTGGGCCGATACGACCACAGTGTCAACCCTCAAGGCCTTCCCGTTCTCGTATTCGACGGTCACCTGGGTTTTCCCGTCAGGCCTCAGGTAGGCCAGGGTCCTGTCCCTCCGGACCTCGCTCAGCTTCCTTGCCAGACGGTGCGCAAGGGCAATGGGTAGCGGAAGGAACTCCTCAGTCTCGTCACAGGCATAGCCCACCATCATCCCCTGGTCACCGGCACCTACTCCGTTGATCTCCTCTTCGGTCATGTCGCCCTCTCTCGCCTCCAGGGGGCGGTCCACCCCCTGGCAGATGTCGGGAGACTGTTCGTCTATGGCGGTGATCACCGCACAGGTGTCACCGTCGAAGCCGTACTTGGCCCTGGTGTAGCCTATCTCTTTCACGATACCCCTCGCCAGGCGCGGAATATCGACATAGCATTTGGTAGTTATCTCACCGGCTACTATCACGAGCCCCGTTGTAACAAGGGCCTCACAGGCCACCCTACCCATGGGGTCGTCGGTCAGTATTGCGTCCAGAACTCCGTCGGAGATCTGGTCGGCCAGTTTGTCGGGGTGGCCCTCCGTGACCGATTCGGACGATACCAGATACTTTCTCTCCAATTCCTTTCCACCTCCCGGTCTGTATGGCCATGGCCCCAGAAGAAGACAGGACCCCGGCTGGATAGTACAAATTCCGATCAGGAATACTCTATGGGCTTTCTGAGGAGCATCATGGCCCCTTCCTCATGCCTGAAACCCAGCCTTGCCAGGAAAGGAGCCAGCTCGCTCGTATAGGTGATGATCAGCGGGATCTCCCTCATCATCGGGTGATCCAGGGCGTATTCGAGGAGCGAAGAGCCCAGACCCTTCCCCTGGTGGTCGGGATGGACCATTATATCCCAGAGGGAGGCTCTGAATACGAAATCGGTCAGGACCCGGCAGAAGGCCACCAGCTTCCCCGAATGTCTTGCGGAAAAGCACATGGACGTCCCCTGCAGCATCTTCCCGATCTGCTCAATGGACCGGCTCCTTCCCCACCTGGTGAACCTGTAAAGCTCCTGAAGGTCATGTGGGGTCACAGCCATCTCGCTGTCGTAGAAGAGGTAACTCTCGCCGGTAGCCTTCAAGGCTCGACCTTTTCCTCTCTATTCAAAATATCTCCGGCAGAGGAGAAGCCCATCCCCGCAATGATACGCCGGAGCTCTCCACCCCTGGCGTCGGCGCTCACGGGCAGCTGCAGGACCTGGCCGGCCCCACAGCAGGGGCACGTCCATACCGTCCTGGCCACACCGTCAGCGTCGGGCGTTCCGGGAAGGATCCTCATCTCACCACAGACCTGGCAGGCAACGATAAGCATTTTCTACATCTCCTTCAGGTTCCGTCAAACCTCGATATCAATCATCGAGGATCTGGATTTTAACACGAACAGGCCCTTCAGTATAAATGTCATCCTCGGCCTTGACAATGATCCTGGTCGTTCTTTCACGGTTGGTCAGGGTATCAACGGCATCGAAGAATTCCGAGGCGCTGAGGTTGCCGACGGTCCCCCTCAGGGGGTCGGGGAGCACCCCGTCCCTCTGGGCCCTGGAGTTGACGGACCTCAATATCGCGAAGAGCCGCATCTCCGCCTCTTCGGGGCCAAGCTGCGCGGGAATGCCGCTCTCGTCGGCAAGGAGGTGGTCCCTGTAGTAGATCTTCCGGCTCTCGTGCCTCGAGACAGAACCAGCCACCGCCTCCCCCTGGACAGTATTTTCCGAGACAATGAGCCTCAGGATCACCCTCCCCGCATCGCGAGCACAGCACTCCCTTATCGTCTCGATAGACCCGGGGTCGAGGGAGATCTTCACGTCTTCGGGATCGGTCCCGGACCGCATGGCAATGTTGGTCCTCGCCGTGATGAAAAGCGACTCCGTCACCTCTTCCGGTGTAGGTCGACGCCCGTCGGTATTTGCCGTTACCACCGTCTGGGCGATCATCTCTCCCGCGAAGACGACGATGCGTCCCTCCCGGACGTATTCGAGACCCTCCCTCAGCCTCTCCGATTCGGCCCGGAGGGCGTTGACCTCCGTGTCCAGCCTCGTCCTCTCCTCCTCCAGGGCGGCCAGGCTCGCAAGGGCCTTTTCCTGGTCATCCTTGGCTGTCTTCAGTTCGACCTCGATCTCCTTGAGGCGGGTCTCGCTCTCCTCAAGCCTTCCTTCTACGGCGGCAAGCTGGAGCTGTTTGCTGAGAAGGTCCTCCTGGTTCTCCAGAAGCCGGGTCTCCAGGTCGGAAAGCTCGCTCCTGCTGCCCTGGAGTTGGGAGGTAAGTTCGGTTATCTGCCTCTGGACGAACTTCATGCTGAAGATGGCGGTCCTGACGGTCTGGGAGGTGGCGGAGAGAACCGCCAGGGTGAGAATGGCTATGATGATCCCGGAGACAATAGTGATGATGGACGATGTGGACTTGGGTCTCAGCCCGAAAATACTGACCCTCTTCTTGCCCACCCTCATTCCGACGAGATCGCCGATGAAAGCGACGATGGCGCTGAGGACGACGACCATGATTATCAGGTTCCAGTTCATCTCCATCACGAGGTCCATCATTTTCACCACCCCCCCTTCAATACAAAGTTACCACAAGGAAGCCCTCTTTTCACGAAAAGGGCCGGAGGTTTCATCTCCTCCGGCCCTCTGGTCACCGATCGTTCACCACGAGGTAAAGCGATGCTCCTACTTTGAGCACTCCTTGAAGACTTCCCTGGAGATGTCCAGAGCCGCATTCAGGTCCTTGACGGGTACGTTCAGTGCGGGCCTGAACCTGATGGAGACGTCGCCGCAGGGAAGGACGAGCATCTTTCTGGCCCAGAAGGCTTTCAGGGCCTTGTTGCGCATCTCGCCGTTCTCGAAGTCGTAGGCGCACATCAGACCCTTGCCCCTTACGTTGTTTATCAGCTTCGGGAAATCGTTCTGGAGTTTCTTCAGTCCTTCCAGGAGCGCCGGGCCGGCCGTGTTGGCCACGTAGTCGAGAACATTGTCCTCTTCGTAGATCTCAAGGTACCTGGTGGACCTTACCATATCGACCAGGGTCCCTCCCCAGGTAGAGTTGATGCGGCTGGAGATCTTGAAGCAGTTGTCCTCGACCTCGTCCAGCCTCGGACCGGCCACCAGGCCGCAGATCTGGGACTTCTTCCCGAAGGCGAACATGTCGGGCTTCACAGGAGCATGGTGCTCGAAGGCCCACATCTTGCCGGTGATCCCCATTCCGCACTGGACCTCGTCGAAGATAAGGAGTATCTCCTCCTGGTCACAGATCTCCCTGAGCTGCTGGAAGAACTCGGTACGGAAGTGGTTGTCGCCACCCTCTCCCTGGATCGTCTCGATGATGATGGCGCAGATGTCGTCGGGGTTGTCCCAGATGGCCTGCTTGATCTGCTTGATGGCATACCTTTCGAGCCAGGCGACGACCCCCAGGTTCTCCTCGAGGGGCCAGTAGATCTTCGGGTTAAGCACCCTGGGCCAGTCGAACTGGGCGAAATACTGGTACTTGTTGGGGTCCTGGGTGTTGGTGACGGTGAGGGTGTAGCCGCTGCGTCCGTGGAAGGCTTCGTGGAAGTGGATTACCTTGGTCCCCCGGCGCCCCTTGATCGCGTCGCCCTTCCCTATCTTGCCCTTTTCCAGAAGCTTCTGGACCTTCCAGTCCATGGCGACCTTGAAGGTGTTCTCCACGGCGAGGGTCCCGTAGTCGATGAAGAAAACGTGGTTGAAACCCTCGGGAACGGCCACTTCTCCGAAGGTCTTTACGAACTGGGCCATCTGTTCAGTGTAGATGTCGGAGCTTGCCACCTTGTTGATGGCTGCCCTGAAGATGGTCTCCTTGAATTCAGGGTTGTCGAGCTTGGGGTGATTCATTCCGAAGGGGGCTGAAGCAAAGAAGGTGTAGAAATCAAGCCAGTCCTCGCCGTTTACCTTGTTGATCATGTGGGAACCCTTTGACTTCTCCATGTCAATGACGATATCGAAACCGTCCCGGAGAAGCCACTTCCTGATCTCGTCGAAAACGTTCTGCGCTTCAACTCTTCTGTCGACCTTTGCCATTCGAGCTACCTCCCTGTTTTATTTGTCTTGGGATGCCCGCTGGTATCCCTCTTTCCTGTTTCGAGACCGTGAGTATTACTTGTTTATTATTTCACTATTCCTCCACCAGGACAAGTTCCCGGAACTGCCGGGAAAAAGGGTCAAAGATCCTGAAAGGGCGACATCTCCAGCAGGGCTGCTATCTCTTCCGCCGGCCAGTGCCGACCCTGGCCCATCCCCGGACACTCCAGGGAGTGGTCCTCCCAGCTCTCCTCTGTTCTGAGGACGCTGGGCCAGAAGGGGAAGAGCCTGCACTGAAGGGGTCTTACACCGTAGATACGGCACCTGGCGCCTTCCCTTTCATACATGACACAATCGCCGTTAAGGCGTTCCCTGAGAGTCTTCCTCCCCCTGCGTTCGGTCACATAAGTGGCGAGGAAGCGCTCTCTCTCCATCCCCAGACAGGCTGCGATGTCCTCTGCCTCCCGGGGTGAGAGCCAGACCGAACCGGGTTCGCCCCGACAGCATCTTCCACAGCCCAGGCAGGAGAAAAGTAAACCCTCTTTCCACCACAGTTTATATAGTAACTCACCAGTACCCTTAATTTCAACCTCCGAAAGTCCGTCAGACCCGGATACCATGTCACCAGACCCTTCTCTCCCTGCGACGGGAAGCACCGATAAGTGAACCGCTGGAACGCAACTTGTCAATATCGTCCAGTGCCTTGCCGGTCCCGATGGCGACGCATTCCAGGGGGGAGTCCGCCACGTAGGCGGGTATCAGGGTCTTCTTTGTGATCAGTTCGGGGAGGCCCTTCAGGAGGGCACCTCCGCCAGTAAGGGTGATACCCCTGTCTATGATGTCCGCTGAAAGTTCGGGGGGGGTCTTCTCGAGGACCTGACGGATACCCTCGATGATCATGTTCACCGTCTCCTCGATCGCCTTGGCCACGGTACGGTCGGTGATCTCGATCTGCCGCGGAAGGCCGTGGACAAGATCACGCCCCTTTATGGCCATGGTCTCTTCTTTTTGCTGCGAGGAGAAACAGTTGGCTATGTTTATCTTGATCGACTCCGCCGTCTGCTCGCCGATGGCGAGGTTGTACTCCTTCCTTATGAAGCGGGTAATGTTCTCGTCGAAACGGTCTCCACCCACTCTGAGTGATTCGGTCACCACAATTCCACCGTAGGAGAGGACGGCTATGTCGGTGGTGCCGCCACCGATATCGACGACCATGTTCCCCCTGGGTTCGGAGATATCAAGGTTTGCCCCGATGGCAGCGGCCATGGGCTCCT
The DNA here is from genome assembly GCA_012729145.1 of Synergistaceae bacterium. GTDB lineage: Bacteria > Synergistota > Synergistia > Synergistales > Thermovirgaceae > 58-81. The sequence goes on along the minus strand of JAAYDT010000012.1, from coordinate 19,099 downwards.
CGATAAGGAAGGCCTCCTTGGCTCCGATCTCCACCGCAGCCTCGAGGACGGCCCTTCTCTCCACGTCAGTAGCACCCGAGGGAACGCATATCATAACCCTGCGCCTCATCATTCTCCCGAAACCGGTGATGACCTTCTTGAGGAAGTACCGGAGCATTGCCTCCGTCATGGTGTAGTCGGCGATTACGCCATCCTTCAGCGGCCTGATGGCCACCACGTTGCCGGGGGTCCGTCCGAGCATGTTCTTCGCCTCGTTGCCCACGGCCAGGATCCTGTCGGTGTTCTGGTCCACGGCCACTACGGAGGGTTCCCTGAGGACCACACCGCTGTTCTTCATGAAGATCAGGACGTTCGCCGTCCCCAGATCGATCCCAATATCCATACCCCACATGCAAGGCTACCTCCTTCGAACTGTGACCGGACATGCGAATAAAAAAGCGTCGAAAAGACCCTTACCTCAGTCCCACCGTTAGACTATATCCTATAAAGGCCGTTACCCTCAAGAATCATTCCATGGGGAAGGACTGTAACCCACCCTGGCAAGGAAGAGACCCGATGCAGGCGCGGTGGGTCCTGCCTGGCACCTGTCACCTCCGTGGAGAAGCCCCTCGAACCAGGTGAGATCCCGTTTCCCTGAGGCGACCAGGTCCATGGACCCCAAAATGATCCTTATCATGTTCGTAAGGAAACTGTCCCCTCTTATCCTGAAACGGAGTAGGGGCCCCTTCCCGGAGACCGCCGCCGACAGTATCGTCCTTCTTGCGCCCGGTGGGCGGTCAGCCTTTCGGCAGAAGGCGCCGAAGTCGTGTTCACCCCTGAGGAGAGAGCACAGGCTCCGCATGGCCTCCCTGTCCCAGGGGGCGGTGTTCTTCCAGACCCATGGGGCAAACTGGGGTGGGCATCCGTGATCCTTCCATACAAAATAGAGGTACTCCCTCCAGGACGCGCTTCGCCTGGCGCTGAAAACTTCTGTTACGGGTGCCGTGCGGATCACGCTGATGGAGGGCGGGAGGTTGGCGTCCAGGGCGTTCCTCAGCTTTCCGGGATCCCAGGGGGCTGCAACGTCGAAGGATATCACCTGCCCCAGGGCGTGAACACCTCTGTCGGTCCTCCCCGCCGCGACGACGGGGGTCCTGCTTTTGTTAAGCAGCTCAAGGGCCTCCTCAACATACTCCTGGACCGTCTCCCTTGTCACTCCCGGCTGTCTCTGCCACCCCGAAAAACGGGAGCCGTCATAGGCTATCTTCGCGGCGTACCTCATGGGAGCAAGGCCCTTCCGTCAAGAAACACCGCCGCGAAGGAGAAGATAACAGAGAAGAGAAGGGCCGTCGTATCACGGACGGACCATTTCAGGGGGTGCATCCGGGACCTCCCCTCACCGCCGGTGTAGTTCCTCGCCTCCATGGCCGTTGCCAGGTCGTCGGCCCGCTGAAAGACGATCACGAAAAGAGGTACCAAGACCGGTATAAAGGCCCTGAGCCTTCTAAGGGGACCTCCCCTCTCAAGTTCGGCGCCCCTTGCTATCTGGGCTTTCATTATTCTTTCAGTCTCGTTGAGAAGAGTGGGGATGAATCTCAAAGCGATGGTCATCATCATTGCCAGTTCATGGGCTGGGAAGCCGAACCTCCGAAAGGGTGAGAAGAGGCTCTCCAGCCCGTCGGCCAGCTCGGTAGGGCTCGTCGTGAGCGTCAGAAGGCCCGCGTACATGACCAGAAGCACCAGTCGCAGCCCCATCCTTGCGGCCATGACCGCGCCTTCGCGGGTTATCTCTACTATGCCCCAGGAGAAGAGAGGCTCCCCCCTGGTAAAGAACAGATGGATGACAGCAGTGAACGCCACCAGGATCCAGACAGGTCTCACCGTGGAGAGGACAAGGCGGGCAGGCACCCGGGATGCAGAGACAAGGAGCAGGAAGAGAAGCCCCCACATCAGGAACCCGAGGGGACCCTTTACCATGAATACCCCAACAAGGCAGAAGAGGACTCCCACGATCTTGCAACGCGGATCGAGGTGGTGGACCAGTGATTCTACTGGAACATACTGTCCAAGGGTCATGTTGTTAAGGAATCTCATCTTCCTTGACTCCTGTATATTGCCTCTGCAAGCACAGGTGGCTCCCAGGTGAGAGGCACCTCGAAACCCAGGTCTCGGAGACGCCCCGCAAAACGGACCATGTCCGGGATGACCAGACCCCGGACGTCACGCTCGATGAGCTCCCCCAGGATGATGTCCGGGCGGCCCCAGAGAGAGCTTCTGCCTTCATCCAGGACCAGGATCATATCGGCAAGACCAAGGGCCAGCTCCATATCATGGGTAATATGGATTATTCCCCTTCCAAGGGCCTTCAGGTTCGACAACAGGTCAAGGAGCTGCCGCCTCCCGGGGGAATCGAGACCCGCCGTCGGCTCATCAAGGACAAGGTAATCGGGACCCGAGGAGAGAACCGAAGCAATGGCGACCCTTCTCTTCTGTCCCCCCGAGAGCCTGAAGGGGTTGGCTTCATAGAGGTCGCTGCCGATCCCCACCAGCCCAAGCGCCTCTTCGACCCTGTCCTTCAAAGTATCTGCGGGGATCCCCCAGTTCCTGGGGCCGAAGGATACCTCCTTGAAGACAGTCTCCTCGAAGAGCTGCTGTTCGGGGTACTGGAAGACCAGGCCTACCTTCTGCCTGACCTTTCGAAGAGACCCCTCCCCCTGGCGCACCTCGATACCGTCCACGCTCACCGAGCCCTCCGTGGGGAGGAGAAGCCCGTTCAGGTGCTGGGCCAGCGTCGACTTTCCGCTTCCGGTGTGGCCCACCACGGCAACCCAGCTCCCCTTTTCAGCCTTGAAGCTTACTCCGTCAAGGGCCTTCGTCTCGAGAGGGGTGCCAGGGTGATAGACGTGGACGAGGCCTTTCACATCTATCGACATAGGGCCTCCACCATTTCTCCCATCAGGGGCGGGATCTTTGCTTCCAGAAGGCCCTTTTGCACCAGTTCCCGCCAGACCTTTACCATCCCCGGGACCTCCAGACCCCACATGGCCAGCTCTTCGCCCAGGAGGAAGAGCTCCCTGGGCGTTCCGTTCCAGGAGATACGCCCCCCCGAGAGGACTATGCACCGGTCACATCGAAGGATCTCCTCAAGCCTGTGGGTTATGGAGACCAGGGTCATCCCGCCGGAGTGAAGTGTGGAGAGAACCTCCATCAGGTCCTGCCTCCCCCTGGGGTCAAGCATGGTGGTCGCCTCGTCCATCACCAGGCATGGCGGCTTCTGGGCGATGGCTCCGGCAACGGCCAGTCTCTGCTTCTGTCCCCCCGAGAGGGCGTAGACGGGTTTCCGGGCCATCTTTCCCAGACCCGAAACATCCAGGGCCCAGCTGACCCTCGCGCGGATCTCCTCCGGGGAGAGGCCCAGGTTCTCGGGACCGAAGGCTACGTCCTCCTCTACCACAGCGGCTATGATCTGGTTCTCGGGGTTCTGGAAGACCATGGAGACGGCCCGCCTTGCGGACCGTTTGCCATCTTCTCCTCGTGTATTGAATTCATTGACAAAACAATCGCCCTGCGTTGGTATCAGCAGGGCGTTGAGGTGTTTGGCCAGGGTCGATTTCCCTGATCCGTTGCAACCCAGTACGGCTATCCATTCTCCGGAGGCTATCTTGAGGTCGATATCCGCGATAGCTGGGGCCGCAGCCTCCGGGTAGGTGTAGGAAACCCCGGAAAACCGTACCAGACAGTTTTCCGTCATGACCTCTCTACAAGTTCTATTACGGCCATAGGGGCGGCGTCTCCCTTGCGGTACCCTGTCTTGATTATGCGGGTATACCCCCCCTGCCTCTCGCTGAAACGTCCGGCTATGTCGTTGAAGAGTTTCTTGACGGCTTCGACGTTACCCATCCTTGAGGCGACGATCCTCCGGTTGTGGAGGTCGCCTATCTTGGCCTTGGTTATCATTCTTTCGGCGAAACGGCGCACCTCTTTGGCCCTGGTAACGGTGGTCTCCACGCGCTCCTCCAGGAACAGGCTTGCCGTGAGGTTGGAAAGCATGGCCAGCCGATGGCTTCCGTAGCGGCCCAGCCTGCGTCTGTCAACGCGGTGCCTCATCGGGCTTCATCCTCCTTCATCTTTTCCTCTGACGAGTGGTCATCCCCGGAGATATCCAGCCCGAAGGGTTCCAGCTTCTCTTCTATCTCTCTGAGGGATATCTTGCCCAGGTTCCTTATCTTCAGGAGTTCCGACCGGCTCCGGCTCATAAGGTCCCCTATGGTCTGGACCCCGCCGCGAAGCAGGCAGTTCTCGCTCCTGATGGAAAGTTCCAGGTCCTTTATGGACCTCATGAGGACCCCGTCGGCATCCCTTTTGTCACCTGCGGATCCATCGCTGTGGGTATCGTCCGTCCCTTCCGATTCATCCTTGCTGAGACCCTGCACCACCATGCCGAAGGATCTCTGGAGGATGGAGGCAGCGTCTATAACGGCCTTTTCGGGCGCGATAGAACCGTTGGTCCAGACCTCAAGGACAAGCCTCTCGTAGTCGGTCCTCTGTCCGACCCTTGCGTCCTGGACCTCGTACCTGGCACGGCGGACCGGCGAGAACACAGCATCCACCACAAGGGCATCCAGCGGAAGATCGGAGGGCCTCTCCCTTTCGGAGGTAACGTAGCTTGTACCCTGTTCCACAAAGAGGTCCATCTCGATGGAGGCTCCGTCTTCCAGGGTGCATATGTAGGCCTTCGGGTCCACGAACTCGATGTCGCTGTCCGGGATTATGTTCTCGGGTGTAACCTCGCAGGGTCCCTTCGCTTCGAGCCTCAGCACCTTCGTCCCCCCGCTGAAGCTCTTGAGGGCAACGTTCTTGATGTTGAGGAGGAGCTCGATGACGTCCTCTCTCATACCGGGTATGGTGCTGAACTCGTGAAGGATCCCCTCTATTCTCACAGCCGTGATGGCCGCCCCGCTTATCGAGGACAGCAGGACCCGCCTGATCGCGTTCCCGAGGGTAACGCCATAACCCTTTTCAAGAGGGCCAACGACGATCCTTCCGCTAAGGGGGGTGCTTTCCTCTATTCGGATCTCGGGTCTGATATGTTCCATCATTCTCCCCCCAGTCATTCCTTATCGGGCATAGAACTCTACGACCAGCTGTTCCTTGACCGGGACCTCGATCTGTTCACGGTTCGGGAGGGCAAGTATGCGCCCTTCGTGCTTCTCGGCATCGAACTGGAGCCATTCCGGGATGGTCCTGGAAGCCGCCACTTCGATGTTCTCCTTGATGAGGACCTTGTCCCGGCTACCCTCATGGACGGTGATCACATCGCCGGTCTTCACGAGGAAGCTGGGTATATCGACCTTTCGGCCGTTCACCGTGATGTGACCGTGCCTGACGAACTGCCTGGCCTGGTTCCGGCTGACGCCAATGCCGAAGCGGTAGACCACGCTGTCGAGACGCCGCTCGAGAAGCTGTAGGAAGTTGTGACCGGTCTGGCCGGCCATCTTCGAGGCCGCAGCATAGAAACGCCTGAACTGGGTCTCGTTGATACCGTAGAAGCGTCTCAGCTTCTGCTTCTCCCGGAGACGGATACCGTACTCGCTGACCTTTGTCCTGCGGTTCTGTCCGTGCTGGCCCGGTTTGAAGTTCCTCTTGTTGATAGCGCACTTTTCCGTATAACACCTGTCGCCCTTGAGGAAGAGCTTAGTCCCCTCGGTCCTGCACAGACGACAGACGGCACCAGTGTATCTGCTCATTTCCATTATCCTCCTTGATCAGCCCGCTAGACTCTCCGGCGCTTGGGAGGCCGGCAACCGTTATGGGGGATCGGGGTCTCGTCCTTGATGGCGTTCACCTGCAGCCCCGCAGCCTGGAGCGAGCGGATGGCCGATTCGCGGCCGGGACCGGGGCCCTTGACGACCACATCGATCTCCTGGACACCGTGATCCTGCACTTGCTTGGCAACCTGCTGGGCAGCCATCTGTGCTGCGAAGGGAGTCGATTTCCTCGCCCCCTTGAAACCTACATTGCCTCCGGAAGCCCATGAGAGAAGGTTCCCCTGTCTGTCGGTGACACTGATTATGGTGTTGTTGAAGGTAGAGTAGATATGGGCAACACCATAGCTGATATTCTTTCTTTCCTTTTTCTTGCCTCTGCGCTGTGTTCTCTTCGCCACGCGAATATTCCCTCCCTTGCCTTATCGGGACACCCTGTTAAGGGGGTTATTTCTTTGCCGCGGGCTTCTTCTTGCCCGCAACTGCCCTGCGGGGTCCCTTGCGGGTCCTCGCGTTGGTCTTCGTCTTCTGGCCCCTCACGGGAAGGCCGAACTTGTGGCGCATTCCCCTGTAGCAGCCTATCTCGATGAGACGCTTGATGTTCATGGTGACCTCTCGCCTGAGGTCGCCTTCGACCCTGTATGCTTCCTCTATCTCCGCCCTGAGCTTCTGGGCCTCCTCCTCGGTGAGATCCTTAACCCTGGTGTCGGGGTCTATGGAGGTCGCCTCAAGGATCTTCCTGGAGGACGGCAGACCGATCCCGTAGATATAGGTCAGAGCGACCTCGATACGCTTTTCCCGGGGAAGATCGACTCCTGCGATTCGTGCCATGGGATTACTACCTCCTTGCTCCCTGTCTCTGTTTGTGTCTCGGATTCTTGCTGCAAATTATCCTGACGATCCCGTTCCTCTTGATAACCCTGCAATATTCGCAGATGGGTTTTACCGAAGGTTTCACTTTCATTTGATTCCACGCTCCTCAAAACAGCTGAATAGCTCACCGATTATTGTATACTTCTGTGACTTTTCAGAGTCCAAACTATTTATATCTATACACGATCCTTCCTCGTGTCAAGTCGTAGGGTGATATCTGGACCAGGACCTTGTCGCCCGGAAGGATCCTTATAAAATGCATCCGCATCTTCCCCGACACGTGCCCCAGGATCCTGTGACCGTTATCCAGTTCGATCCGGAACATGGCGTTTGGCAGAGGTTCTATGACTTTTCCCTTTACTTCGATCATGTCATCTTTTGGCATCGGCTCCTTCACCCTCCCTGTCGCACCTGGCGAGTCGTCTTGATCCGGTCAGTGCCGGGTCCCGGAGCCTCAGCCGCTCTGGGTCCCGCGGATCCCGCAGTCGCCGGACGGGCGTCTGCATCAAAAGGCGCTCCAGCTTCAAGGAAGCTGCCGTCCAGGTTTCTTACTCCCAAGGCGTGATCACCTCCGGGTCTTTCCCGGTAATGACGATGGTCTTCTCGAAATGGGCGGCATCGGAGCCATCAGCCGTTACCACGGTCCATTTATCCTTCAGTGTCCTGACCGCCTCTTTGCCGGTCATGATCATAGGCTCTATGGCCAGGGACATCCCCTTCTTAAGGGTTATGCCCCTGCCGGGGACCCCGAAGTTCGGGATCTGCGGTGCCTCGTGAAGGTTCCGTCCGATCCCGTGACCTGCATAGTTCCTCACGATCCCGTAACCTCTTGGGGTCGCCCAGGATTCGACGGCATGGCCGATATCACCAAGGGTCGCCCCCTCGTTGGCCGCCGAAATGGCCCTCTCCAGGCACTCCCTGGTAACCTTGAGAAGGGCCTCCCTCTCCGGCGATATCCTGCCCACCGGGAAGGTATAGGCTGCATCCCCGTAGAACCCGTCAATACGGACCCCAACGTCAATGCTGACAATGTCACCCTCCTCAAGGACCCTATCCCCGCTGGGTATCCCGTGGACAACCTCATTGTTGATTGATATGCAAAGCGTCCCGGGGAAGGGCTTGGGAACGCCTGGGACAGTGTACCCCTTGAAGGCCGGACGGGCGCCCGAATCAGTGATCAGCTTCTCGGCTTTCTCGTCCAGCGTCAGGGTGTCCACTCCCGGACGTATATTGTCTCTGACAAGGTTCAGGGCATCGACGACTATCTTTCCGGCCTTCCTGAGACATTCGATGTCCTTTTCGTTCTTGAGGGATACCATGATCTACTGCCCTACGGCCCTTTCAATGGCCGTGACGACAAGTTCCCCTTCCTGGCCTGCGTCAACCCGGAAAAGCTGCCCCTTCTCCTCGTAGTAGCGTATCAGGGGAGCCGTCTGCTCTTCGTAGACCTCCAGCCTCTTGATGACAACCTCTTCCCTGTCGTCATCCCTCTGGACCAGTTCTCCGCCGCACAGATCACAGACCCCGGGAACCCTGGTCTTCTTGAAATGGACATTGTAGATCTCGCCGCATTTCCCGCAGACCCTTCTGCCGGTCAGGCGGTCTACCACCAGGTTGTCCGGTACCTCGAAGAGCACGACCCCGTCAAGGGAGATCCCCATCCTGTCAAGAAGGGCTTCCAGGGCTTCAGCCTGGGGGACCGTCCTCGGGAATCCGTCGAGGATGAACCCCTTCTGGCAGTCCGGTTGCTGGAGACGCTCCTCCATCATGGCGACTATCACTTCGTCGGGGACCAGCCTGCCCGAGTCCATGTACTCCCTGGCGGTCCTGCCCAGAGTGGTCCCGTTCCTGACGTTATCCCTGAGAATGTCTCCCGTGGATATATGGGCGAGACCGTAACGCTCCCTGAGGATCGCCGCCTGTGTCCCCTTGCCTGCGCCGGGTGATCCGAGGAATATAACTTTCATGGCCCTGTCATCCCCCTAGAACTTGAGGAGCCCGGCGGTCTTTCCCTTGGACCGCTTCAGGATGCCCTCATAGTGTCTCATCAGGAGCTGTGCCTCTATCTGGTGAACCGTGTCGAGGGCGACGCCGACTACGATCAGGACTGCTGTCCCTCCAAAGTAGAAGGTGGTTATCCCCATGAGCCGGGTCATCAGCGTCGGCAAAAGTGCCACGCCGGCAAGGAAGACCGCGCCACCGAGGGTGATCCTCGACATGATCTTCTCGATGTACTCCGCAGTCGGTTTGCCCGGCCTGATACCGAGAACGAACCCTCCATACTTCTTCATGTTGTTTGCCGTGTCGTTGGGATCGAAAACAACGGCCGTATAGAAGTAGGAGAAGAAGATAATGAGCAGCACGTAGAGCGTCATGTAGACAAGGCTGTCAGGCGAAAGAAAGCGCTGTATCATCATCGATACGTTCCCCGTGAAGAAACGGACGATCGTATAGGGGAACAGCAGCACCGACGACGCGAATATGATCGGTATGACCCCTGCCTGGTTGACCTTGAGGGGTATGAAGGTGCTCTGGCCTCCGTAGACCTTGTTCCCGACGACCCTCTTGGCGTACTGGACGGGGAGCCTTCTCTGCCCCTCCTGGAGGAGGACACACCCGGCGATGACAACGAGCATCAGCACAATGGCCAAAGTCACCACCAGGATGTTCATTTCACCCATTCTCAGAAGCGTCCAGGTCCTGATAATGGCCTCGGGCAACCTGGCGACGATCCCCGCGAATATAAGAAGAGAGATGCCGTTGCCGATACCATGGTCTGAGATCTCCTCACCAAGCCACATCACGATCAGGGAACCCGCCGTGACGGTGAAGACCGCGGCGGTGAAGCCCATCCATCCTCCCGAGAATACACCCAGGTTCCTCAGCCAGAAGGTCATCCCAATGGCCTGGACGGCGGCGAAGAACACCGTGCCGAGCCGGGTGTACTGGACTATCTTCTTCCTGCCCTGTTCCCCTTCCTTCTGGAGCTTCTCAAGGGCAGGGAACACCACTACCAGCAGCTGCATGACGATGCTGGCGTTGATGTAGGGAGCTACTCCCAGAGCGAAGACGCTGAATCTTCTGAGGGCCCCCCCGGCGAAGAGGTCGAGGAAACCGAGAACTCCGCCCTGTTCGAACAGGCTGGCCATGGCCTTGGCGTCAATACCCGGCGTCGGGATATGAGTACCAAGACGGAAGAGGAAGAGGACCCCCATGGTGAAGAGGATCTTCCTCTTGAGATCGGGCAATCTGAAAGCATCCCTGAATGCATCCAGCACCTAGATCACCTCGGTCTTCCCGCCTGCAGCCTCTATCTTGGCCACTGCCTGGGCGCTGAAGGCGTTGGCCTTCACGGTCAGTGCCTTGGAAACTTCACCGTCCCCGAGGACCTTCACAGGCTTCTTGCCACTCCGGACAAGGCCCGCCATTATCATCTCGGGAATACCTACCTTGCTGCCGTTCTCAAAAAGTTCCTCCAGCCTCTCTACGTTCACCAGCTGAAAGGTCTTCTTGAACCTTGCGTTGCTGAAACCTCTCTTGGGGGTCCTCCTCGAAAGGGGCATCTGCCCGCCTTCGAAACCGGGACGGACCCCTCCGCCGCTTCTGGCCTTCTGGCCCTTGTTCCCCTTTCCGGCAGTCTTGCCCTTGCCGGTCCCGACACCCTGCCCCAATCTTTTAGGTTTTTTCTTCGACCCAGGAGCAGGCCGGAGTTCATGAATTCCCACGAGCCTCTCCCCCCTGTTCTTCTACTATCTCCCAGTCCACCAGGTGCTCTATTGCGGCGACCATCCCTCGGATCTGGGGGTTGTCTTCATGTACGACAGACTGCCTGATCTTTCTCAGTCCCAATGCACGGACCGTCTGCCCCTGGCGGGGAGGCCGGCCTATTGTGCTCTTCTTCAGGGTTATCCTAAGCTTGGCCATTGTCGTTCAGCCCCCTACGCTTCCTGGGCCTGAGGCGCTTCCTTGCCCCGGAGTCTCATTACCTCGGCCGGAGTGCGGAGTCCCTTCAGCGCCTTCATGGTGGCGTATGCCACGTTGATAGGGTTCGAGGTCCTGCCGATAACCTTGGTCAGTACGTCACTGACGCCACCAAGCTCCATGATGGCCCGGACAGCACCACCGGCGATAACTCCCGTTCCGGGGGCAGCCGGCTTGAGGAGGACTTCGGCAGCTCCGAAATGACCCACTATGTCATGGGGGATGCTGCTGCCGACCCTCTTCAGTTCGACCTGGTTCTTCTTGGCCTTCTCAATGCCCTTTCTCACTGCCTCGGATATCTCCCTGGCCTTGCCGATCCCTATACCCACGTTCTGGATCCCGTCACCGACAACCACAAGGACGCTGAACTTGAATCTCTTGCCGCCCTTCACGACCTTGCTGACGCGGTTTATGGAGACGACTCTTTCGATCATTTCCTGCCCTTTTGGGCCGCCGTTGTGTTCCCTCATATCCTGCACCCTCCTTAGAACTTCAGGCCGGCTTCACGGGCCGCGTCTGCCAGGGCCTTTACCTTGCCGTGGTACATATGCCCCCCACGGTCGAAAAGGACCTGGGTAATGCCCTTTTCTTTGGCCCTTTCAGCGATAACCCTGCCCACGGTCCGTGCGGCCTCAAAGGCATCCGCTCCCTCCAGGCCGGACCTTACGCTCTTGTCCAGAGTCGAGGCGGCGACCAGCGTATGACCCTTCGTGTCATCTATGACCTGGGCATACATATGTTCAAGGCTGCGGAATACAGCAAGGCGCGGGCGCTCCGCAGTACCGGAAAGGGTCTTGCGAAGTCTGCGATGCCTGATCAAGCGCATATCGTTCCTGGTTCTCTTTTTCATCCTGCCCTTCACCTCGCTAGCTAGGCTCCGGCCTTGCCGGCTTTACGGATTATGTGCTCGCCGACATACCTGATGCCCTTGCCCTTGTAGGGCTCGGGCGGTCTGAAACCCCTGATGACCGCCGCCGTGTGACCGACGGCCTGCTTGTCTATCCCTTTCACGGTGATCTTCGTGGGCCCGTCAGTGGTTATCTCCACTCCCTCGGGGGGGTTGTACTCCACGGGGTGGGAGAATCCCAGGTTCATTATCAGTGTCTTGCCCTGCATCTGGGCACGCCAGCCGACACCAACGATCTCGAGCTGTCTCTCGAATCCGCTACTGACACCCTGGACAAGGTTGTTGACCAGTGCCCTCATCATCCCGTGGTAAGCCCTGGTCTTCTTGTCGTCGCTCTGCCGGGTTACCTTGATGGAACTGTCCTCGACGGATACATCTATTCCGGGGACGAGGTCCACCGACAGCTCCCCCTTGGGCCCCTTGACATTGACCTTTCCGCTATCGACCGAAAGGCTCACACCGGAGGGTATGTCTATCAGTTTCCTTCCAATTCTCGACACTAATGACACCTCCTACCAGATGAAGCAGACTACTTCTCCGCCAAGGCCCAGCTTACGGGCTTCGGCGTCGGGCATCATGCCCTTCGAGGTCGATATGATGGCGGTTCCGAGCCCCTTCATGACACTTGGGAGCTCGTCCTTCTGCACATAGATCCTGCGTCCGGGCTTGCTGATCCTCCTGAGACCCTGGATAACGCGCTCCTTCTGCGGGCCGTAGGAAAGGAAAAGCCTGAGGGTCGCGTAAGGCTTCTTGGGATCGTTGACGACCTTGAAGTTCTTCACATAGCCCTCTTCCTTGAGGATCCTGGCAATAGCAAGCTTGACCTTGCTGAGGGGCATGTCGACCGTCTCATGGAAGACCATGTTGGCGTTCCGGATGCGCGTGAGCATGTCCCCTATAGGGTCATTCACATACATTGCAATAGCCTCCTTGACCGCATCCCTTGCTACCAGCTGGATTTGACCACACCGGGGATCTTGCCTTCCCGGGCCAGCTTCCGGAAGCAACAACGGCACATATTGAATTGCCTCATGTAGGCGTGGACACGACCACAGAGAGGGCACCTGGTGTAGGACCTGACCTTGAACTTGGGTTCTCTCGTGGCCTTGATTCTCATAGCTTTTCGGGCCATTCGCTACATCTCCTCCCTTACCGGACAAAAGGCATTCCAAGAGCCTGAAGCAGGCTCATTGCCTCTTCGTCCGATCTCGCCGTGGAAACGATGGATATGTTCATCCCCCTGATCCTGTTTACCTTGTCGTAATCGATCTCGGGGAATATCAGCTGCTCCTTCAGACCAAGGTTGTAGTTACCGTGGCCGTCGAAACCCCTGGGCGACAGCCCCTGGAAGTCCTTGATCCTGGGCAGTGCAAGGGAGATGAGCCTGTCAAGGAACTCCCACATCCTTGCCCCCCGGAGCGTTACGGAACACCCCACAGGCATCCCTTCACGGAGCTTGAAGCCCGCAACGGACTTCCTGGCCCTCTTCATCATGGGCTGCTGCCCCGTAATTGTTCGAAGTTCGGCAATGGAGGCCTCCATGAACTTGTAGTCCACCTTCGCCTCTCCCACCCCTATGTTCACTACAACCTTCTGGATCCGGGGTACCTCCATCAGGTTCGTATACCCGAACTCCTTCTGGAGCTTCCCCGTGATCTCTTTCTTGTAAAGATCTGCCAGACGCGGCATCGTCAAGTCGCCTCCCCACTACACCTTATCGATTATCTCGCCGCACTTCTTGCAAACACGGACCTTCCGTCCGTCCTCAAGAAAGGCCCTTCCGACCCTGGTCGCGGCGCCGCAGGCCGTACAGACGAGCTTGACCTTGCTGGAGTAAATGGGAGCCTCCTGCTTGACTATCCCGCTCTGAGGGTTCTTGGCCGAAGGTTTCACGTGCTTGGTGACCACGTTGACTCCCTCGACCAGAACAAGATCCCTGGCCGGGAAACAGCGAAGGACCTTCCCCTCTTTTCCCTTGTCCTTGCCGGATATGACCTGTACCCGGTCTCCCTTTCTGATCCTGATCTTGCTCATCGCCAATTCCTCCTAAACAACTTCCGGAGCAAGGGAGACGATCCTCATGAACCGCTTCTCCCTGAGCTCGCGGGCCACAGGGCCGAAGATCCTGGTACCCCTGGGGTCGCCGTTGTTGTCGATGAGCACCGCCGCGTTGTCATCGAACCTGACGTAGGAACCGTCTTTCCTTCGGACCTCTTTTTTGGTCCTGACGACAACGGCCTTGACCACATCGCCCTTGCCGGCGTTGCTGTTGGGGATGGCTTCCTTGACGGAGGCCACCACTATGTCACCGACAGAGGCGTAACGTTTCCTGCTCCCCCCCAGGACCTGGATGCACATTATCTTCTTGGCGCCTGAGTTGTCGGCGACCTTCATAACCGTCCGCAGCTGGATCATCTACTGCGCCTCCTTATCCTGGCTGCCGCCGAGGACCGGTGCCCTCTCGATTATCTCGACAACCTTCCACCGCTTGTGTCGGCTAAGGGGGCGAGTCTCCTCGATCCTTATCTTGTCCCCGATGCGGCAGGTCTCTTCCTCGTCATGGGCCATGAACTTCTTGCTCCTCAGGACGGGCTTGCCGTAAAGGGAGTGCTTGGCCATGCGGTCAACCTTGATGACCACCGTCTTTTCCATACGGTCGCTGACGACGGTACCGACTCTTGTCTTTCTGGAGATGGTTCTTTCATTCATCCCGAGTTCCCCCCTACACCGGGCGTTTGAGCCCGATCTCCTTCTCCCGCATAACGGTAAGAACCCTGGCGATGGATCTCTTGACCTCTCCGATGCGCCCGGTGTTCCCAAGCTGGCCTATGGCATGCTGGAACCGGAGATTGAAAAGTTCTTCCTTGAACTGTCTGTGCTTGTCGTTCAGTTCATCTAAGGACAATTCGCGCAGTTCCCTGGCATTCATCCTTATTCACCACCCATTCCTTCCCGGGTTACCAGGCGGACCTTGATCGGCAGCTTGTGAGATGCCGTGAGAAAAGCCTTTTCTGCCACTTCCCTTGGGACTCCCGCTATTTCGAACATGATCCTCCCTCTCCGTACGGGGGCTACCCAGAACTCCGGATTGCCCTTTCCCTTGCCCATACGTGTCTCAAGGGGCTTCTTGGTGAAGGGGTGGTCCGGGAATATCCTGATCCAGGTCTTGCCACCCTTCTTCATCTTACGGGAGATCGCCACACGGGCGGCCTCGATCTGCCGGGCGGTTATCCAGGCACACTCTAGGGCCTGAAGGCCGTACTCTCCGAAGGCAACTGTCTTGCCCCCCTTGGCCATACCGCTCAAGGGGCGTCGGAAAGGCTTGCGGTATTTGACCCTTTTCGGCATAAGCATGTCCTTCTACCCCCTCTCGACAGGTTCCTGGCTTCCGGCAGGAGCAGGCCTCACGGCCTGACCTTTGTTGATCCAGACCTTGATACCTATCACACCGTATATTGTCCGGGCTTCGGCGAAACCGTAATCGATATCGGCCCTCAGAGTGGATAGAGGCAGACGACCCTCAAGGTACCACTCGGTCCTGGCGATCTCGGCGCCGCCAAGCCTTCCGCTGCACTGGACCTTGATCCCGTCGGCACCGGATTTCATGGCACGGAAGATGGACTGCTTCATGGCCCGGCGGAAGCTAACCCGCCTCTCCAGGGCCGAAGCGACCCCTTCAGCCACGACCTGGGCTTCCTTGTCGGGGCTCTTGATCTCCTGGACGTTGATCATGATCTTGTTGCCCGTCAACTCCTGGATCTCCTCCCTGACCTTCTGGATCTCCGTGCCGCCCTTCCCTATGACTACACCGGGTCGCGCGGTCCAGATCGTGAACCGGATGACCTTGCCTATACGTTCGATCTCTATCTTCGAGATGCCTGCGTGAGACCACCTTTTGACGATCCACTCCCTGAGCTTCAGGTCCTCATGCAGTTTCTCCGCGTAATCCTTGCGGCCCGCGTACCATCTCGATTCCCAGTCGCGCACTATTCCAAGGCGATACCCAACAGGGTGTACTTTCTGGCCCAACGGTCAACCCTCCTTAGCGCTCTGCAACCACTACGGTGATATGGCTGGTACGATGCTTGTAGGCATGCACCCTGCCCATCGAGACCGGCTGCCAGCGCTTCATAGATGGACCCTGGTCGGCGTAGGCCTTTACAACAACCAGTCGATCCATATCCATTCCATAGTTATGCTCGGCATTGGCGATCGCGCTCTTCAGAACCTTCTCGACGACCCTGGCCGCCTTCTTCGGGGTGAACCGGAGCGTATCAAGGGCCTGACCGGCCTTCTTCCCCCTGATCAGCGTAAGGACCTGCCTCGATTTTGTGGGCGAAAGTCGCACCTGCCTTGCAATGGCTTTAGCTTCCATAAAAAGCCCCTCCTAACGGACGCGGGTGGAGCGTTCCTGCCCGGCGTGACCGCCGAACTTGCGCGTGGGAGCGAACTCCCCAAGCTTGTGACCAACCATGTTCTCGCTTATAAAGATCGGGATATGGGTCCTGCCGTTGTGCACGGCGATGGTGTGCCCGATCATATCCGGAACGATGGTGGAACGCCTGGACCACGTCTTGATGACTCTTTTCTTGCCTTCTTCGTTCATGGCCTCTACCTTGCGGAGAAGCTTCTGCTCGACAAAGGGTCCCTTCTTCGTGGAACGAGCCATTTCCGTCCCTCCCTACCACTACTTCTCGTAACGGCGCCGTACGATGAACTTGTCCGACGGCTTGCGTTTACGGGTTCTGTACCCCTTGGCGGGCGTCCCCCAAGGAGATACCGGATGCTTGTGCGACTTGCTCCGCCCCTCTCCACCGCCCATGGGGTGGTCTACGGGGTTCATGACCATGCCTCTGACGTGAGGCCGCCTGCCCAGCCAGCGGGTCTTTCCAGCCTTGCCGCTAGTGAGGTTCTCATGGTCCTCGTTACCTATCTGTCCGATAGTTGCCATGCACTCAAGCAGGGCCAGACGGAGCTCCCCACTGGGAAGCCTGAT
Organism: Synergistaceae bacterium; assembly: GCA_012729145.1. Taxonomy (GTDB): domain Bacteria; phylum Synergistota; class Synergistia; order Synergistales; family Thermovirgaceae; genus 58-81. The sequence continues at coordinate 2,598 of JAAYDT010000012.1, read as the reverse complement.
GAAGGCCTTCTTGCCCTCCTTGGCCATGAGCTGTGCCGAAGTTCCTGCCGATCTGACCAGTACACCGCCGCGGCCCGGCTCGAGTTCGATGTTGTGGATGAAGGTTCCCACAGGGATATCCCTGAGCTTGAGGGCATTCCCGGGGCGAATGTCCGAATCCGGTCCTGCCGTGATGGTGTCCCCGACCCCGAGGCCAACGGGTGCGAGAATGTATCTCTTCTCGCCGTCGGCATAATTGATCAGGGCGATCCTGGCAGAGCGGTTGGGATCGTACTCGATCGATGCGACCTTACCGGGGATCCCTATCTTGTTGCGCCTGAAGTCGATGATCCTGTAGAGCCGCTTTGAGCCGCCTCCCCGGTGTCTCATGGTGATCCTTCCGAGGTTGTTGCGACCGCCGGTCTTCTTCAGAGACTCCACGAGGGATCTCTCTGGTTCGGTCCTGGTGATCTCCTCGAAAGAGGAGGTCGTCATGGTCCTGCGTCCCGGCGTATAGGCCTTGTATTTTTTGATACCCATCTTCTTGATACCTCCCCGCCTACGCGTTGGCGCCTTCGAAGAACTCGATGCGCTCACCGGCCGCGACGGTCACGATGGCTTTCTTCCAGGACCTGGACTTGCCCAGGAAGGCGCCCATCCTCTTCGGTTTTGGCCTTACGTAGATAGTGCTGACCTTGACCACCTTGACCTTGAAGAGAGAGGACACGGCGTCCCTGACCTCGATCTTGTTGGCCCGGGGGTGGACTTCGAAAGTATACTTGTTCTGCTCCATCAGCCGGCTGCTCTTTTCAGTGATGACCGGCCTCAGAATGATATCCTGCGGCAGCGCCTTCATGCCCCGTACACCTCCTCGATCTTCCTGGCAGCGTCCATTGTCAGGACCATCCTGTTGTGGTTCAGGATGTCGTAGACATTGATGCTGTCCACGTGGAGGACCATCGTCCCGGGGATGTTCGAGGCCGACTTGTAGATAGCCGGACTGCTCTCGCCCACCATGATCAGGACCTTCTTGCCCGCATCGATCTCCGACAGGAAGGATGCCATTACCTTGGTGCTGGGCTTCTCGATGTCGATGCTGTCCAGCAGTACAAGGCTGCCCTCGCTGACTTTCAGTGAAAGTGCGCTCTTCAGGGCAAGTCTTCTGACCTTTTTGTTGACCTTCTGGTGATAGTCCCTGGGGTGTGGCCCATGGGTTATCCCTCCGCCCACCCATATGGGGGACCTTCTGCTACCGTGCCTGGCCCTTCCGGTATGTTTCTGTCTCCATGGCTTCCTGCCGCCTCCGCGGACCTCTCCGCGGGTCTTGGTGGAGTGGGTGCCCTGCCTGGCGTTGGCCTGCTGGGCCACCACCACCTGGTGCATGGCCGGAACATGGACGGGAGCCGCGAAGACGGAATCGGAAAGGCTCTCCTCGCCGATGATCTCTCCCTTGAAATTGATTACTTTCACAGTCGGCATAGCTCCGCTGCCTCCTTACCGTGGTGCCCCAACCTGCCTGCGGATCATCACGAGCCCGTTCCTTGGTCCTGGAACGGCGCCCCTGATCAGCAGAAGGTTGTTTTCAGGATCAACGCCGGCTATGGACAGGTTCTTGACCGTTACCCGTTCGCCGCCCATCCTTCCCGGCATTGTCTTTCCCTTGAAGATATGACCCGGGAAGCTGCTTGCCCCGGCAGAACCTGGCTCCCGGTGAAACTTTGAAGCGCCGTGACTTGCCGGCCCGCCTCCGAAGTGATGCCGCTTGATAACGCCGGCAAATCCCTTTCCCTTGCTCCGTCCGGCAACATCCACCACGTCGCCGGTCTCGAAGAGTTCGACGGAGACAACACTGCCCACTTCGTAGCCGTCGGTGTCTTCCACCCTGAACTCGCGGATCCACCTCTTGGGCTCGAGACCCTTCTTCTCGAAGACACCCCTGTCAGGCCTGTTGAGCTTTGACGGCTTGATGTCCCCAAAGGACAGGCTCAGGGCGGTGTAACCGTCGGCAGCATCACTCTTGACCGCTACGACACTGCACGGACCTGCCTCGACAACTGTTACCGGGACTGACTGCCCCTTTTCGTCGAAGATCTGGGTCATTCCCAGCTTGCGACCTAGAATTCCCATACCCATCAGTACCATCTCTCTCCTTTCAGCTCATTGCTCCCCATTAAAGCTTGATCTGGATATCAACTCCGGAGGGGAGATTCAGCTGCATAAGCGACTCCATGGTCTTCTGCGTCGGGTCGATAATGTCGATGAGCCGCTTATGAGTCCTCATTTCAAACTGCTCCCTTGCGTCCTTGTCCTTGTGCGGCGACTTGAGGACCGTGTACTTGTTCACTTCCGTAGGAAGGGGGATAGGCCCGGAAACCTTGGCCCCCGTACGCTGTGCCGTCTCCGCTATCTGGAACGCGGAGGAGTCCAGTGCCCTGTGGTCGAACGCCTTGAGCTTGATCCGGATCTTCTTTGCCACTGTGACTTCCTCCCCCTGGATCAGTTATCGAGTATCTCTGTGACGACGCCGGCGCCGACGGTCCTGCCGCCCTCGCGGACCGCGAAACGCAGCCCCTGGTCCATGGCGATGGGCTGGATCAGCTTGACCTCAAAGGTCGCGTT
>JAAYDT010000083.1 GCA_012729145.1 Synergistaceae bacterium | reverse complement strand
AGGGGAAGGCAAGACCCGTTACAGGTGACGCGTAACTCGAAAATGTCGGAGCCAGAGCATATTACGAACATAAGCAGCACTGCAGAGGATGCAGAGATTCACAGGGAAATACCTGAAACAAGGCGGAAGGCAGCAGGGGAGCAGGAGGGGGCAGGATCAAGGGGGGAATCAGAGATCAGGGGGAGGAGGAAACAGTTTGCTATAATTGTATTTTTAGAGTGTTGGATAATTTTCTCTGCAGGTTTTTGCAAGGAGGCCTGGATCGACTATGAGAACTGCCAGGGTTTGGTTGATATTGACATTGGTCGTCATCCTTTGTTCTTCTGCCCAGATCGCCTGGGGTTCACCTTTTTCGACAGTCTCCAGGGGTCACTGGGCTTACAAGGACATTGAGTACCTTAGATTGAAGGGTATCATCACCAGTCCTGAGGAAGGACCGGAGGGGTATTGGCACTTCGCCGACAGAGGCGAGGCGGCTGCAGCCCTGGCTCGGACTCTGGAGGTCTTTGACGCTTCGACGGCCACGGAAGAGGAAAAGTCAAACCTTAAAAGGATCCTCGTCTTCTTCGCAAAAGATCTGGAGACAGCGGGCGTGATCTTTCCCAAAGATGATCTACTGGCTGCATCAGCAGGAACGGAAGATGTTCAACCCTCCCGGTTCGAGACGGCAGGTCTCCTGGCCAGAACTCTTGAAACCGTCGACAGGGAGACAATTGACAAGGCAGACCTTGAACGGGTCGATCGCCTGGTCGATGAGTACCGTGAGGAGCTGGACCTCTGGGCTCCTGATCTGGAGGGACTTGAAGAGAGGGTCGCGCAGATCGAGGAAGGAGTCGGGGGTTGGCGTTTGAGCGGCGCCTTGCGCTTTGATGCGAACTACTACCGCGCGGGCGCTGTTGGAAGCGAGGGCTACGGGATCTACGGCGATGAACCCGGCCAGGACGGGGACATGAGGTTCTCCCGAATGTGGCTCAACATTTCAAAAAGGGTGGACGACAAGGTCTCCTTCTTCAGCAGACTGGAGATGAACCCCCGTTCTAAGGAAAACGAACTCTTCCTGGATCAGGCCTATTTTCTTACCGACTTCCCCGGCAACTGGAGCTCCTACATAGGGCGCTGGTACTTCGACTGGGAGGCCGATGACAGCCTCTATCTGGGCGAGGAGCCCATCTTCACCCATCGAGTGATGAACGGCTTCATGATCAGGTACGACCTTCCCATGGGCCACTTTGAGGCCTATGCCTCGAGACCGCAGAAGGAAACGGATGTAGAGCAGGGCTACGAGTTCGGCGCACGGTACAAGATGCACCTTTCGGAAAGGTTATGGTTCTCGTTGAACGTAATAGAGCGCCAGCTCTATGAAGACTTCGACAAGCAGGTCCTTTGGGCTGTCGCGGGACTGGATCTTAATCCCTTCTGGACGGTCAGGGGAGCCATCTACAGGCAGGACACCGGAACGGACACCCCCTACGCCTTCCAGGCCATTCTTCAAGGGAAACAGACCGAGAGAGGCCTGACATCCTTCTGGCTTGAATTCATGAGCTTTGACCAGGGCTTTGAATTATGGAACAGGGCCTACCAGGACTACGGGACCTTCATGGGCTGGAACGACGGGGAGGGGGGACACCCCACCACACCCGTGGGTGCAGTCTACGACAACATTCTTTTCATAAGGCTGGACCAGCAGTGGGATGAGAAGATTTCCACCTTCCAGAGGTACGTTCTCGCCCTGCACAGGTACGACGGCGAAAATGCAATCAATTTCACTGTGGGTCTGAAGTACCGTTACACACCCCACATCGCCTTCGTCCTTGTCTACGACAAGGTGGAAGAGGCTTTCGACGAGGGACTGGACGATCATCTGATCCAGCTAAGGACAGAGGTGTGGTTTTAGGGGACAAAGGCGTGAACGGGGAGCGGGCGCAAAAGCGAGGCGTCAGGAAAAACCAGGATCCGGGAGACGTTAGACGAAAAGGCAAGGTCTAAAAGAGCGTCAACGGTAAACAATAAAACTGAAAACTGATCTATACCAGCTTCTTTATCAGTTTCTGGAGCCAGGGGGTCTTCATTTTTTCCATCATCCAGTTCTCGGTGATCATCTTGTTGATCATGGAGATGGACGGGAACGAGTGCTGCATCATCATCAGGTGGTGCATCTTCTTTTTGTACTGGATGGCCATGGTCCATTCGTGGATGAGTTCGCTTGCGTTCTCCCCCACTATGGTGGCCCCGTAGATGCGCCCCCCTGAGTCGGTGACGATCTTGATGAAGCCTTCGGGGTGACCGTCGGCCACGGTGCGGCCGTAGGAGCGGTAGTCTTTCTTTATGACCTCGATATTCAGCCCCTTCTCATGGGCCTGTTTCTCGGTGAGGCCCACCTGGGCGACCTCGGGCTCGGTAAAGACCGACCAGGGGACGACGTAGCGCTCTCTCTTCAGGAAGGGCATTGAGAATGGGGACACGGCGTGCATCAGGGCAAGCATCCCCTGGTGCATGGCGGCGTGGGAGAAGAGGTTCTGGCCGTTGCAGTCGCCTACGGCGTAGATGTGTTTTTTGCTTGTGCGCATGTAGCTGTCGACGGTGATGCCCTTTTTGGTGTACTCGATGCCGGCGTT
>JAAYDT010000011.1 GCA_012729145.1 Synergistaceae bacterium | reverse complement strand
TGGTTGTCAAGTATATCTGTGACTCGTGACTCGGAACCCGTAACTCGTACCCTGTCGCTGCGCTCGGGGCACCTTGTAATTCGTGAATCGTGAATCGAAAAACCAAAAGTCAAAGGCGTACCCTGTAAACTGAGGTCTGCAGCTTGCCTCCTGGTTTTTCTGCCCATCCCATTTTCCGTTGACGATCTTATCGACATCTATGTCTTCCGCCTCACGGATCTTGGCCTTTCCTGCAGCCAGTCTCCTCGGTTTTCTGCCCTTCCGTCAGACCTCTCACCTCTCGTCTCGTCTCACGTTCTTGGTCTTACGGTATTTCCATATATTCGCTCTTCTCTGCGGCCCTCTGTGCTCTCTGCGGTGTATTAGGGTATTTCCATATATTCGCTCTTCTCTGCGGCCCTCTGTGCTCTCTGCGGTGCAAAGGTTTTGCCTTTGACTTGGTTTTCCCGAGTCACGAGTTACGCAACTACCTTCTGAACGAAACTATAGTCACCCCGTAACCGCCCTCACCAGCACTGCCGAGCCGGAAATATGTGACATAGGGCAGGCTCCTGCACAGGGAGTGGACCGCCCTTCTCAGGATCCCCTCCCCGCGACCGTGGATTATAACCACTTCCCCGTAGCCGGCCCGGAAGGCCCTGTCAAGGTAGACCTCCACCTCCGGCAGTGCTTCGTCCACGGTCATACCCCTGACCATGATCGAGGATGGTACGCCCCTCGGCGCGGGAGCATGTATGATCGGGGCCTTTTTTTCTTCGGCCTGGGACGCCTTCTCCTTCACCAGTACAAGGCTTTCAAGAGGGGCTTCTACCCTCATTGAACCGGCGACCACCACCGCCTTGCCGCCCTCGACGGCTTCGACCACTCCCCTGGCCTCCGTCCCGCCAAGCCTTACGGTGTCTCCCACCTGGGGGATGCCATCTCTCTCGACCCTCTTTTTTGCAAGGGCATTCTCCCTTCGGGATATCCTCTCCTTCAAAGGCTGGGTCTCCTTTTTCACCTCTCCGTACTCCCTCCGGGCAGCGGACTCGGCCGCTCCCTCCAGTCGGGAAAGCATCTCCCTGGCCGATCTTTCGGCTTCCTCCATTACCTCTCTGGCTCTCCTGTCGGCAGCTTCGATGACCTTTTCCTGCCTGTCGTTTATCCTCCTTATCTTCTCCTCGAGCTCCCTCCTAAGGGAGGCAAGTTCCTTCCTCTCCTCTGCCATTGTCATCCCCGCGCTTTCAAGTTCGGCCTGCTTGTCGAAGAGTTCCGACATTATCTGTTCCGTCGTTCTGGCCTCTCCCGAAAGATGTTCCCTGGCAGACTCTATGACGTCTCTCGGCATTCCCAGCTTTTCTGCTATAAAAAGGGCGTTGCTCTTCCCCGGGATCCCCATGATCAGCCTGAACGTCGGGGCGAGGGTCACCGGATCGAACTCCATCCCGGCCGTCTCTACTCCCCTGCTCCCTAAGGCGTAGCGCTTTATCGGGTTGTGATGGGTAGTGGCGAGGACCAGCGACCTCCGGCCCTTAAGCGCCTCCAGGATAGCTATTCCAAGCGCAGCACCCTCCTGGGGGTCCGTTCCCGCCCCGAGCTCGTCGAGCATCAGAAGGCTGTCCTTCCCTGCCTTCTCCATCATGGTTATGATCCTTCTGACGTGGGAGCTGAAGGTTGAAAGGCTCTGCTCTATTCCCTGTTCATCACCTATATCGGCCGCCAGGTAGTCGATCCCGCCCACCAGAGTCCCTTCCGCCGCCGGGACCGGAAGACCCGAAAGGGCCAGGAATATAGCAATGGCCACCGATTTCAGCACCACCGTCTTTCCGCCCGTGTTCGGTCCGGTAATGACAAGCTGCCGGAATCTCTCTCCGCAGTGGACGCTCACAGGAACGCACCCTCTGCCGATCAGGGGGTTCCACAGGTCCCGGAAGTGGAAACGGGACCGGTCGTCCAGCTCGGGCAGGATCCAGGAGCGTTCATCCAGGAACTGGGCGCCTGCGTAGAGGACATCGATCCTCGCAAGGGCCAACTCTGTTTCGGCGATGTGGGACTCCTTCTCCAGGAGCATGGCTGTCAGCGAGGACAGGATCCTTCTCTCCTCTTCCCTCTCCTCGCCTCGCAGGATCTCTATCCTGTTGTTCAGGGGAACGACCTCTTTCGGCTCAATATACACGCCTTTGCCCGAAGAGGACCTGTCCATGGCGATCCCGTCGAATCGCCCGGAATCCTCGACCCTGACGAGAAGGGCGAACCGCCCCTTCCTGAAGTGCACGACCCTGTCCTGAAGCATGGGAGCCAGATTAGCCCTGGAGGAGAGCTCTGAACACTTGGTCCTGGCCCGGGAGGTGATATCCCTGAGGGAATTCCTGACCCTGGTCAGCTCTTCCGATGCGCTGTCATAAAGCTGCCCGTCATCGGATATCACCTGAAGCCTGTCCAGCTCCTTCTCCAGATCCCGGATGCCTTCGGCGAGCCTTTCGATACCGGGGATCTCCCCGCGGGCATCTCTGATATCTTCCCTTATCCTCTTGGAAAGACTGATGAGGATGCGGAACTGGACCAGTTCAGCCCCGGTGAGAAGAGCTGTCTCCCTGGCGCTGTCAAAGAGAGGTGCCAGGGGCTTCAGTCTTCCGTCCCAGGTCATTTCGCCACGGGTCTCCCTGTAGCGCATGAAGAACCTCAAAAGATCCTGCCGCTCCCGGGCGCCCTTTACAGATATGGCCGGGAGCATCCCCTGGAGCAAAAGCTTGCCGGTCTCCGATCTTGTCCTTCTTGACATCCTTTCAAGAACGGAGGGAATCTCGACCAGTTCGGCCGTTCTTTCTTCAACCCTCAATTTGAAGGCTCCGGGTCTTTCGGCCTCTCCCCTTCTACGGGAGGGGTCAGGTGCCACGGGAGCGACCCGGGATCAAGCAACCTTATGGAAGAGAGGGCGTTCTGGACCGATGGCCACGACCTGTCGGCAAGTCTCATTGCAACACTTTCGTTCATCCAGTAGGGCGACAAGACAGGAGAGAAGGCCATCAGGGCAGCGTAGACTATGATAAGGAGGGCAAATGCCTTCACGGCACCTGCAACTATACCCATGCCCCTGTCGATGCCGGACAGGTGAGTGAACTTGAGGAAGGCCTTCACGGCCCTTCCTGCGTAGACCCCTGCCACGAGGATAAGGATATAGATGATAACAAGTGCTACGGCCTGGGTCACTCCCGGCCGAAAAGACAGATAGGGGGAGATCAGGGACGAAACTCCGGCCGACAGCTTCCAGGCAAGGAGGAAACCGCCTATGGTCGCAAGGAGCGAAATGATCTCACCGGAAAAACCCTTGGCTGCGCCCCTGACACAGAAAGTCACGAGAATGAGGACGAACAGTATGTCCGTACCAAGCGCAAGGGTCAAAAGGACCCACTCCCCCCCAACATATCCCTGATCTTGCTCTCGGCCGATTCGATGGAAAAGGCCAGTTTGAAGCAGGCAAGAAGAAGTCTTTCATCCTGTTCCATCGAAGGATCCGCCCCGCTGACGCTCTCCTTGGCGATCTGCAGGACCCTCTCGAACCTTCTCTCGTCAAGACGGGTCAGTATGGGGTAGCTCTTCTTGCCCAGGGTCACAAAGACCCGGCGCGGCTCTTCCTGCAACTAAAGACCTCCTCTCCTGATCAGAAACGGTCCGTAAGGTCGCCCTGTTGGGAGCCCCGGTCGAACCTGAAAAGATCCCCCACAGGGTCCTCCTTTGGGGTTTCCTCGCTCTCGGGAATGGGAGGTTCCTCCTCTTCCTCGGTGGTTTCGCATTCACCAGCCGGTTCAGAGGGTTCACAGGGCTCACATGAGGCCCTCATCTTCTCCACGAGCACCGTCAGCCTGCTCTCGGTAGTCTCCCTTTCGTCCCTCAGGGTGGCAAGCTCCCTGTCCTTCTCATCAAGGATCCCCCGGAGGGTTTCCAGATCCTCGCCCATCCGGTCCCTCTCCGCCTTCAGGTTGGACATGACCTCGGAGACCCTTTCGATCAGGTTCTCAAGACTGCTGATCTGTTCGAGCATTTTAACCCCTCCCTTTATCTGATCCTTATCCCCTTTTGGGAAAGCTGTTCCCTGAGTCTTCCATGGATGCCGTCGACTTCATCGTCCCTCAGTGTCCTCTCGGGGTCCCGGTAGGCCAGCGAATAGGCAAGGCTCCGGTGTCCTTCCGGGATCCCCTTACCCTGGTAGATGTCGAATAGCCTTACATCCTCCAGAAGAGGCCCGCCCAGCTTCCTCAGAAGCTCCAGTACGTCAGAGGAGTAGACCCCCTCCTCGACCACCAGGGAGATATCCCTGTAGACAGGCGGGAATTTTCTGATCTCTCCGAAGAGGGCTCTCCCACCATGTACCATAGGTTCCATATCCAGTTCAAAGAGATAGACTGGCGCTGGGAGTTCCAGTTCGGCCTCTATCTCCGGCTTGAGGACCAGCAGGTATCCTATGTCCCTGCCGTCGGCCATGACCCGGGCCGTCTTCCCGGCATGACCGAACGGTTCGTTCCCTGGGACAAGCTCCACTGCTATCCCCCGGCTTGAGAAGATCGCTTCTACATCGGCGGCCACGGAATGGAAGTCCTCCGTCTCCTGTTCCCCCCATGGCGAACGGCTGTCAACTCCGGGGCATACACAGCCTCCGAGCTTGAATACCTCTTCCACCTCGTCGCCTTTTCGATAGAAGACCATGCCTGTCTCGAAGATCCTTATTGCCCTTCTCCACCCGGATCTAATGTTCTTCTGGACGGACTGGACCAGTCCGGGAGCAAGGGTTGTTCTCATGAGGGACATGTCCGAGCTCAGCGGATTGGAGAGTGCCACGGGGGTGGACCTCAGGTCCGATCCGGGGAACCTCAGTGCGGAAATGGCCGCAGGGGAGACAAAACAGTATGTCACTACCTCCGAATAACCCCTCGCCATGGCCGTCGACCGGACAGCCCTTTCGGCCCTCATCCTGTCGGTAATGTCGCCGGTGCTGTGCATGACCGGGGGGAGAACGGCGTCGATCTTGTCGTAACCCCTGATCCTGGCCACCTCTTCGACCAGGTCCTCCTCGATGGAGATATCCGGCCTGTAGGAGGGAATTCTGTAGACCCTGCGGGAGGGGTCCCTGTCATCGGTGGCGATCCCGAGTCTCCCAAGGATCCCCGAGGCCATCTCCAGATCACCCGTACCGATGATCTTTTCGAGTACGGCAGAGGTCAGGTGCACCTTCCGCTCCTCCAGGGCCGGTGCGCCAGAGGCTATCCACCCCGTCGGGACCCCGGCCCCCCAGGAGGCCATCATATCCATGGCTATCGCCAGGGCCGTCTCCACCTTGAAGGGGTCCACAAAGCGCGAGAACCGGTAGGCCGCTTCGCTTGGGATACCAAGCTTCCTGGATGTCCTGCTGACCTTGATGCTGTCGAAGTTGGCCGATTCAAGGAGCACCCTGGCCGTCTTGTCGCTGATCTCGCTCTCGCCGCCTCCCATAACCCCTGCCAGGCCGATAGCTTTGCCCCCGCTGGTGATGAGGAGATCTTCACTGTCCAGGATCCTGGTCTTTCCGTCGAGGGTCAGGATCATCTCCCCGTCGCTTGCGGAACGCACGGTGATCTCTCTTCCGGGAAGGCCGGCGTCATCGAAGGCGTGAAGTGGTTGTCCGACCAGAAGCATCACCAGGTTTGTGGCATCCACCACGTTTGATATGGGTCTCATGCCCGAGAGAAGGACCCTGACCCTTGCCCTTAATGGCGAGGGCATTATTTTTACGTTGTCGATGGACCCGAGGGCGTAGAAGGGACACCCCGCGTCCGATAGGAAGACCCCCTCGAAATTGTCGAGCCTCTCGGCCCTGGGTGTGACCCTTGGCGACAGGCCCTTGTATCTCGCCTCAGGGAAGACCGCCGAGACCTCCCTGGCTATTCCTTCCATGCTCAGAAGATCGCCCCTGTTGGGAGTGATTGAGACCTCCAGGATAGTATCGTCAATGCCGAGAGCCTTCCTTGCGTCCTCTCCCTTTGCAGTATCGGGCTCAAGTCTCAGAATGCCGAACTCATCGGCTATCTCGGGAAGACCGATCTCCTCGGCAGAAAGGACCATGCCCTCACTGATCACCCCCTGGAAATCCCTGGTGGATACCTCCGTTCCATCGGCAAGCACGCATCCCGGAGGACCCCAGGGAACGATGTCTCCTTCTCTCAGGTTCTTTGCCGCCGTAATGCATGTCCCCCTCCTTTGTCCGGCATCGACAGAGAGTACGAAGAGGTCAGGTCTCCCGGGGTGCCGTCTTATGGAATCGACCTTCGCCGTTACTGCCCCGCTGAACAGCGGCACGGGGACTTCTAACCCTTCCACCTCTGTTCCGGTATCGGTAAGCTTTCTGGCGAGCGTCTGGGCATCAACAGGAATATCCACAAGTTCCTTGAGCCAGTTAAGAGATACAAGCATTATCTGCGCTCCCCCTTCGAGTTGAGAAAGGCCAGGTCGCCCTCGAAGAAGACCCTCAGATCGTTGAGCCCGTACTTGAGCAGGGCGATACGGTCGAGTCCCATCCCCCAGGCGAAGCCATTGTAGCGGGCAGGGTCTATGCCGCCTGCCCTGAGAACGTTCGGGTGGGTCATTCCAAGCCCCGAGATCTCAAGCCATCCGCTCCCCTTGCAGATCCTGCACGACGGGTTCTTTCCCGAACAGGCGACACACTCCACATCCATCTCCAGCGACGGCTCGGTGAAAGGAAAGTAGCTGGCCCTGTAACGGGCCGCCAGAGGGCGGCCGAATATCCTGTTGGCGAATGCCTCCAGGCACCCCTTGAGGTGCGCCAGGGAAATGTTCTCATCCACCAGTAGCCCCTCCAGCTGGTGGAACATGGGCGAATGGGTCTGGTCACTATCCCTCCTGAAGACCTTTCCCGGGATGATGATCCTGAGGGGCGCGCCCCACCTTCGCATGGACCTGACTTCTACAGGCGAGGTGTGGGTCCTCAGGAGAAGGCCGTTCTCGAGATAAAAGGTGTCCTGCATATCTCTCGCCGGATGGTGCGGGGGGATATTAAGGCCTTCAAAGTTGTGGAAGTCGTCCTCGACTTCCGGTCCGTAGGCAACTGAGAAGCCCATGGAGGCAAATATGTCTATCGCTTCCTGGGTGATCTGGGCGACAGGGTGGAAAGCACCCCAGGGGCGCCCCCTCCCTGGGAGGGTCACATCGAGCCACTCCCCAGCTTCCCGGGCGGCCACCTGGGCCCCGGCACACTCCTCTGTCCTTCTTGACAGGGCCTCTTCCATAAGGTCTCTAAGCTCATTGAGCACCCTGCCGGCCTCGGGGCGATCCTCCGCCGGGAGCGAACCCAGCCTCTTCAGAAGGGAGGTAACCTCGCCCTTCTTGCCCAAAAAGCGGATCCTGATCCCCTGCAGGGCGTCCAGGGTCTCCGCTGATAAAAGCTCCGATTCGAAAAGGGTCCGGATCCTTACTACATCGTCATTAATGCTGCCCAAGCGCTACCCCTCCCCAACTGTTTCGGCTTCCTGGCGAACCTCTCCCCTGATCCTGAAAAGGGCTAAAAAGTGACCCTCTGCCCGGATCTGAAAGAGAAGATACTGTCCTTTTAGTATAATACCCTCGCTAGACCGAAGTGGCCATATTTTTCAATGCCATCGGACCGGTAATACGACAGGGGTCCCCGCCAAAGCCATCGACAGGAACCCCGGGTCTGATTATTCGCTCTGACCAAAGAACCGCCCGAAGGGCAGATTACTTGACCAGTGCTTCCCTTGCACGGTCAACCAGCTTCGCGAAGGCCGGCATATCCTGCACGGCCAGGTCAGCGAGGACCTTGCGGTTGATCTCTATGTTGGCGCACCTGAGCCCGTTCATGAAAGAACTGTAGGTCATGTCGTTCATCCTTGCCCCTGCGCTTATCCTGGTTATCCAGAGCTTGCGGAAGTCCCTCTTTCTCCCCTTCCTGTCCTTGTAAGCGTTGGACATGGAGTGAAGGTAAGCTTCCTGTGCTCTCCGGAAAACGTTCTTTTTCCTTCCGAAGTAACCCTTTGTCGCTTCGAAGAGTTTCTTCCTTTTCTGATCGCTGGCGCTTCCGCCCTTGACCCTGGGCATGACCGCTCACCTCTTTCGGTTGGTTGATTCCTGGTTTATAGTTCCGACACCTACGCGTAGGGCAAAAGTGTCTTCATGCGCCCCTCGAGAGAAGAAGGTATTACCCCCTTCTGGCGGAGGCGGCGGAGGCGGGTGGCTTTCTTCTTCCCGAGAAGATGTCCGCGGCCGCTTTTCTTGTAAACAAATTTCCCCGTCCCGGTCCTCGAGAACCTCTTCTTGGTCCCAGAGTGGGTTTTCATCTTCGGCATGATCCAATTCCTCCCTCTATCTTCTAACGATGAGGACAAAAGGGCGCTCCGGAAACTACTCCTTCGCCACGTGCTCTTCTGTCCCTTCCTTTTCCAATTTAACAGCCTTGTCGGTCTCTGCCGTCTTCGGCTTCCTGGCGGGCTGCGGTAAAGGCATGAGCATCAGGCGCATGTACCTTCCCTCCATGCGGGGGGGCATGTCCACTTTCCCAATTCCATCGCAATCCCTTACCACCTTGTCAAGAACTTCTCGGCCCCGGTCCAGGAATGCCATCTCCCTGCCCCGGAAAAAGACGGCAACCTTGACCCTGAAGCCCGAAAGGAGGAAATCCTTGATGGCGCGCACCTTGAAGTTGTAGTCGTGCAGGTCGATCTTGGGTCTCATCTTCATCTCTTTTACGACCTGCCCCTTGGACTTCTTTCTTGCGTCCTTGTCACGCTTCTGCTGCTGGAATTTGTACTTGCCGTAGTCAAGGATCCTGCAGACAGGAGGATCGGCCTGGCCCGAGACCTCAACCAGGTCCAGCTCCCTCTCCTCGGCAAGCTCGAGCGCCTGCGCAATGGGGACCACTCCGACCTTGACGCCCTGGTCGTCGATCAGAAGGACTTCCTTTGCCCGGATCTCTTCGTTGATGCGCGGTTCTTCGCTGTTTTTAGCTATAACTCGTCACCTCCACGGTAAAAAATGGCCGGACTCATCGAGCCCGGCCTCTATATCCCATATGATCCGGAGCGCAAAACCTCATCTTGCGGCCCGGCATATATACCCTTAAACAGCCCATCAAGGCGTCGGCGGGTGGGAGGCTTGGCTCCTCTTCATCGTTATTCCTTTTTTGTCCCGGAAAGGGACCGACAAGGGATTCTAGCACATAACAACTAGCAGGTGCAAGTGCTCCTTCGCCCGCTGACAGGATCAGGCTGCCTCCTGATAAGTTCCTCGAAACCAGAAAGATCCATGGTTCCAAGGTCGCCCTCGCTCCGTTCCCTTACGGACAGGGTCCCGTTCTCAACCTCCCTGGCGCCCAGAACGACCATGAAGGGGATCTTCTCCACCTGGGCGTCCCTTATCTTCTTGCCCAGCTTTTCGTCCCTGATATCCTTCTCAACCCTGAGACCGATCTCCTTGAGCCTTGACTCAACTTCGGCGGCGTAGGGGATGTGATCCTCCTTTACCGGCACGATCCTTACCTGGACCGGTGCCAGCCAGAATGGGAACGACCCGGCATAGTGCTCTATGAGGATCCCCATGAACCTTTCAAGACTACCAAAGACCGTCCTGTGGAGCATTACTGGGCGATGCTCGTTCCCGTCCGGACCGATGTAGGTCATATCGAACTTTTCGGGCATCTGGAAGTCGAGCTGGATCGTGCCGCACTGCCAGGTCCTCCCGATGCAGTCCTCGAGGTGGAAGTCGATCTTGGGTCCGTAGAACGCTCCGTCGCCGGGATTCACCCTGAAATCGGTCCCGAAATCCTCAAGGGCCTCCTGCAGGGCCTTCTCGGCCTTCTCCCACATTACCGGGTCTCCCATGGCCTTCTCGGGCCTGGTGGAAAGCTCCACCCGGTATGAAAAGCCGAATACGTCCCTGTAGATGAACCTGACCAGGTCCATGATCCCGATGATCTCCTGCTTGATCTGTTCCGGTGTCACGTAAAGGTGGGCGTCGTCCTGGGTAAAGGACCTTACCCGCATCAGCCCGTGCAGGACCCCCGAACGCTCGTGGCGGTGAACGGTACCGAGCTCGGCTATCCTCATGGGAAATTCACGGTAGCTCCTTATTCTGCTCTTGTAGACCAGGATCCCCCCGGGGCAGTTCATGGGCTTCACCGCGAAGGGGCGCTCGTCGATCTCGGTGAAGTACATGTTCTCACGGTAATGGTCCCAGTGGCCCGACCTTATCCACAGGTCCTGGTCGAGTATCAGCGGCGTCCTTATCTCAGCGTATCCCCTTCGGGAGTGCTCGGCCCGCCAGAAATCCACGAGTCGGTTTATGATCACCATACCCTTGGGGTGGAAGAAGGGGAACCCCGGTCCCTCCTCCTGGATGCTGAAAAGGTCAAGCTCTCTACCAAGTTTCCTGTGGTCCCTGCGTTTTGCTTCCTCTATCCTGTTAATGTGATCATCCAGGGCCTCGGCGGTGTCGAAGGCCGTCCCGTAGATCCTCGTGAGCATTATGTTCTTCTCGTCACCTCGCCAGTAGGCTCCTGCCAAGGAAAGAAGCTTGAAATGCTTCAGCTGCGAGGTGGAGATCACGTGGGGGCCCCTGCAGAGGTCAACGAAGTCGCCCTGTCTGTAGAGCGAGATGAGCTCGTCGGGGATCTCCGAGACCAGTTCGACCTTGTAGACGGCATCTCTTTCGCTGAAAAGATCCAGGGCCTCTTCCCTGGGCAGGAGGAGCCTCTCCACTGGAATATCCTCGGAGGAGATCTTCCTCATCTCCTCCTCGATCCTGGGAAGGTCCTCTTCGGTGATCTGGCCGGCTATCTCCATGTCGTAGTAGAAACCGTCCTGAATCGAGGGTCCGATCCCCAGCCTTGTTCCGGGAAAGAGCCTCTGGACGGCCTGGGCCATCAGATGCGATGTGGAGTGTCTCAGGATCTCCAGTCCTTCGGGGCTTGAAGAGAGCACTGGCTCTACGAGGGAGTCAGACTTGACCACAGCTGCAAGATCGATCCGTGTCCCGTCAACGACGGCGGCAATGGATCCTTCAGAAAGTCCCCATCTCGACAGTATCTCCCGGGCCTTCAGAGGCTCGGAGGAGTTTAGTTCCAATCCTTCAGGACCTGAATAATTAGGCAATTTAAAGTCCTCCATCTTGAAAAATGACCCATCCCTGACGCTCCTGCGACAAAGGTCAGGTGGATTGCATTCTACAACAGCAGGACAGCGAGGTCACCCTTCCCTGTAGTGTATATAATATACACTCCCGGGGGCGTATGGCAACGCCTTATTTTTTCTGGAAAAAAGAACCTTGTTCTCCTATAATCGGTTTAAACCTTTCTTTACTTTTTTCCTTTTGTTCATTTTCCCGTGGAGGGGGTGGAACAGGGAAGATAGTTAAAAATACCACATTCATGTTTTCCCAGAACAGGATCTTCCGTTCCAAAAACTCTCACCAAGGAGGGATTCAAAGCATGGCCGAGATCAAAAAGGCCGACCAGTGGTCTACCCGATGGGGTCTTATTCTCTCTTGCATTGGTATGGCAGTAGGTACGGGTAACATCTGGCGGTTTCCGCGAGTCGCGGCCTCCCAGGGTGGCGGTGCTTTCGTCATCGCTCTTTTGATCGGACTGTTCCTCTGGGCTATTCCGCTCCTCATGGCAGAAGCCGTCTGGGGTAAGGTATCAAGGATGGGCGTCATAGGGTCCTTCAAGGAGATGGCAGGCAGAAAGTGGACCTGGATGGGTACCACCGTCGCCGTCATCTCTCTTGGGATCGCCTTCTACTACTCCGTTGTGGTTGGATGGTGCATCCGGTACTTTCTGTACGCCATAACGGGGGTCATCAAACCAGGGCTTGATACGGAAGCTCTCTGGGCCGCCTTCTCCGGCACACCAGGCGCGATGGTACCGTGGCATATCCTGACCATGGTCGCCGCCACAGTGATCCTTTTCAAGGGCATCTCCCAGGGTCTCGAGAAGATCAACAAGGTCCTCATTCCCACCCTTTTTGTCATGCTCGTTGTCCTGGCCATCAGGGCCAACATGCTCCCCGGATCCACTGAAGGTCTGAGATACTTCTTCGAGCCCAAGTGGGCCGACCTCCTCAAGGGCCGCGTCTGGCTCGAGGCCTTCACCCAGGTCGCATGGTCCACGGGGGCGGGCTGGGGACTCATGCTCACCTACTTCGTCTACACCAAGAAGCGTGAGGACATTGCCCTCAACGCCACCACCGTATGCTTCGCCGACACCATGGCCGGCTTCCTGGCCGGTCTGGCGATAATCCCCACCATCTTCGCTCTTTCGCCGGATCCCATGGCAGCGGTTGCAAGCGGGAACACCGGGCTCGCATTCATCCACCTCACAAGCCTTTTCACTGTTATGCCCGGAGGGGTCATCTTCGCCTCCATCTTCTTCCTGGCCCTTATCTTTGCGGGCTTCAGTTCGCTCCTATCCATGGTCGAACTCGGCCTCCGTCTCCTGATGGATGCCGGCTGGACACGCAACAAGGCAGCCATAGCTGCAGGAATCGGCATCCTTGTTCTTGGCCTGCCCTCAGCCTGGAGCATCTCCTTCCTGGACAACCAGGACTGGGTCTGGGGCGTAGGTCTTCTCCTGAGCGGTCTGATCTTCTCCATCGCAGCAATGAAGATCGGCGTCAACAAGATCTGGGACCAGTACATCGCCCCCGATTCCGACCTGAATGCTCCATGGATGTTCAAGCTTATCTACCTCTTCCCGGTATGGTTCGTGATCATCTTCTGGTGGTGGATCGCGCAGGCCGCAAGCTGGTACCCCGACACCTACATGAAGTGGCTCCCCATCTCGGAGTACACCTTCACTGTGGGTACTATGGTCTACCAGTGGGCGATCGTGGTTGTACTCGCCCTGGTAACAAACAACTGGCTGGCCGACAAGTCGACGGTAAAGTTCGAGGCTACCGAATAGAACGGCTCCCAGTCCCGCTACCGGTTTCTGTTTGAGCAAGACGACTTACAGGGAGGGATTCCGATGGGTTGGCAGTTCAACATGATAGTCATAATGGCCCTTGTCTTCGGCGGCACCGGCTGGTGCGTCTACAGGACCATGAAAGCCGAGGAGAAGAAATAGTCCCGGGAAACAAGCGATAGAGCAAGAACAGGGGGCCGCCCCTATGGACGGCCCCCTGTTACGTTCAATGCCTTTTTTGAGATCCTACCTTCCCGTGCTTCCGAAACCGCCGCTGCCCCGGTCCGTCTCGCTCAGAGAGTCAGTCTCCTCCCATTCGATCCTGCTGACAGGTGCCAGGATCATCTGGGCGATCCTGTCCCCCTTCTCTATCTCGAAGGGGTTTTCACCCAGGTTGACAAGGATCACTCTCACTTCACCCCTGTAGTCGGCATCGATCGTCCCGGGTGCATTCAGCACGGTCACACCGTTCTTCAGGGCCAGGCCGCTCCGGGGCCTCACCTGGCACTCGTATCCTTCGGGTATCTCGAGCCGGATCCCGGTCCCCACCGCCGATCTCCCACCGGCGGGGATGGTGACCCTTTCGTTGGACCTTAGATCGACCCCTGACGAGAAGGGTGTAGCGTAGACCGGCAGGGCAATATCTTCATCGTCGCGGAAGATACCGAGCCTGACCACTTCCTGCATGGCTACCTGTTCCTGTCCCCGGAACTACTCCTGCGGGGCCCACTGTGGGATCTTCTGTCGCCGGAAGGTCTGTCCCCGCCCGGTCTTCCACCAGGTCTCGGAGCTCCTCCCCTCTGGTTCCTGTCACGGTCGCCAGATGGGGGCAGAGCCTTGATCCTCTCTTCCCTGGCATCCTCCAGAACGAAGGCATCGGCGAACCTTTCGGCCAGTTCGGGCTCGTTCTTCCTTTCAAGGGCTCTCCTCCTGGAGAGGTTGATCCTCCCCATGTCGTCGATCTCCTTGACCATCACAAGGACCGAGTCACCGGAGCTGAAAACGTCGTCGACCTTGCCCACATGGGTAGTGCTGATCTCGCTCACGTGCAGGAGCCCCTCCTTGCCTGGCAGGACCTCCACGAAGGCTCCGAAGGCCATCAGCCTGGTCACCTTGCCGGAGAAGACCTCTCCCGCCGTCACTTCCCTGATGAGATCGTTGATCATACCGAGGGCCTTCTCTGCGGCCTCCGTCGTCGGAGAGGCCACGAAAACCCTTCCGTCGTCCTCCACGTCGACCTTGACGCCAGTCTGGGAGACTATGTTCCTGATCATCTTGCCGCCCGGGCCGATAATGTCCCTGATCTTGTCCAGTGGGACCGTAAGGGTGTAGATCCTTGGAGCATAGGCCGAGACGTTATCCCGGGGTTCTGTTATGGCACTCTCCATCTTTTCAAGGATGAAAAGCCTGCCCCTCCTTGCCTGGTCCAGGGCTCTTTCCAGGATGCTCCTGGTTATGCCGCCGGCCTTGTTGTCCATCTGGAGGGCCGTGATGCCTTCCCTGGTCCCCGTGACCTTGAAGTCCATATCCCCGTAATGATCCTCCAGCCCCTGGATGTCGGTGAGGATCGCCACCTTTTCCCCTTCCTTTATTAGACCCATGGCGACGCCGGCAACGGGCTTCCTTACCGGCACTCCTGCATCCATGAGCGAGAGGCTGGCACCGCATACCGAGGCCATGGAACTGGAGCCGTTGGATTCAAGGATGTCCGATACCACCCTTACCGCATAGGGGAATTCCTCTTCACCGGGGAGAAGGGCCCTTACGGCCCTCTCTGCCAGTGCCCCGTGCCCTATCTCCCTGCGCCCGGGCCCCCTCATGGGCCTGACTTCTCCGACGGAGAAGGGAGGGAAGTTGTAGTGGAGCATGAAGCGCTTCGACGGCTCGTCGTGCTTGAGGCCGTCCACGAGCTGGTCGTCCTCTCCTACCATCCCCAGGGTGGTCGTCACCAGCGCCTGGGTCTCACCCCTGGTAAAGAGAGCTGAACCGTGTACCCTTGGGAGGATCCCCACTTCACAGGTGATGGGCCTTACCTCATCCATGGCCCTTCCGTCTGCCCTTTTGCTCTCTTCGACGATGAGGGACCTCATGGCCTTCTTGACCATCTCCTCGACGGCAGTCTTGATGTAGGACTCCGATTCGGGGTACTTCTCAAGCAGGTTATCCAGGGCCTTCAAAGTGGCGGAGTCGATCGCCTCTCCCCGCGGCTTCTTGTCATGGATCTGCACGGCCTGGTGGATATCTCCGTAGAGTTCCTTGCCGATCCAGTCATCGATCTCGGGAAACGATGGCGGTTCCGGTAGTTCCATTACGGGTTTCCCGAAAGCCTTGGCCATCTCCCCGATCTTTTCCGTAATGGCGGTTATCTCCCGCTGGGCCAGATCAAGGGCATCGACCATTAACTGCTCCGGGATCTCCCGGGCGCCAGCCTCGACCATGGTTATACCACCGGCATGTCCGCTTACGACAAGGTCAAGGGCGCTCTCTTTCATCATGTCTTCCGTAGGATTGACAACAAGCTCGCCATCAACAAGACCTATCCTTACTGCTCCCACAGGCCCTCCCCACGGAATCCCCGAGAGCATTAGCGCCGCAGAAGCACCGTTGATGGCCACTATGTTCGGCGGGTTCGACTGGTCCACTGAAAGGGTGGTCGCAACAACATGGATGTCGTTGCGGATGTGCCCCGGGAAGAGCGACCTTATCGAGCGGTCAATTATCCTGGACGTCAGTGTTGCCGTCTCGGAGGGTCTCCCCTCCCTCTTTATGAAGCCCCCGGGGATCTTGCCGGCCGAATAGAATCGTTCTTCGTAATCCACAAGCAAGGGCAGAAAGTCCAGCCCTTCCCTTGCCTTGTCAGCAATGCAAGCCGTCACAAGGATCGATGTCTCCCCCATTGTGACCTGAACCGAACCGTTTGCCTGTTTGGCAAGCTTTCCCGTTTCGAAGGTCAGGGGACGCCCCCCGACTTCAATAATGTATCTTTCCGCCATAATTCTGTTTCCTCCTCATATTTTTCCCGTCTTTTTTCCCGTTAAAGGATAACACAAGCGGACAAAAAAGAACGAGGGCAAAAGCCGCCCTCGTTCCAAAACATGCCGTGTCCTGCCTTTTGGTCTTCCAGGGATTATGCGATCAGTGCCTCAGACCGAGCTTCTGGATGAGATCGCTATAACGTCCGAAATCCTTGTTCCTGAGGTACTGCAGAAGCCTTCTCCTGCGCCCTACCATCTTGAGGAGACCCCTCTGGGAGTGGTGGTCCTTCTTATGGATCTTCAGATGTTCCGTCAGATCCCTGATCCGGGTGGTCAGGATCGCTACCTGGACCTCCGGTGAACCCGTGTCGGCGTTATGGGTCTTGAACTCCTCGATGATGCCCTGTTTCTTCTCCTTTTCAAGCACTGCCTTCACCTCTTGGTGTATATTCCCGGAACCAAGTAGTGCGCATATCCGCAGAACCTAGTATCGGGTGCAGGAATTATATCACCATATAGTGTGCCGGGCAAACAAATCCAATTATGGAAAAAATATAAGGTTCCGCTCATTCTGCACTCGACATTTTCTTAATTATATGCTTTCATTCTTAATATAGACTCTACAGAATCTGATCGAAAGGAAGGATAAACTCCATGAAGATCCTCATCGTAGAGGATAACAGGGACCTTGTGCAGGTCCTCTCGGAAGGGTTCAACGACCTTAACTATTCAGTGGAAAGCGCCTTTGACGGTATTGAAGGACTGAACAAGATCCGAAACAGCGACTATGACTGCATCATTCTGGACATCATGCTACCTGAGATGGATGGCTATGAAGTTGTAGAGAGGGCAAGGGAAGAGGGGAAGGACACCCCGGTGATAATGCTCACCGCCAAGGACTCCATAGAGGACAGGGTGGAAGGCCTCAACCGGGGAGCCGACGACTACCTGGTCAAACCCTTCGATTTCCGTGAACTGGTCGCCAGGATCAACGCGGTCACACGCAGGAGAGCGGAGCTGAAGAGGCCCATTCTCAACTGCGGACCGCTGGTTCTGGACCCCATTGCCAGGGAGTGCAGGGCCGAAGGCGAGACAGTGCCTCTCAGGAGAAGGGAGTTCGACATCCTGGAGCTTCTTATGCGCTACGAGAACCAGGTCTTCACCAGGGAGAGGATCATTGCACACGTATGGCAGAAGGAGTACGACGGGACAAGCAACGTGGTCGACGTTCATGTAAAATACCTCAGGGACAAGCTGCGTCCCTACAACCTCGACACGGTGGTCGTTACCGTCAGAGGGGTCGGATACAAGGTGACCTGCCCCGACTACGAGTAGCCCTCCGGCACCTTGAGACCACGACCTGGGAGATGTTGAAATAGATGGCAAGGTTATCCGACGGGCGGTGGCCGTTACGGCTCCGCTCGTTTCGTTTCAGGCTGGTTTTCTTTTCCGCCCTGACCATCATGGTGACCATCGCGATCTTCGGGATGGTCGTCTTTACTCTTTTCACCTCTCTTGAGATCAACAGGATCGACCGGACCCTGTCGGTTTGCCTTGAGGAGGTGATCTCCTTCCGGCAGAAGGCGGGAAGATTCCCTATCCAGGTATGGGAGGGCAGGTCCCGGGGTGTGGTATTACAGGTCTACGACCAAGACATGTCACTTCTTTTCCACCTCCCTCCAGGCCTTTCGGCCCCGATGATCCCGGGGGATCTTCTGGAGGCGGCATCCGGACGTAAGCACCCCTTCACCTTCGACCCGGCAAAAAGCAGATATCTTCCCAGGCTCTGGTGGGTCCTCCCATGGAACTATCTTTCTCACCGAAACCTCTGGAGGACCTGCACAACCGTTGCGCTTCTTGGTGAGAAAGAGGTCTTCCTTGTATCGATGGTCCCGATGGTATGGCTCCTCGAATCGAGGCAGCTGCTCTTCTGGATGATCGTCATCGCCGGGATCGCAGGCATGATAGTCTCCCTTGCTGTGGGAAGGCTGCTGGCGGCCCGGGCCATCAGGCCGCTCAAGGACATAAACAGGGCCCTTTCGGAAGTCTCCATCAGCAACATGTCGATCGACCCTACCCCATTGGGCACAGACAGGGAGATCGACGAGATCGTCAACCACATCAACACCATGCTTAAAAAACTGGACATGAGCATGAAGAACCTGCAGCAGTTCACCTCCGATGCGAGTCACGAACTGAGGACACCCCTGGCAGTGATGAGGGGCGCCGTCGACGTAGCACTCCTCAGGGAGAGGGACCCGGCCTACTACATCGGCAAACTCCAGGAGCTCATGTACAACATCGACGACATGCAGAACCTGGTGGGAGCCCTCCTGGAACTGGCCAGGCTGGACGACTTCAAGGGGCTGGATTCGAGAGAACCGGTGGATCTTCTCCTGACCGCCGAGGATGCCATCGCCAACATGGAGGCCATAACTCAGAGGAGAGGTCAGACCATCGAGAAGGACCTCCACCCTGCCCCGACCCAGGGACGGGACGCCATGGTCCTGAGGCTCGCCTACAACCTCCTTGAGAATGCCAGCAAGCACTCCCCTCCGGGCAGCAAAATAGGTGTATCAACCTATATCGACCAGGAGAGGGACCACGCGGTGATGGAGATCCGCGACGACGGACCCGGTCTCGACCCTGAGGAGATAAACCAGTGCTTCGACAGGTTCTGGAGGGCCGACTTCTCGAGGACTACCCCCGGCTTTGGCCTGGGGCTTCCCCTGGTAAAGAGGATCGCCCAGATACACAGTGCCTTTATAGAGGTCGAATCCAGCAAGGGAGGGGGATCCCTCTTCAGGGTCAACTTTCCCCTGGACTCGGAGGCCCTCAAGGACTACGACTTCGAATAGAGAAAAAAGGGGGCCCTTCAAGGGCCCCCTCCGGTGCTTCTTGATGACGCTACAGGTTTGCCGATACGTAGAAGGTCCGGCCCTCCCGAAGGACAAGCATGGCAAGGCTCTTCAGGTCCCTTGAGAGTATCTCCTCTAACTGGGCATGATCCTTGACGGTCTCACCGTTGATCTCGAGGATCACGTCGCCCTCCCGAAGACCCATCCGGTGCCCTAGCGACCCCGGAAGGACACCGGTGATGATAGCTCCCCCTGTCTCCTCGATGCCGTACTTCTCTCTCAGTTCAGGGGTACCGGAAGCGATCGAGATCCCCAGCTTCGACGAGCTAACGGGCTCGTCCTTGACGGGGGCCTCCGACACCTCCTCCGTCGGTACCGCCGACAGAGTAACGTTGATCTTCTTCTGGACCCCCTTGCGGATGACCGTAAGCTCTACCTTTTCTCCGGCAAGGTGTTGCCTGATGGCTACGATAAGGTCGCCGTGATCTTTTACCTTGCGGCCGTCGATGGCGGTGACCACGTCACCTCTCAGGATCCCGGCCTTCTCCGCCGGCGCCCCCTTCACAACGTCGCTGACAAGGGCTCCCTCACCCGACTTTATCCCGTAGGCGCTGGCGAACTCCCTGGTCAGAGGCTGGAGGTATACCCCGAGCCAACCCCTGTTTACCTTGCCGTACTGGATAAGGTCGTCCATGATCTGCTTTGCCATGTTCACTGGCACCGCAAAGCCTATACCCTGGGCATAGGGGACGATCGCCGTATTGATCCCGATCACCTGTCCGTCAAGGCCTAGCAGGGGTCCACCGCTGTTGCCGGGGTTAATTGCCGCGTCGGTCTGGATGAACCCGTCGAAGTTGAGGTTCCTGGCCCTGACGGACCTGTTCTTCGCGGAGACGACGCCCACGGTTACGCTGCTCTCGAAACCGTAGGGGTTTCCTATGGCTATGACCCACTCTCCTACCTCTATCCTGTCGGAGTCACCCATGGGTACCGTCGGCAGGTCAGAAGAATCGATCTTAATGACCGCCAGATCGTAGGACGGGTCCTTTCCGACCACCCTGGCCGGGAAGGACCTGCCATCGGAGAGAGTCACCTCTATGGTCATGTTGTCGGGACCGTCCACCACATGGTTGTTGGTCAGGATATAACCGTCACCAGTGACGATGAAACCCGAACCCTTGCCCCTCATGGGCACTTCCCGTGAAAAACGGTCAAACCGGTCACCGAAGAACTCTCTGAAGAAGGGATCGTCAGGGAAGGGCGAAAAGGACCTCTGGACCATCGCTTCGGTATCTATGTTGACCACTGCCGGCGAAGCTTCCTTGACTATCTTTGCGATGGGGTTGCCTGTGAAAACGTCCTGTGCCGCGGCTGTTCCTGATGAAAGGGGTAAGACGACGGCTGCGGAAAGGAGGAACACCAGCGCCGCCAAAAAGAACCTTGATCCTTTGGATCTTTTCATCCGAGCCACCTCCTGTATGCTTTACGGCAATTATCCTCCCTCAGGGTCTTCCTGGAATCGTCAATTCTACGGAAATGGGGTCTCCGGGTTTAAAGCCGAGCATGTCCGAGGCCCTGCCCCTGTTGACCGCGATGGAGACGAAACCCCAACTGTCCTCAAGGGCGACCATATCCCCGGAACTTACGTCCGAGAAGGTGCGTCCCACAGGGATGCTGAAAAGCCAGCCACAGCTGACCTTTATCTCCGAATCTCCCAGTTTCCCCAGGAGGTTCCAGGGGATGTCGGTCCGAATTGTGCCAAAGGCGTCAACTAGGGTTACGTGGCCAGAGATCTTGCCCGGCGAGGACTGCGGTGCCGGGAGCGGGAAGCGGTTCAGCCCGCCCCTGGGGATCTCGATGCCGCACTTTTCGGGGGGAACCCCTCCGACGAGGTCGGCCACTACGGGAGCCATGATGTCCCTTGCGTGGAATGTTGGTGAGACCTGCTCTGCACCTGCCGGCGGACGCTCGATGGACCAGCTGCTGCTGATGCCGCCGGTCCTCTCGGCCGCGGGGACGAGGAGGCCGTTGTCGGGGCCGACGAAGAGGTCTCCCCGGACGGAACGGATCACCAGTATCTTTCTGTCGGTCCCAACACCGGGGTCCACTATGGCCAGGTGGACGCCCACAGGCATGTACAGGACCGCACCGGCGAGCATCCATCCACCCGAAATTACGTCGAAGGGGGGCACCTCGTGGCTGATGTCAATAACCGGCAGGGTCACCCCCCTTCGAAGAAGGAGCCCCTTGCAGCAGGCCACTGTCTCATCGGACAGCCCGAAGTCAGAGAGAAAGGTGACGCATCTGAATTCCCCTGTCATTTCCGAACACCCCCGATAAATATACCATCAGCATCTCCGGGCAGGGTAAGACAACGCGCCCGGCGGGGCCGGATCACGCAGGGGTACCTGCACAAAAGGCAGGTAATCCTCTTCAGGCCTTCCCCTGGGAGCCCTTCCGGGCTGGAGACACTACGACTCTTCTCATGGGCTCGGAACCGACTGAGCCGGTTGACACGTCGTCCCGTTCCTTGAGGGACATGTGGACGATCCTTCTCTCCCAGCTGGTCATTGGTTCAAGCCGTATGGGACGCCCCTTTCTCTGGGCTTCCCTGGCGGCGGCAAGGGCTATCTTTTCGATGCTATCCTGCCTGCGCGCCTTGTACCCGCCGCTGTCGATCCTTATCCTCCTTCCCGGGTCCTTCTCCCGGAGGACCAGGTTGGTGAGGAATTCGACGGCCTTGAGGGTCTCTCCGTTCCTCCCTATTACAATTCCTGTGTCCTCCCCGGCAAGGTCAATATTATCCCCGTCGGTCATCACTGGCTCAATGGAGAGGTCCATCTTGCCAAGAAGCTCCTCCAGGAAGGGGATAGACCCTT
Organism: Synergistaceae bacterium; assembly: GCA_012729145.1. Taxonomy (GTDB): domain Bacteria; phylum Synergistota; class Synergistia; order Synergistales; family Thermovirgaceae; genus 58-81. The sequence goes on along the minus strand of JAAYDT010000011.1, from coordinate 9,591 downwards.
GCGGAGGAGAAGCTTCAGGCCGGCCCAACTTCCTGGAGATGGAGACACGCATCTTCTTACCCAGGAGGCCGAAAAGCCTTTTGCCCTCGTCAACGACCTCGATCTCAACATCCGAAGGTTCCACGGACCAGCGGAGGGACCCTATATGCCGGGCCTCCTCCAGGGAATTCACTTCAACAACAAAAGACTCAAGCTCTTCCACGGCATTGACCCCTTTCATTCCAGTAGGGAATTACTGTCTGCCTTCCTTCTTCTGGGGCTTTTCCTTTAGAAGAACGGGCTTCTCCTGCATCTCCACCTCGGTCTTTCTCTTGATGTGCCACTGCTGCCCCACGCCGATGAGCGATGAGACACCCCAGTAAAGGAGCACACCGCCGGGCAGGCTGAGGCAGATAAATGTGAGGAAGACCGGCATGAACCAGTTCATGAACTGCATCTGCGGATTGGAACTTCCGCTGAGTTTCTGCTGGAACCAGGTGAGGTAACCCACGACGAGCAGGAGGACCAGGTTGGCCGCGTAAACTCCCACATTGGCCAGACCGGCCGGGTTGGCGGCAATAGCCGACATTACCTGTCCAATGCCGTGGGTCTCTGCCACGAGGCCAACGGCCTCTCCAAGGGTGGAGAGGACCGATCCCTCAAGACTGATCCCAAGGAAGGTCGCCCCGCCAAGGTCCAGGTTCATCAACACCCTGAAGAGGAGGATAAGTATGGGGAGCTGCACCAGGAGTGGGAGACAACCCGCCGCCGGGTTGACGTTGTTCTCCTTGTAAAGCTTCATTATCTCCTTGTTCAGGGCGTCTTTGTCGTTGGCATACTTTTCCTGCAGGATCTTGATGCGGGGTTGAAGCTTCTGCATCTTCTGCATGCTTACCAGCTGCTTGTGCGAGAGGGGGTGTAGCAGGATCCTGATCAGGATAGTCAGAATAATTATGGCTATCCCGTACGAATGTGTGAACGTGTAAAGGCTGTTCAGCACGAAAAGCAGGAAATCGCCCGCCGCTTTCCAGAGTGCGCTCAAAGGATTCACCTTCCCTTGGGAGAATATTCTCTTTGATGGAGAACCCTGTCAAATAACGACGGGAATTCGTCCGGAACAGGATCGTAGCCGCCGCTGTGCCAGGGACCGCATTTTATTATACGTAAAAAAGCAAGTGCTGTTCCCCTGGCCAGTCCAAACCTCTCTATCCCCTGGATCGCATAACTCGAGCACGAGGGGTAGAACCTGCACCGGTCACCAAGCAGGGGGGAAATGAACCTCTGGTAGAAGTGAATGACCTTTACGGCCGTTCTTGCAGGAAGACCCTTCATCCCTGGTTGCGCCTCCTGTCGATATCCCAGTCCGGCCCTGGCCATTCCGGCCCCAGGAGACCGGCTCTCTGGAACACCTTTGTCATGTCCAAGTATACATCTCTTGCGTTCTTTCCTATGGCTGGTGTCTTTATAGTGCAGACTATCCAGAAACCTTCCTTTACCCATGGACGGAGCCTCCTCAGGGACTCCCGCAGCAGCCTTTTCCCGCGGGAACGCAAGGGCGAACACCCCTGCTGCTTGCCCACGGCAACTCCGTAACGGGTCGTCCCGTCGGGGGAAGCCATAAACAGTAACCGCACCAACGCGCCACTTTCCCGGCGGCCGGTGCGGAAAACCTGATCGAACTGCCAGCCCTTTTTAAGCCTGTCCTGGGATGGGAAAACAAAAGAAGCCCGCAACTAGACCGCCAGGCGCTTCCTGCCCTTGTTCCTCCTGTTCTGGAGGATGCGCCTGCCGCTCGGGCTGCTCGAGCGCTGTAGGAAGCCGAGCTTTCTCTTTCTCTTTCTATTATGCGGCTGGAAGGTCTGTTTCAATTGCTACACCTCCTCTGGCTATCGCTTGGGAACACCGGGGAAAAACCAGCCCGGATACTATATCATACAGGGTAACCCACAACAAGTATTGAAGAGCAAGCTGTGGCGGGAGCAAGCAAAGGTGTCAGCCCGTACACTTTTGATATTTCCACGTTATTTTACACGGAAGTCTTTGCTCAAGCTGTTGACCCTTCTCCACCATCGCCCAGATCGTCGCCAGGCCTGGATCCCCCCGTCGAGGCAGACATGTTGACCGGTGGTGGCAATCCCTCGCCCTAACGGCATACCTCAGCCACCAAACCCCCTTATGCTCTCTCACTTTTCAGAATGGAACAGACCCATTGGTCCTGGAACTTCCCCCGGGCCCACTCGTAATTGCGCAAAAGTCCCTCGGTATTGAAACCGAGATCTTTCAGCAGCCCCAAAGACCTTCCATTGCCTTCAGTTACAAAGGCCTCTATCCTGTTGAGACCCATGCCATCGAAACCATACTCCAGTGCTGCCGACATCGCTTCCTTCATGTACCCCTTCCCCCAGTGATACTTGCCCAGTTCATATCCTGTTTCAGCACGGAAATGTTCCTTCTTCCAGTTGTGGAATCCGCAGGTCCCCATTACCGTTCTGTCCGAAAGCATTGTTATCACCCACCTGATCCCTTCACCCCTCTCATGAAGCCCTTTTAGCAGATCGATCATGGCGACGGTCTCTTCTTCCGCCCCAAAGGGGTCCAGAGTCATGAATTCCATGACCACAGGGTCAGACCATATTGCATGGAGCAAAGGCGCATCATCCCGGGAGAACTGCCTAAGGACAAGCCTCCTTGTCGTAATTACCGGGAAGGGATCCCTGTTGCAGAACGGATCGGCCTTAACTCCTGCTTTTTGTTCTGTCATAGACTTTTCTTCTCCTTCCCTGAAGGGGTCACTTTTTCCTTTTGGGTTTCCCCCGATGTTCAGTCACCTGTCCTTTTGATCGTCCCTGTCCGCGCCTCAAGCTGCCCCATGGCCAGCTGAAGAAAAGTTGTCCTGCCTGCCCCGTACGCTCCAACGATCCACGTCCATCCTCCCGGGAAATGGACCTTCACATCCTCGAATAACGGTGACGTGTTTCCCGGGTAGGCGAATGAAACGTGTTGAAAAGATATCGACATGATCGTCCTCCAGAGCGGGCAAGAGGTTCCCTTCGGGTAAATCTTTCAGGATCCTCTCCTGGGCCTATTCTCCCATGACCTTTACAACCACCCTTTTCCTTCGCTGGCCGTCTGCCTCCAGGTAGAAGATCCGCTCCCAGGGCCCCAGATCCAGCTTGCCCTTCGTGACGGGTATCATCGCCTGGTGGTGTACGAGGATCCTTTTGAGATGTGCGTCAGCATTGTCTTCCCCGGTACGGTGATGCCTGTAGCCGGGTTTGGCAGGAGCGAGATCTTCAAGCCATTCCCATATATCCTGGTGCAATCCCAGCTCGTCGTCGTTAACGATGACACCGCTTGTGATATGCATGGCACTTACGAGGGCGAAGCCTTCGCTGATCCCTGACTCCCGTAAAACTTGCTCAACATCCCGGGTGATCGGAACGATCTCCCGCCTGTTTTGCGTATTGAACCAGAGGTATTCGGTATGGAATATCATCTGCTGGCCTCCATTTCATTGGGGATCATTGTTCCGTGAGCAGCCGGACCTTCGATCCCTTCTTTGCCTGGAGTTCCGTCTCCAGAATCTCATAGTTCATGCTTATGGTAACATTTCGCAGCCTTCGCTCCATAAACCCCGTTGTTGGCAATATCGCATCAAACCTCAGACAGGCCCGGAACCAGGTCTTTGTTCCGGTATTCCCCCTGCGAAAGAAAAAAACACCTTGCACATCGGAAAATGATCGGATCTTTCCAGGGGTTAATGAACATGGAACAAGAATGAATAATTCTTGTATTTGCCAATTTGCAGTGCTAACATAACCTTAGGTTTTTCAGTACGGTTATTGTATTCAAATGACGGATATATCCTTTACAAGGAGAGTGAGCCCGCCAGAGAGGAGATGAGAGGAGTGTTGAAGGACCGTATCGCTTTCAGGGTCGCTGCGGTTCTGTTCTTCGCCCTTCTGACCACGCCGGTTTTTGGGACCTTTGCCCAGACAATAACTACTGCTCCAATGCCTTCAAAGGTCCCGGAACTTCCAAAGGTGAACCTTCCTGAACTGGATCTGCTACAACCCCCGGACCTGGTCATCGAAAGTCTCGAGATCGAAACCGGGAAAGGAGCCAAACACGGCGATGAAACCTGGTACCCCTTCTCACTTGGGGTAAAAAACATCGGAAAACTTCCCGTGACCGACCATTTCTATATCGTTTTTGAACGCGACTTCGGAGGACAGGGATCGTGGGAGCCCGACCGGGAAAGATCTAACGCAATAAGGATCGATAAACCAATTCTCCCGGACCAGGCAATAGGGGTATCAGGCCACCTTAAATTAAGGATCTCCCAGGTCTCCGAACGGACCGTTGTCGTCAGGGCCCTCGTCGATTCGGCCGTTTTCGAGGAGTTCCCCCCTCCTGACGGTTACATCAGGGAATTGAACGAGAACAATAATTCCAGCAACGCTGTAACCATACAGGGCAGATATCAGCCCAACCTGACAGGGATCAGTATCGACAGGGCGCTGAAAGGCGCTGACGAGGTTATCATCACGGGGAGCGGATTCGGATCCCAGGATCCCGGTCGGACAGTACTCCTTCTGAAAGACTCCCAGAAGTTGCCCGCCGAGATAACCCGCTGGACGGAGCACAGTATAGGATTCCAGGTCCCTGTATCAGCCCAGCTCGGATATACCAGGGCATGCATAGGGAGCAGTGATACCCTTTTCCCTGTTTCCAACTCCCAGGGTTTGATCGTCCTCGGCAGCTTGGAACTGCCCTGGGTCGATCTGCTGGATGCGTTCAACATCTTTATGAGGACCTTCTTCTCCATCAGGCTTCACACCTGGACAGGAAGTTCGAACTACGAGAACATTTCGGCAATGGAGGTCTACGGGCAGGAAGACCCGTTCCCTCTCGAAGTCCCGTTGGTCCAACTGGACACTGACGTAGGGCATTACCGCTTCCTCATCAACGACCTTAACAGCGCCAGGGGTATTGAGTGGGGTTTCAGCATGAACAGGAACAATTGCGAGGACAACCAGTTCAGACTCGTTATCGATTTCGAGAGCGAAGGATATGAGCTGATAGGTTACTACAAGGTACTTGGCCCTGCGGGAAAGTGGGACCGCACAGGCGCTCCTGATGTAGACGTAGATAAAGTCTCGGTCGAGGTCCTTTTCCGCTTACGGGATGCAGGGGGAGGCAGACTCGACTATGACGCCGGGGCTATCTTCAAGGGTGACGTCAGCGCATCCGGGCCTGTATGGAACTCCATCCTGAACACTTTTCAGAAAGGCTGGAGGGACGACATCGAAAAGGAAGTTGGGCTCAGCGTACGGATCGGTGTGAACGAACAACAGACCCGCTACCAGATATGCAGCAGTTTCGTTACCAGCATCCGGCAGCTGCTGAAGATGAAAGACAACGAAAAGATCAGCGGTTACAATTTCACATCCAACGGCATACAGGTACTCTACTACTAGCCCTGGCTCTTTGGAGCGTATCTCCTTGTCCCAAGGCATTTAAAGGCTGAGGCTGAACATGTCAAGTTCAATTATTCATTGTTCAATTATTCATTGCTGAACCACTTACTGTGGTTTGGGAAAAGACCCAAAATCGGAGGCCAGGTTCTAGCCTGGCCTCCGATCGATATTTGAGATGTTCAAAGGCTCAACCTGGAGCGGATCACCCATCATCGACAGGACCAATTGGCTTCCGGGGAATTAACGATCGGAAAGGACGATATAACGTCATTGCAGGAACCGAGACTGGGAACCTTTCTTATGTCTTTGCCGTTGCCCCAGTAGGCGGTAAGGTACCCTTGTGAGTTGATGTCCTTGTAGACATAGACACCTTGGCATTTCTTCCCACCTTGATGGAGATTATTGTGTCGTTCCAGACCTTGCCTGCGTTCCATGGGAATGTGTAATACCTGAGACCGTTCCCTTCCTCGGGAATCTTGAAAATAATCAATTCCCCTTTAAAGTCCCATGCTCATAAAAAAAGACCTAGTCACAAGCAGGATCCGCCGTAGGTTTTGTTATTATTTTCATTGAAGATATCACGTCACCCTTGCCGGACTGGTGGAAATTAGCTGTTGAATTGGTCCCCTCAAAATTATCAAGGTATCCCTTGAAGTGTATATCTTTGTAGAGATAGACATTTTTTGCGGCGGGGTTATCAGGAGGCTGCGCATCCGCTTCACATACAAGGAAGAGAGAGAAAAATGACCAAAGCGGCCTGGTAAAACCTCTTTTTGCCCAAGGTTCTAACCCTCCCGTCATTCGGACCTGTTTCTCTTTTCACAACCACGAACATATCCTGATCTCCTGGAAAATCCTTTCTCCTTTAGCGATCGGCATGCCTCCCTTGATTAAGGATGCGTTGTAACTTGTTGTATTTTTAGTATTATAAATCTCTACCAGTCTAAATGAAAATGTCGGTTTCCGGGCACAGAATTGTTTGAGGACTGGGTCATTACGTGACTGATACGTTAAATTTATCAAAAGCGTGGGTCTTTCTGCTGCCGCGCTTCCCTGTCACCCAGGTACCACCATCTTATATAGAAAAGGGCAAGAACAGCCCCAATAAGATCCGCGCAAAGGTCAAGCGCAGTATTGATGTAGCCTCCTACTCCTGATCGGGGGATCAGGCTGGAAACTATGAATTCAACTATCTCGTTGAGAGCGCCCATGCCGAGCCCTGCCATAACCAGGACAAAACCTACTGCAACGGGGTTCCTGCGGGGGGCCTTCAGGGACCTGGACAGGAGGCAGAACGCCACCAGCGTCGATGCTCCGAAACCCCAGATATGGACCACCTGGTCGTATCGTAAAATGGGGAACGTTTCCGAGAGGGGGAGCAGGATAACATCATAGAGTCTGCCTTCGCCTACGGTGATGCCACCTCCGGCAAGGTGAAGGGCAGACCACACCGTCAATCCGACCAGAGCAGACATGGTGTAATCGACCTTGTTGATGCTGAACGCTACCAGGCACAGGAAGAATACGATCACCCCTACATAGATGACGAATTCATGGTTCTGCCTCGCAAGGAAAAGCGTCCCGAATCCAACTATCAGGGCCAGGTTGATCAACAGGAGAACAATATGTTCTTTCCTGATGGCTGCAGACCACCTGCCTGTTTCCAAAACCGATCACCTCTTCAAGTGAACAGTCGATAACATCGATCAGATAATAATATACAAAAATATTGAATTTGCTTATGTCCCGGTCGGGTTATTCCCTCCAATGTACAATTTACATCATAAGTTTTAAACCAATACCCAAAAGTCATAAAGGTCTTGAGAAGGATCAGGCCTACGCCCCATTCACAGATTCGCGACTTCTATCTTTATATTTGCAAAAAAGCGTAGACCCCGACAGGTGATCCATGACAAAACCGTCGTCGAAGCTGCAAAAGGGTTAGACATAAATTGATCAGGGTGTATATTTAACAAGATACTTGACAAATACGATCACTTGACTTTCCCAGGACTTAACTAGCAACAAAAAGGGAGTGATAGCCATGGGAAAGACCTGGCGAAAGGGTTTGCTGTTTCTGACCTTCTTCCCCGTCTTTTGTTTCCTGACAGGGCTCAGTCATCTCACGGTCCCGGCTTACGGTTCACATTCCGATACCATTCCTGTTTCCATACATGCTTACGCACAATGGAATCACATCGTCAAAGACTCCAAAGGCGAGGACCTCTATGAAGAATCGGGTTTCTACAGGATAATGATCAGCGGTTCCATGACCCTTGACCGTTCCGGCAGTCCCGTGGTCAGCCAACAGGGCACAATGGTTATGCCCGTCGAGAAATACCTGCCGGACAACCTGAACGCGACGTGGGTTTACGAAGAGATCGCAAAAGATCTCAAAAGCGACAACCAATGTCCTATCACAACCGTATATAAGGGAAGCAATTCAGCCAGGATCACCGATGGGCCCGGGCTTTTAATAAGCAGCTTTTCCTCCGCGGCAGCTCCATTCATGGGAAACCTCCCGGAACAGGAAAAACAGTTCGCCGCCCAGTTGCAGGCCCAGTTTCAGTCACAGATGAAGAACACCATGCCCGATCACTTCCAGTTAGCCCTTTCCGGAGGAACCCCTTCCATGGGCCCTCAGGAGATCACGGTAAAGGGAAGCCGGTTGAAAGACTCAAAGAAATGCATCTACGAGGATGTTGAAAAAAGCTTCCCCGGTTTTTCCATAGGCCTTCAGATGCGACTGCCGGCGTCAGGGACCATGACCGGTTATCGCTTCTGGAAGTCAAACTATGAAGGGGGTATCCCTGGTTTCGGCATCTCCGTTTCGGACATGACCGAATTCAAAGGGGAAAAACCCTTTGACCCTCCCCAGGGTGGCAACGGGGACGTAAGTTACACCCTTATCTGGTTCATCGGGGTAGAACCGATGCCGGTCCAGGTGGGCGCGGAAGAGGACGAAGAAGAAGATGACTGCGAAAAACTAGCGGCGAGAATAAAAATGGTCAGGAATATCCTGGAAGCCTACGGTGATCCGATGCTTCGTGAAGCGATCAAATCAAAGTACGGAGACAATGCCAAGAAAGAGTATCAGGATGCGGTGGAAAAAAAAGTTATGGACCAGGTACCGAGAGCACCTGGAGAGGCACCCCCTGAAGCCGAGGCTTTATTGTGGACCACCCCCTTTACGGACAGCCCCCAGGGAGGGAATGTCACGAAGGCAACAATTAACGGAAATGTTGGTGGTACGAACACGGAGCTCATAACCTATGATGGCAACGGTAACGAGGTGGGCGGAGACTATGATTCCATTGAGGCAATGCTCACAGAATGGGAGAACAACTACGGGGAAGATGCCGGGAGAAATATGTTCAACGCCGCCCTGGCCCATGAAAAAGTCCATGTTGGACAATATACGGACGATGAGCGCGGAATCCCCGAAACAGTCGATGATCTCGCCGAATATGAAATGGAGGGATTCTCGGAGGAAATGAACTACCTGATGAGGGAGTTCGAAGAGATGGGGTGCTCCTCAGAGTAAGACCTCCTGAATGACTGTTTGCAACTTCGCCAAAGGGTCTAATTTTGGTTCAAAATTTTCGCTTGACTTTTAAATCAGGGTGGTGTATTATTTCTCTACTAGATAGAAGCCCTCAACCGGGGACATTCCCGGTTTATATAGGGGTCTTTGAGGGGCTGCTAGGCACAGCAAAGATCCCAAAAGCGGAGGCCGGGTTTAAGAACCTGGCCTCCGCCTTATACTGTATTTGAAACCGGGTCCAGAGGGATCATCCGATTTCCTGGCCATTTCAAGAACTCTCTTCTCCAGGGTTATGTCCTTTCTCATGGCCTCTTCGGACCGCTTGCTCACCCGGGTCGCTCACGATAAAGATATCCCGTACAGGTCTCCGATATCCATCAATTTCGCCCTGCTGTCATAAATAATACGAAAGTGCAGATCACACTGGGCGGGGAACTCTGATTCTGTCAAATGTGTACGGGCTGTTGCCCAATTGAGTCCCGCAGGTTTAAAAAAGGCAGATCAGGCAAGACATTTAACCTGTCCCCCTATGTAAGTGAGGCGAATCTGCCTGAGAACGATTGAAAAAAGAGAACAGGCCCTCGAAAG
>JAAYDT010000082.1 GCA_012729145.1 Synergistaceae bacterium | reverse complement strand
CCCAGTCGGCGGTCGCGGCGATAGCCTGTTCCAACCTGCTTGCGGCCCTGAAAGGGAAGCCCTGCGAGAACGCTGTCAACCTGCCCTTTGTGAAGCAGAGCCTACCCGAGGGGACGAGGGCTTTTCTATCACTGGCCCGAAAGCTGGGCTTTCTTGCTGCAAACCTGTCGCGGGACCCGGTGACCCGGATAAAGGTAACCCTGAGAGGTCCTCTCTTCTCGCCCGCTGACGAGCCGGTATGCTTCGAGATCCCCTACCACTTCTCTCCCTTCACCGTGGCCGGTCTCAAGGGTTTCCTCGAATACTCCCACGGCCCGGAGGTGAACTACATGTCTGCACCTCTGCTGGCCGAGGACAGGGGTATCCGGATCGAGGAGAGCCGGACCTGTTCAGGTACCTGGCGCAACCTGGTCGAACTCGAGCTGTTATCAGCAAGCTCAAGGGACGGTATCTCCGTGTCGGGAACAATAACCGAGGAGGGGAGACAGCGGGTGGTCAACATCGGCGGCTACTGGATAGAGTTCATTCCCGAGGGCACAGTGCTTCTATTCAGCAATCACGACCGACCCGGGGTGATCGGTAAGGTGGGGACCCTCCTGGGGAAGGTCGGCACGAACATAGCCAACTTTGCCCTGGGGCGCAGGAACGGAAGCGGTCTTGCTGTGGGAGCCCTGCAGATCGACGACGACGTCCCCGAACCGGTCGTGGAGGAGCTCAAGAAGGACGTGGACCTACTCTGGGCTGTAAAGGTCCACTTCACGGAGGACCTTTAAATGAAACGTATATTCCTGATAAGGCACGGCGAAACTGACTGGAACTGCCAGGGGCGTTTCCAGGGCAAGATGGACATACCCCTGAACCCACTTGGGAGAGAGCAGGCCCTTGCGGCGGCGAAAGCTCTTATGACAGCATCTATTGAGAGGGTGGTGTCGAGCCCCCTCTCCCGGGCTTCGGATACGGCAGAAGCAGCGGCCGTCCGCCTGGATCTGTCGGTGGAGATCCGGGAGGGACTTCGCGAGATAGATCACGGCCAATGGGAGGGTCACACCGCCGGGGAGATCGCGCACCTGTGGCCGGGACAACTGGACCTGTGGCACTCCTGCCCCGAAGAGGTGATCATGCCAAGGGGGGAGAGCCTTCATGACGTGTCCGATCGTGCCTGGAAGGATTTCGAGCAGGTTCTGGCCGGACCGGGAGACGGCGTGGCCGTTTTCTCTCACGACGCTGTCATCAAGGTTATCCTGTGTCGGGTCCTTGGGTGCCCCTTGAGCAGTTTCTGGCGGTTCAGGATAACCAACGGCAGCATAACCCTGATCGAGGGCGGGGGGAAAGGGCTGAGTGTATCAGTTGTGGGCGACGCCTGTCACCTGGGCAACGCCTGGGAGAGGAAGGAGCAGAAGGGGCTGTAAAACCGTGACGCGTAACTCGTAACTTGGAATTCCAAAGGCATCAAGGGTAAACGCTCAACGGTGAACAGGAAGACAAACCCCGGGGTAGGCCTCACTCCAGAGAGATGTCCCATCTCTCCTCGACAATGCCTGGTTTCCAGCTGTCGTTGGGGTGTTCTTCGGTGATCTGGAACCCGTATTCTTTGTACAAATGGCGGGCAGCATGAAGATCGCTGAAGGTCCAGAGGAAAACTTTTCTGTAGCCCTTATCGCGACAGTGGTCCATCGCCACGGTCATAAGCCGGCGTCCCAGCCCGACCCCCCGGTATTCGGGCTCTATCAGGAACCATCGCAACTGCGCCGTCTCACTGTCTATACCGGCAATTGCAATAGAACCGACGATCTGATCCCCGTCCTCTGCTATCCAGATCGTACCAGGCTGTTCCGAACGTGAGAACGCAAGGAACCCCTCCAGCAAGTAATCCTCGAACACCGGACCCAGCCCGTACTCTTCCTGGTACAGGACAGCGTGCCGGTAAATGATATACCCCAGATCTCCGATACGGTGGGTCCGGATAGAAATTTCCCTGTTATTCCCGTGTGAAAGGATACTTCTGATGGACCTCATGGAGTTGATCAGTCTCAGCCAGTCCTTTTCGGGCAGTTCCCCAAGTATACTGGCCACCTGCCGTGATGATTCGCTTGATACCTGCCTGAAGGTATCGCGCCCCTTGTCTGTCAGGGAGAGTATCTTTGCGCGGCCGTCCGAAGGCGACACAGAACCCTCAACCAGACCATTCTTCGTGAACCGTGACAGCATCCGGCTCAAATACCCCGGATCGATATCAAGTTTTCTTGTCAGGTCACGTGCCGTACACCGGCCTGCTGCGTCTATCTCGAGCAGTACGCGCACTTCTGCCAGCGAATAGGGGCTTTTCAGGATATTGCGGTTCACAAGCCCGATAAAGTTCGTATAAAAGCGGTTGAAATCCCTGATCTCTGCAACAAATTCCTCGCTATTTCTGTCCATCTCTTCAGACCCTCTCTCTCACTGATCTGCCCAGGGGATCTCTTCAGGACGGCGAAGGTTCTGGTGCTTGAAAACGGGGATGTCGTACTTCGCTCCCAAAGCTCTGAAGCGGTCCTTATAGACCCCTTTAAGGTTGTCGTGGAAGGCTATCGCTTCGATACCTCCTTGAATGCTGGCGACACAGGCTTCCAGTTTCTCCGGGCCGTCTTTCTCATCATAATGCCCGGTGATAAGCCACTGGTTGGCCAGGATGTGGGAAACACCGTAGGCGCAGTCACCCCATTCCTGGAAGACCGCCCCCGAGAAAGCGCGCTCGAAGTGGACTCCGCCGGCACAGAGCAGATTTCTGACCCTGCGGCCATCGCTTTCAAATATTGAGAAAAGCGATTCCGCCAGTACTCCGGCCGCGGCCTCGCTGGACCAGCAAGCCGGGCTGCGGCCGATCTCGACATCAAGCAGGGGGACAGGGAAACGGGTGATCATTTCGGCACTCCCTCCGCCATAGAGCATCCCCGACCAGTGGGTCGCCTCCGTCGTGACAAAATAATCTTCAAGACCGGCCTTCAGGCGGTTCTTCTCCATTGCCAGGAGCAGGTTCCTCAGGTAGCGGGGGTTTGCAGGGCCGAAGTTGCCGGAATCCACGTCCCCGGTGGTATGGGATGTGAGGATGTTGTCGGGAGCATTCTCACCGGCATGCCAGGTGATTATCCCGGCTACGTCGAAGTCGGCGAAATGGCTGTTCATTACCGGCAGGTAGCGGTCGTAGGCGTGGCTGACCACCCTTCCGGTCCGGACAAAGAAGAAGGAATTGCCCGACGAATCGGTGTATTTCCTGACAGGTTCTTCGTCGATGACCATGTCGGTCTCTTCCAGGGGATGTATTTGTTTCGAGGCCTGCAGGACCCTTCCCGCGACTGGATCGATCGTCTCTCCGCAGAAGAAGAAAACGGCCCTTTTGTTCCCCTCCATGACTCTTCCCTCCCCGCTAAGGGTTTCGACCTGGGAAGAATAGTAACAAAAACAGTTGACCTGGTCAAATAAAGAAATACTACAAGAAAGAGCAACGCCAAAAAATTAACCCTGAGATCGCTCGTCAAACAGTCCCCCGGTTCACCGGCAGGAAGGATCACTCTTCTGTCGATCGAGTCTTTAACAGTCCAGAGATCACTATAGACCGAAGTGTTTTTTGAAAAGCTCTTCGGCCTTCCTGGCACCTTCCGGGCTTACTGCAACAGAT
>JAAYDT010000081.1 GCA_012729145.1 Synergistaceae bacterium | reverse complement strand
TTTTCCCGCTTGCCGGGCATGGGAGCCTTGATTCCCTTCATAGGTTCTATTTCAAGAATTTCTTCTTCCTGAAGGAAGCGACAGAACACCTTCATAACCTTGGCCCGCGTGAACCGGGACCATGCGTTATCAGGTTCAGAGATGAAAGGCAAAAGACATTCCCTTGGTTCTTCCAAAAAGGACGGGTTTTCTTTCAGGAAAGGCATGATGATCGATTTGTACAGTTGCAGTGTTGCTTCGGCCGCTCCTTCTGCCTTTCGGATTGAGTAGAAAGCGTCAAACGCGGCAACGGCATTGCGGTACGGGGTTTTCAAAACAGCGGTTTTCCTGGACATAAAAAATCCCTCCCTTACATTTCAAGAGAGAGAGCAAAAACCAACGATGGAATTTTGGCTGTTTTGTGAACTCTTCCCTACCGGTTTTTGCATGAGAACTGGCAGTCGAAAAAGCCCACAATATCAAATGGTGGGTGGTGCAGGACTCGAACCTGCGACCTCTTCCGCGTCAAGGAAGCGTTCTTCCTCTGAACTAACCACCCAAGCGTGTTGAATTTTACCCGTGGCCCGATAGCTTGTCAACAACAGCTGGTGAGGGTCAGGGGGACAGTTCGCAAGGCCGACCGAATACACCCGGGAGGACCTCCCGAAAAGAAATAGCCAAGGAACGGAAACCACCCGAGCAAAGGTCATCACCGGGAACATATGAACCGGTGTGCGCTACTCCTTCACAGACTGCACAACGCACCCGGCCGTAAAGGACCTCATCCACTCGTACATTCCGATCGCAGCCGCCGTCGAAGCGTTCAGCGAGCCGGTGCGCCCTTTCATTGGGACCCTTGCAAGGAGGTCGCACGTTTCGGAGGTGAGCCTTGACATCCCTCGGTCCTCGCTCCCTACGACGAGGACCATTCTTTCGGGCAGATCGCACTCCCAGAGGACACTCCCTTTACGGTGGTCCAGCCCCACTACCCAGAACCCGTTACCCTTAAGGTCTTCGAGTGTCCTGACAACATTCACAACGCCTACCACGGGGACCCTCGCTATTGCCCCTGAACTCGTTCTCATCACCGTCGATGTGGGGAGAACGGAACGCCTTCTGGGAATGACCATCCCATCGGCGCCGAAGATCTCTGCCGATCTGGCTATGGCTCCCAGGTTCTGGGGATCCTGGACGTGATCGAGCAGAACGATCAGGGAGGGGCCACCGGCCGGGTCTAGCCCTTTCAGAAAACTCTCGAGGTCAGTCAAGGCCACGGGTAGCATCCTGGCAGCAATTCCCTGGTGTCGATCACCCGGGCAGATCCTGTCGATCCTGGAGGGAGGGACAAGTTGCCACCTTACACCGGCCCTCCTGCAAGTTTCCAGGAATTGCTCCCTTTCATTGGTTGCCATCCTCTCCGAGACAAGGACCACGGAGCAGTGTTCGGGAAGCGAGTCCAGAACAGCCTTGACGGCGTTCTTCCCGAACACCAGGTCCTCGCTGCCCGGGTCTTTTTTCCCTGTCGGATTAACTGACATCGGCTTCCCTCCTTTTGATACTATCCAGGAACTCTCCCAGGTGACGGGCGGTATGACCTTTCGCATTCCGAACAATCTCGTCGGGAGATCCCGTGGCCACGACGGTCCCTCCCTGGTGACCTCCCTCGGGACCGAGGTCGATAATATGATCGGCAGAGGCAAGTACGTCCAGGTTGTGTTCAATAAGCAGTACCGTGTTGCCCTGGTCGATGATCTTCTGCAGAAGGACCAGCAGTTTCCTTACATCCAGGTAGTGAAGGCCTGTAGTAGGTTCATCCAGTATGTAAAGCGTGTGCCCCCGGAACTGCTTCCCCAGTTCCTCTGCCAGCTTTACTCTCTGGGCCTCCCCTCCGCTGAGAGTCGTCGCGGGCTGTCCGAGGCGAATGTATCCAAGTCCTGCCTGCTGAAGCACCGAAAGCCTCCTCGATATCCTGGGTATATCCCCGAAAAAGGCCCTGGCTTCGTCTACGGACATCTCAAGAACCTCGGCGATGTTTTTGTCCTTGTACCTTATATCGAGGGTTTCCCGGTTATACCTCTTTCCGTGGCAGACCTCGCACTTGACGTAGACATCGGGCATAAATAGCATGGAGATCCGTACTTCGCCGTCTCCCTTGCAGGCTTCACAGCGACCTCCCCGGACATTGAAACTGAAGCGCCCCGCCTTGTAGCCCCTGATCCTTGATTCTGGAAGAGAGGCAAAGAGCTCTCTTATGGGAGTAAAAAGCTGGGTATAGGTCGCCGGATTGGAGCGAGGCGTCCTGCCGATGGGTGTCTGATCTATCATTACCACGTTCCTCAGGGCTTCCCACCCTTCGATATCCCTGTGCTGCCCGGCCCTTCCCCTGAAATTTTTGTCCAGTTTTCGCTTCAGACCCTTGTAGAGCACTTCGTTAAGAAGGGTGCTCTTGCCGGACCCTGAGACACCGCTTATGCAAACCAGTCGGCCAAGGGGGATCGAAACATCAATGCTCTTCAGGTTGTTCTCTTCAGCTCCTTTCACCACTATCCAACCCGGAGCATCGGGCAGTTCCCCCCTGCGAAATGAAGTACCAGAATCCTGTCCCGATATGAAGGGACCGGAAAGTGAGTTCCCTGAGACTATCTCGGAGGGTTTCCCACAGGCTGTGATCATGCCGCCATGCTCTCCGGCGCCGGGCCCCAGCTCAACGATGTAATCGGCCCTTGTCATTGTGTCCCGGTCGTGTTCGACGACAAGAACGGTGTTGTCCAGGTCCCGTATCGCTTCAAGAGTTCCCAGAAGCCTTGTGGTGTCCCTCGGATGAAGTCCTATGGTCGGCTCATCAAGGACGTAAAGGACACCGCTCAGCTTGGAGCCTATCTGGGTTGCCAGCCTTATGCGCTGGCTCTCACCAGAGCTCAGGGTATCAGCCCGTCTTGAGAGAGATAGGTATCCCACCCCCACGTCGACCATGAATGACAGTCTCTTGGCTATCTCTTCAATGATCCTCCTGGCAGGCTCCTTCATAAGGATCTGGAAACCGGGTTCCCCTATCCTCTCCAGCAGATCGGAGACTGGCATCTCGACGACCTCACCTATGGTCAGTCCGTCCACCCTTACCGAAAGGGCCTCCGGCCGGAGCCTCTTGCCCTTGCAGGTTTGACATACATCCTCGGCCCGGTAGCCTGCCAGTTCGTTTATTATCGATTCGGAATCGGTCTCTTTCCATCTTGTCTCGAGCCAGGGGATCAGCCCCTCGTACCTCCCCATGTAGGACATCTCCCGGTTCCCTTCACGATAGGTCAACGGAACGCGTGTACTGTCTCCGTGGATGATCGCCTCCCTGACCTCATCTGGTAGATCCCTGAAGGGAGGATCAAGGCTCCAGCTCCTGTGTCTGGCAAGGGCGGCAAGCTTTCTCAGCATGTAATGCCTGTTCTTCCATGGGAGAAGGGCCCCGTTGAGTACATTGCCACAGGGGTCCACGGCAAGTTCTTCGGAAAAGTACTGGTGGCTCCCCAGGCCATTGCAGTCGGGACAGGCGCCGAAGGGGTTGTTGAAGGAAAAGAGTCTCGGCTCTATCTCCGGGAGGATCATGTCGCACTCCGGACAGGCGAACTTCTCAGTAATGACAACTTCCTGGTCACCGAAGGCGAGCATGAGATATCCCCCGCTGAGGGAGAGGGAGTTCTCGACGGCTTCGGCAAGCCTGTCCCTCCTGCTTCCGTCCACGGTAAGGCGATCAATGAACACCTCAATGTTGTGTTTCTTGTTCTTGTCCAGAGGGATATCCTCCTCCAGCCACAGGAAGGTCCCGTCGACCCTGGCCCTGAGGAATCCCTCCTTCTGGTACTGGAGGAAGAGGTTCCTGAACTCGCCCTTTTTTCCTCTTGCCACGGGGGACAAAATGTCCACTTTCTCCCCCTCATGCTTCTGAAGCAGCATCTCCAGTATCTCGTCGACGGTATGCCTTTCAACAGGCTTGCCGCACTGTGGGCAGACCGGGGTCCCGGTCCTTCCAAAAAGGAGCCTGAGGTAGTCGTAGACCTCGGTCACGGTCCCCACAGTGGATCTGGGGTTGTGGGAAACGCCCTTCTGTTCTATTGAAATGGCTGGTGAAAGACCGGAAATATCATCCACGTCGGGTTTGTCCTGTACTCCCAGGAACTGTCGGGCGTAGGAGGACAGGGATTCGACGTAGCGTCTCTGCCCCTCGGCATAGATAGTATCGAAAGCCAGCGAGGATTTCCCCGATCCGGAGGGCCCAGTGATGACCACAAGGCAGTTCTTAGGTATGTCTACGTCTATGTTTTTCAGGTTGTGCTGTCTTGCCCCTCTTACCTCTATCCATTGCGGCACGGATGGATCCGCCTCCCCGTTTTCCCTGAAGGATGTCCCTTATAAGCGCAGCTCTCTCGAAGTCCAGGTCCTCCACGGCCTTCCACATCATTCTCTCAAGCTCCTGGCTGGTGAAACCCTCTCCTCCGGACCTGACCGAAATACCTGCAGCGATATCGGCGATCTCCTCCTCCGGCAGAAGGGGCATGATCTTCTTGTGTATGGTCTTCGGAGTGATATTATGCACCCTGTTGAAATTCAACTGTTTTTCCCTTCTCCTGGTCGTCTCTTCCATGGCAGACCTTATGCTCCCCGTCTCCTGGTCAGCGTAGAGGATAACCTGCCCTGCCGTGTTCCGGGCAGCTCTCCCGATGATCTGGATAAGGGACCTTCTGGACCGGAGGAATCCCTCCCTGTCAGCATCCAGAATGCCCACGAAGGAGACCTCCGGGAGATCTATTCCCTCCCTGAGGAGGTTCACTCCCACAAGGACCGATATCTCCCCCTTGCGAAGGTCCCTGATAAGCTCCGTCCTTTCGAAGGCGTCAAGCTCCGAATGGATGTATTTGACACCAAATCCGATCTCTGAAAGGTATTCGGCCAGATCCTCCGAGGACCTTTTTGTCAGGGTGGTCACAAGAGCTCTCTCGCCCCTGGCCACCACCTTCCTTAGCCTCTCTGTCAGATCGTCTATCTGCCCGGTGGCCGGCACCACAAGCACCTCCGGGTCCACTACTCCAGTTGGACGCGCTATCAGCTCGGCCACTCTCGTGGAGACAGATGTCTCCCAGTCCCCGGGGGTGGCCGATACGAAGCAGGTTTGTCTGAGAAAGGAACAAAACTCTTCCCACCTGAGCGGGCGGTTATCAAGGCATGAGGGCAGTCTGAAACCATGGTCCACCAGGGTCTGCTTTCTCGCCCTGTCGCCGTTGAACATTCCCTGCACCTGGGGGATAGTGATATGTGACTCGTCAATGAAAAAGAGAAGGTCCTCGGGGAAGAAATCCAGAAGCGTTCCCGGGGTCTCACCGGGTTCTCGTCCGTCGAGTATCCTGGAATAGTTCTCTATCCCCGAACAGTACCCCACCTGGGTCAGCATCTCCATGTCGTACCTTGTCCTCATCTCCAGCCGCTGTGCTTCGAGCAGTTTACCCCGGGACCTGAAGTGCTCCAGCCTTTCCTGAAGCTCCTCCTCGATCATGGGAAGTGCCCTTGCTATAGCCTCACGGGAAGTAATGTAGTGCTGTGCAGGGAAGATAGCCGCATAAGGCTTGGAGAGGATACTTCTGCCTGTAAGCGGTTCTATCTCGTCGATCCTTTCTATCAGGTCATCCTCCATGTGGACCCTCACCGCCGTGTCACTGTAGGCGGGGAAAACCTCTATTACCCCGCCCCGGGCCCGGAAAGTCCCTGGCTGAAGATCGTGATCATTCCTCTCGTAGTGGTTGGTGACCAGTCTTGAGAGGAAATCCCTTCGCTCATACCTTTCACCGAGGGAGAAGCGGAAGATGGCATCCTCGTAGGCCTTCCTCCTTCCCAGGCCGTAGATGCATGAAACACTTGCAACGACAATGACGTCCCTCCTCTCGAGAAGGGATTTGGTGGTGGCAAGCCTGAGCTTTTCTATCCTGTCGTTAATGGAGGCGTCCTTCTCTATGTATACGTCCGAGACGGGGACATAGGCCTCGGGCTGGTAGTAATCGTAATAGCTGACGAAATAGTGAACTGCGTTACCAGGAAAAAACTCCTTGAACTCACTGTACAGCTGGGCTGCCAGGGTCTTGTTGTGAGCAAGGACAAGGGCCGGTCTCTGCAACCTTTCGATCACGTTCGCCATGGCAAAGGTCTTTCCGCTCCCTGTCACACCAAGCAGGCACTGGAAACGCTCCCCGCTCCTGAAACCTTCGACAAGACGGTCGATAGCTTCAGGCTGATCCCCTGCTGGCGGCCATTCAGAAAAAAGCTTGAAACCTGAAGTTCTATCGCTCAAGGCACCCTCCATCTTCCAGAGTAATAAAGAGAAAAGAGCGTCCGGCCTCAAGGGATCAGACCGAACGCCCGTTACATCCAGATGCCGAAGCGGCCGTTCCTTTCAGGGTCGTCACAACGCCCTCAGGCTACGGACCCTCCCTCTTCGTCTTCGATCTCCCCGACTGTGGCAACTGCTTCTTCCGCTGCTTCCGGGGACCCGACTATACCCTCCTCGAGGAGAGAATCAAGCCTGTCACCCTCTATCACCTCTTCGACCAGCAAGGTCCTTGCGATCCTGACATGAGCCTCCTGATTCTCCTTGAGGATGTTGCGGACCCTCTCGTAACAGCTTTCGACTATACTCCTTACCTCCTGGTCAATAGCGTAGGCCACCTCATCGCTATAGTTCCTGTCCTCCATGATGTCCCTTCCCAGGAAGACCTCGTGCTGCTTCCTTCCAAGAGTGACGGGGCCAAGGGTATCGCTCATCCCGAACTCTGTCACCATCTGCCTGGCGATCTGGGTGGCTCTTTCCAGGTCGTTCTGGGCTCCGGTGGTAATGTCAGAAAAATGGATCTCCTCTGCTACCCTTCCGCCCAACAGTACGCATATCCTGTTGGTAAGTTCCTTCTTGGACATCAGGAAACGATCCTCCTCGGGGAGCTGCAGAGTGTAGCCCAGGGCTTTGTGTCCCCTGGGAATGATAGAGATCTTGTGGACGGGATCGCACCCGGGTACCATCTTGGCAACAAGGGCGTGTCCCACTTCATGGAATGCGATGATCTCCTTCTCCCTATCGCTTATAAGGCGGGACCTTCGCTCCGGTCCCGCCAGGACCCTGTCAATAGCTTCCTCGAACTCTGCCATGGAGATGTTCTTCCTTTCTCTCCTAGCGGCGAGCAGGGCAGCTTCGTTCACCAGGTTGGCCAGGTCAGCCCCGACAAACCCGGGGGTCCTCTTGGCCAGAACCTCGAGATCAACGTCCTCCTCCACCTTCATCTCCCTCAGGTGGACCTTGAGGATCGCCTCTCGTCCGTTCCTGTCCGGGCGGTCAACCACTATGTGACGGTCGAACCTCCCTGGCCGGAGAAGAGCCGGGTCGAGGATATCAGGGCGGTTGGTCGCGGCGATAAGTATGATCCCCGATGACACGTCGAAACCGTCCATCTCGACCAGAAGCTGGTTCAGGGTCTGTTCCCTCTCATCGTGTCCTCCTCCGAGACCGGCACCGCGGTGCCTTCCCACCGCATCGATCTCGTCTATGAAAACGATACAGGGCTGGTTCTTCCTGGCCTGTTCGAACATGTCCCGGACCCTTGCGGCACCAACGCCTACGAACATTTCAACGAAATCCGAGCCGCTTATACTGAAGAACGGGACATCGGCCTCGCCGGAGCAGGCCCTGGCGAGAAGGGTCTTCCCTGCCCCGGGGGGACCCAGAAGAAGCACCCCTTTCGGTATCTTGGCCCCAAGCCTGGAAAACCGGTCTGGATCCCTCAGATAGTCAACGACCTCCTTGAGTTCCTCCTTGGATTCGTCACAGCCGGCCACGTCGGCGAAGGTCACCTTGGGCCTGTTGTCGAGGAAAAGCTTGGCCTTGTTCTTGGCAAAACTCATCACCTTGTTGCTGCCGCCCTGCATGTGATAGAGGATGAATACCCAGGCTCCTATCAGAAGCAGGGTGGGGAACAGGGAGGACATCATCGTTACCCACCAGGGGGATCTTGCCGGAGGCTGGACCTCCACCTGTACACCCTTTTCTGCCAGCTGGGGTGCCAGGTCGCCGATCCCGACCGCGATGGTGCGGAATTTGACCCCTCCCTCCCGGGTACCCTTGATATTGTCGCCCTCGATGGATACCTGTTCCAGTTTCCCTTCCCGGAAATACCCCAGGAAGGCGCTATAGCTTATCAGTTCATGTTCCTCTGGGCTCTGGGCCGGTGAAAGGAACATGTTCACCAGGCTTACCACAAGGACGATCATTACAAGGTAAAGCCCGAGGTTCTTAGCCATTCTTCCCAATACTGTCCCACCTCTCGTTCAAAAGAACAGGTACTCCTGGAAAAGGGCCTAGTCCCTTTTCTTCAGGGTGTAGATCTCGGGCAGGTTCCTCCATCTCCCGGAATAGTCCAGGCCATAGCCTACCACAAACTCGTCGGGGATTTCGAACCCCTTGAAAGCTATGTCGATCTCGGTCTTTCTCCTAGAAGGCTTGTCAAGCAGGGAACAGACCTCCAGCATCTCCGGCTCTCTTTCCCTGAGGATGCTGACCAGGTAGGAGAGGGTTAGCCCCGTGTCAACAATATCCTCGACAATGATCACGTTCCTGCCGTTGATGTTGATATCCAGGTCCTTGATTATCCTTACAACGCCGCTGGATTCGGTGGAAGTTCCATAGGATGTCACCGCGAGGAAGTCCAGTTCCGTCGTCATGGATACAGGCAGCTCTCTTATCAGGTCGGAAAGGAAGACCACTGCACCCTTCAGTACGCCGATCAGCACCAGATCCCTGTCCCCGTAAGCGGAACCTATATCGAAAGCAAGTTCCCTGACCCTCTCCTGGATGGACTTTCTCCTTATCAGGACCTCTCCGAGATCAAATCCCATCTTGGATCTCTCCTTTCAGTCCGCTTCCTCCGATCCTCGCCCGAAGCTCAAGGGAGGGTCCGTCTTTACCGGCCGACTGTCTCCTTGAGGTACACGAAGGGCCAGAAAAAGGGACCCAGACAGTCCCTGATGTTCTGACCTCTGGCCAGACCATCTCGGCCCACCATGGTATCCCTGCCCGGGATGGCCCCGTCTCCCCTGGAGATCCAGCGGCCCCTACTTCAATTACCTCCGACCCGTTCACGGGGATCCGGCAGGCCCGCTCTCCCAGAAAAGGACCGCCGCCAGGGGCAATTTCCCACTCAAAGGACCATGGCCCCCAGCTGAAGGATCCTCTTTCCCCCTTCAGGGGAAATGACTCTCCACAAGGGCCGGGGGAGGAGAATAGACTTCTTTCAACGAGAGATATCGACCTCCTTGAACCGCAAATCTCAAGGTCCCTCTCCCACTGGAATCGCCATCTCCCCTCTCCTCTGCGGATCAACCCGAGGAGTCTGGAAGTCTTGCTCCTTGAAAGGGGCGCAAGTCCCATGTCTCTCCCCTCGTATGCCATTATCGACTGCAACGTCTGGTCATCCATTCTTCTCAGCAGTCCAGTGTCCCACGACCTCAATGCGAGTGGCTGATGTCTTCTGCACCAACAGGCAAGGCTCTTCGACCGTTCCGCTCTCGACGATTCGATCTCGTAGGCCTCCGAGGAGAGCCCGATAAGGTGGTCCGCGAAACGCCGGTTCCCCTCTGTGGAAAGAAAAGGAAGAATTACATGCCTGATCCTGTTCCTGAAATACCTGGTCTCCAGGTTCGTCTCATCCTCAACCCAAGGGACGGGGATCTCAAGAAGAAGTCCCTGAAGTTTCTCCCTCGAGAGATCTATCACTGGACGGACTATCCCTTCCCTTGTTCTGGGTATCCCCCTTAGCCCCCTGATCCCTGTACCCCGGAGCAGGTTAAGAAAGACCGTCTCGGCCTGATCGTCGGCATTATGGCCCGTTGCGATGAAAGACGCCCCCCGACTGGAAGCCACTCGGTCAAGGAAGGCGTACCTCTCTCTTCTTCCAGCCTCTTCAAGGGTCTCCCCTCTTCCCTTCAGGGAAGGGATATCCCTATGCTCAATGTGACACTCGATATCCCATTCACGGCAAATTCCTTCCACGAAAACGGCATCCCTCAGGGCGGTCTCCTTTCGGAAGCCATGTTCCAGATGGGCGGCAATTACCTCCCCCCTCCACCTGAAGCACAGGAGCCACAGGAGGGCCATTGAGTCTATACCTCCCGAGACGGCGGCCACGATCGGTCCTTCGTGGTCCCACCAGCCCTGGTCCCTGCCTGCGATCTCGAAGCTCTTGAAGAGAGACCGGGCTTCATGGCTCCATCCTTCCTTGACGAGACGCTCCCTGTTCAAGATGCCTCCATTTTTTTCACGAAATGATGCCCCGTTCCCGGGGACAGGGGTCTAGCGGGGATCCTTGCTCATCTCCTTGGCCCAACTGTCCTTGAGCGGGACCGTCCTGTTGAACAGGGGTTTTTCCCCTGTGTGATCGGGATCGGCGATAAAATAACCCTGTCTCAGGAACTGGAACCTGTCCATGGGAGCCGCCTTTGCAAGGTACGGCTCCACCATGCAGCCAGTGATAATCTCCAGGGATCGAGGGTTCAGGTGATCCTTGTAATCTGTCCCCTCTTCCATATCATCCATATCCCTCAGGGTGAACAGGTGATCGTACAGTCGGACTTCCGCCTTTACCGCGTGAGATGCGCTCACCCAGTGAAGGGTCCCCCTGATCCTGCGTCCATCTGGAGCTTCTCCCCCCCTGGATCGGGGATCGTATTCACATCTTACCTCGACGACACTGCCGTCGGACCCTTTCTCAAAACCTTTACATTTTACAATATAGGCATGCTTCAGTCTCACCTCGGCCCCCGGTGAAAGCCTGAAGTACTTTTTTGGGGGGTCCTCCATGAAATCGTCTCTTTCAATGTAAAGCTCCCTGCTGAATGGTACCTTTCTGAAGGAAGGGGTTTCGGATTCGGGGTTGACGACCACCTCTATCTCCTCACCCGGACCTTCAGGATAGTTCTCTATGACCAGCTTCAAGGGCTTCAGCACTGCCATGGCCCTGGGGGCACTGGCATTTAGCTCATCCCTGATGCAGTGATGAAGTAGCTCCACGTCCACAAGGCTGTTGGCCCTGGAAACCCCTATCTTCTTACAGAAGGAGCGTATCGAGGAAGGTGTGTAGCCCCGCCTTCTCAACCCGCTGATCGTAGGCATCCTTGGATCGTCCCATCCTGATACGAACTGCTTTGAGACCAGTTCCAACAGTTTTCTCTTGCTCATCACCGTATAGGTCAGGTTGAGCCTGGCGAACTCGTACTGCCTTGGCCTGGAGGGGATAGAGACGTTGTCGAGGAACCAGTCATAAAGGGGACGGTGATCCTCGAACTCCAGGGTGCAGATCGAGTGCGTGATCCCCTCGATGGCATCTTCGTAGCCGTGGGCGAAGTCATACATGGGGTATACGCACCATTTGTCACCGGTCCTGTGATGTGACTGGTGAAGGATCCGGTACATAACAGGATCCCTCATGTTTAGGTTGGGGTGGGCCATATCGATCCTGGCCCTCAGAACACATTCACCTTCAGCAAAGTGCCCTTCCTTCATCTTCCGGAATAGCTCCAGGTTCTCCTCCACAGGTCTGTCCCTGTAGGGGGATCCTACTCCAGGCTCCTTCAGGGTGCCTCGTGTCTTCCGTATCTCTTCGGCTGTCTGGTGATCAACGTAGGCCTTTCCTGCCCTTATCAGTTCAAGAGCCCATTCATGGAACTGGTCGAAATAATCCGAGGCAAAACACAGGTTGGCCCAACGGAAACCGAGCCAGGCCACGTCCTCCATAATGGATTCAACGTACTCTGTCTCTTCCTTGCTGGGGTTCGTATCGTCGAACCTCAGGTTGCACTCCCCGTCGAACTGCTCTGCCAGTCCAAAATTGAGACAGATCGACTTGGCGTGTCCTATGTGAAGATACCCGTTGGGTTCCGGTGGGAACCGTGTCATAACTTTGCTGACCTTTCCGGATACCAGGTCTTCCCTTATTATCTGTTCGATGAAGTTGCCTCCTCTTTCCGGCTGTTCTTCTCTCATCCTGACGATCACCCTCTTCAGATCGGTGTCTGGTCCCGGATCGGCGAAAACCGTTCCCGGATCCCCGGTATAGATACGATACACTATAATAACTCAATTTATACCGGGGATGTTCCGGCCCGCTCACCCGGGTCGCCAAAGGGATCCTGAGGGGTATAAAATTGCCCCCGGCTGGAGCCGGGGGCCTTATTGTCTCCAAGTGGTGGCGGTGAGTGGAATCGAACCACTGACACTGCGGGTATGAACCGCATGCTCTAGCCAACTGAGCTACACCGCCTGAAAATTGGTTGCGGGGGCAGGATTTGAACCTGCGACCTTCGGGTTATGAGCCCGACGAGCTTCCTGACTGCTCCACCCCGCGATAACCCAACCTTTCATGGTGCCGGGCGCGGGAATCGAACCCGCACGGACTCTCGTCCACAGGATTTTAAGTCCCGTGCGTCTACCTATTCCGCCAGCCCGGCCAGCGGAACTCATTATATGCATCGCCATGAACTGAGTCAACCCCGCAGATCCTTTATCTCCGGCATTTTCACAACCTCCCCCTGACACTTTTCACATCTGCGGATGCTTGCCCAAAATTGTAAGCAGTGCTAGAATACGCTAAAGCACTTATCGGGAGGGATTTTACATGGCTGAAAAGTGGAAGGATCGTCTGACCGATCAATTATGCGAGGCTATCCTGTCACTTGAGACCGTCGACGATGTCTACCGATTCCTGGAGGATATCGCCACGATCGGGGAGATCAGGGCCCTTGCACAAAGACTTGAGGTGGCCAAGCTCTTGAGCGAGGGGTTCACTTACCCCCAGATCGCGCAACAGACCGGAGCAAGCACCGCAACAATAAGCAGGGTGAAGAAGTTCCTGGAGTACGGAGCCGACGGTTACAGGCTCGTTCTGGAACGCCTCAAGAAAAAGAACTAGATATCAGAACCCGTCCTTTCGGAGCGCCCCTTTTAGGGGCGCTTTTCCTATCTGAGCAGCCGGCTCAGAAGGCTCTCTCTGACCCCCATCGCTCCCGTCGGGCACATCTCATGACAGCAGAGGCACTGGACACACCTCTTCCGGTCGATACGGGGCCATCCTCCGTAGAGGGGCTCTATGGCTTCAACTGGGCAGACCTTCATGCAGATCCCGCACCGGATACAGGCACCACTTTCCAGTACCGGTTTCAGGCTTACCAACTGATGGGCCGCTCCCCGGAGAAAGGATGGTATCATTCTCACCGCTGAAGGCGCTCTCTTGAAACCCCTGCAGGGCAGTTCCTCCCAACGGGCACCCCTCAGTTCGATATCATCCCTCTTCTGGGGACCATCGATCCTTCCCGAAGCTACTGACAGAAGAGGGATCGACAGGGGATCGCTGAAACCCATGATAACGGCCTGGACAAAATCAAGGGCAAGACCGTTGAGGGAGGCTGCGACCCAGCCTACCCTTCTTGCCCTTCCGTGGGAGGGTCCATAACCCTCCATTCCTTCCACTGCATCCAGGACAAACATGTCGGGGACCCTGACCGAAAAGATGTCCACGATAGCCTCGGGAAGGAAGTTCCGAGACCTTGCCCCGTGGGCCCTCTTCCTGGTATCGGTATCGGCAGCTCCGAACATGTTCTTGATGGCTCCTGTGATCTCTGTCTCCACATGGGTCTTGAGCTTCGAAACACCGATCACACAGGAAGCCTTGAGAAGTTCAGCCGAAAATCGCAGCGTTTCCAGCTTTCCGGGGTTTGGGGGGCTGACCTCAGCAAAACCGCCCCTGGACAGAAGTCCGAACCTGGCGGGGATCTCACGGCAGATCTCCTCCACTCCAGTCTTCCGGAACAGTTCTGCCTCCTGGTGACGGAAAATATAACCGGGGTTGTCTCCGATCATTACGTCGGGACATCCCGCCAGGATCAGCTCCATTGAGAGGGCTCTCAGGATCTCAGGGTGGGTCGTTACAGCCCTGGAGGGGTCGCTGGGAGAGAGAAGGTTGGCCTTGACAATGACGGGAGCGACAAGGGGAGGGAATGAACCGCAGAGCCGAAGGGCTTCTCTTACCGCAGTCTCCACGACCTCCCTGTCATAAGAGGAGCATGGGACGCAGGAGACAACGAAGGGAGGACCCATCAGATCGCCGACCTTCCTTCCGGGAAGGGACAACGGTCACTCAGGGGGCATTCGTTGCAGAGGGCCTTCCTCGCGGTACATAGATTTCTTCCGTGGGTGATCATGTTCAGGTGGGCCTCAAGGTAACGTCTTGGGGGAACAATCTCCTCCATGAGATCCTGTATCACTTCGGGGACCATGGAGGCATCGGCCCAACCCAGCCTTCTTGATACCCTTGCCACATGAGTGTCAACCGGGAAGGCCGGCCGGCCCAGATCGAAGAGCAGGACGCAGGCGATGGTCTTTGCGCCCACCCCGGGAGTACCCGCAAGGAATTCACGGATCCTTCCCGTCTCCCATTCATGCATGGCCTGCAGGGAATAGGTACCGAAGCTGGAACGGACCCTTTCCAGTACCTGAAGGATCCTCTGGGCCTTGATGTTGGCTATTCCTCCGGACCTGATCGTGTCGGCAATATCCTGCAACGGAGCAGCGGCGACCTCCCCCCACGAGGGGAATCGGGCCTTCAGGGAAGCGAAGGCCCTGTCCCGGTTCCGGTCATTGGTGTTCTGTGAGAGTATGGTGAGGACAAGTCCGTCGAGGGGTTCGTCCGAGCAGGGGGGGTGAACTCTCTCCCCCTGTCTCCAGGTCATCTCCAGGTCGTCAAGGCAGGACCTGACAATGGTCCCTGTAGGCCTGGCGAAAACCCTCATTCCCCGGTCCCGCCGCCGTGTTCATCGTCATCTTCGCTCTGATCATCGTGATCCTCTTCGGGCTTTCTCTTCCCGGCCTTCGAGTTGTTCTTCTGTTTCGAGGCTTTCTCGTACCAACCCTTAAGTTTGGTGTAGACCCTGGAATAGATGCTTCCCGGGGTGTATCCACCCTTCTCTGCCATCTTTCCGGGCTCTGTCCCCGTAAGGATCAGAAGACCCTCATCAATGGAAGAAATGGCCCATATGTTGAACTTCCCCGCCTTTACAGCATCGGATACATCGTGAACGAGCATCAGGTTCCTTACGTTCTGTTTCGGGATAATGACCCCCTGGTCCCCCGTAAGTCCCCTCAAACGACAGTATTCAAAGAAACCTTCTATCTTCTCGTTGACGCCTCCAATGGGCTGTATGTTCCCATGCTGGTCGACCGAACCGGTGACGGCCACACCCTGCTTAAGGGGAAGATCCGCAAGGGCTGAAAGGATGCAGTATAGTTCCGTCGAAGAGGCACTATCCCCCTCTATTCCCCCGTAGGTTTGCTCAAAGGTGATCCTGGCCGTAAGGGAGAGGGGGAAATCCCTGGCAAACATCCTTCCCAGGTAGCTGCCAAGGATCATAAGGCCCTTGTTGTGGATCGGGCCTGTCATCTTGACCTCCCTTTCGATGTTGACTATACCCTCGGCACCCATGTAGACGTTGGCAGTGATCCTCACAGGATGTCCGAACATGTGGTCTCTCATGTCCACAACGGTGAGGCCGTTGATCTGTCCTACCACTTCTCCCTCGGTCAGTATCCTGATCGAATCCTGCTCAAAGGCCCTCCTGATCTTCTCCTCCACGAGGTTCGTCCTGAAGATCTTCTCCTTCAGGGCCCTCCGGACCTGTCCGGCTCCTGCTACATCCAGCTTTGCCTGGGAAGCCCATGCGGAAGACTCGACGACAAGCTCTGCGATCCTGTTGAACTGGGTGGACATCCTTTCGCTGTCCCCCGAAAGCCGGGCGGACCACTCAATCAACTCCGCCACCGCATCGGAAGAAAAGGGAAGGAGATCTTCCTTCTTGGCGTAGCCCGCGACGAAACAGGCCATCTGTTTTTCGGTCTCAGGATCCCTCGGCATATCGGTGTCGAAATCTGCCTTGATCTTGAAAAGCTTCTGGAACTCGGGGTCGTATATCAGGAGAAGATGATAGAGGTATCTCGTCCCTATCATGACAACCTTGAGATCGACAGGTATGGCTTCCGGTCTCAGGGAGGAGACGGGTATCACTCCCAGCTGTTCCCCCAGGTTCTCTATCACCAGTTCTCCTGTTCTGAGGACTCTCTTGAGGGCATCCCAGGACATGAAGTTCCGCAGGATCTCTTCGGCCTGCAGGACAAGATAGCCACCGTTGGCCCTGTGGATGACCCCGGAGATGATCTTTCGGAAGTCGGTGGTCAGCATGCCCTGCCGGCTCTCGTACTCGACCTTGCCGCAAAGATTGTAGTAGGTGGGGTTGGTCTCCCAGACTACTGGAGCCCCTCCTTCGGGATCGTTGGTCACGAAAATGTTGACCAGGTACCTGGAAAAATCCACATCGGCGCCTTCATCCCTTGCAGCGGCTATGAACATGTTGAAATTGGAGATAATGTCCTCGGAAAGGGCGTCAACCCACTCCCCTATCTTGCCTTCTCTGCCGAACTTTTCTCTGGTCTCCTGAAGGTAGGGGGCAATGGCGGCTCGAGAAATCTCCGATTCGAGTTCCTTGATCCTCTCCTTCAAGGATTTCTCAAGATCCCTGATCTTCCTGAGAACTTCAAGGGTCCTTTGGGATATTTCCTCGGAGATCTCCTGCAAGGCCTTTTTCTGGTCCTCCGAAAGAGACTCGAAGTCCTCCTGCATCATCTCCTTCATCTCTTCCCTGCCGTTCGACGGAGCTTCGGAAGAAGAGGGATCGGGCTCAGTCTCCTGCTCCTGGGCTACGCTCTCCTCAGACTCTTTGACCTTGCCACCTTCATCGGATTTCTCCTGTCCCTTCAGGATCATGGGGATATTCACGAAACCCTGGGGAGTCCTCTTGATAACGAACCCCTTCTCTTTCGCCCAGGATCTCAGCTCCTCCATGATGCGGTTCACCTGCTCCTGGAAATCCTTCACCAGCTGAGCCTTTGCATCTTCATACTGGCTGTTCTCGAAGGCCTTGCTGAGAGTGCTCTTGAGCTCTTCAACCAGTTCTTCCAGGTGTGAGGCCAGTTCTTTGGCCTGGCCAGTAGGAAGATCTATGGCAAGTGGCTCTTCGGGGTTACTGAAGTTGAAGGCATAGATGTAGTCCCTGGGGGCCGGCTCGGAATCGGCCTGGTCCTGTAACCTCTCCAGGGAATAGGTTGTTCGGCCGCTACCATGGTCTCCGACGACGAAAATGTTATAACCTCTGTTCTTGATCCCCATTCCGAAGGTCATTGCCTGCACTGCTCTCTCCTGGCCGATCAGGTCTTCCAGGCAGGGGACATCAAGGGTCGTCTCAAAACCCAGTGATCCCGGATCGGTCCTCTTTCTAAGATGCTCCGCCGGCAAGAGATTATCGATGGTCTTCATGGCCTGGTGGCCCCCCTTTCTCCGCTCTCTCAATGATACCACCACCGTATACCCTGTCATTATAATAAAGCACGAGGGACTGCCCTGGGGCTACCCCGCTCACTCCTTCAGTAAAACGACAGGAAAAGGATCGGTCGTCTACCTGCTCCAGAATACAGGGATATGGTCTGCACCGGTAACGTTGACATCCATTGAGCCTTTCTCCCGCAACGGGTTCCACGTGCCATACGGGGTCGCTGCAAAAAACCTCTTCAACCACGAGATCCCCCTGTCTTCCTACCACAAGTTCATTGAGAGACATCCTCTTTTCCACCACGAACCAGGGACCGCCGGAGAGGGATAGCCCCTTTCTCTGTCCAATGGTGTACCTGTACAAGCCTCTATGGTATCCCAGTTCCTCTCCGGAAGTTGTCACGATCCTGCCCGGGATGAATGGACCTGCGTTAAGTTCGACGGTCTCTTCTAGCTTTCTTCCTGGAATGAAACATATATCCTTGCTCTCGCCTACGCCTTCGAACAGTCCCGGGAAGCGTTCTTCGCAAAACGCCCGTACTTCCCTCTTGGTGATCCCGCCAAGAGGGAAACAAGTCTTTTCCAGAATGGTCACAGGTATCCTGTAAAGCATGTAGCTCTGGTCCTTCTCGGGATCGACACCCCTTAACAGGGCAGCGCCTTCGTCGAGGCCTGACGATATCCTTGCATAGTGCCCTGTTGCGACCAATTCCGCTCCAAGGTCCCGGGCTACGGACACAAGTGAGACGAACTTCACCTGCTCGTTGCAGATCACGCAGGGGTTGGGGGTGAACCCCTTTCTGAGATCATCGAAAAAAGGGCGCCGGACCTTACAGTTGAAGAGGCTCTCCACATCAAGCGAGAGGATACTTATCCCCAGTTCCGAAGCGATCCTCTCTATTCTCTTTTCTGCTTCTCCTGAACAGAAAAAGCGAAGATGGACCCCGATAACTTCGAAACCCCTGTCCAGCATTATCGCCGCAGCTGCTGTACTGTCCATTCCTCCGCTGATCCCCACCACAGCCTTCATTGCCAGTTCATCCCACCATTCCGTTCCGGAGAACTTTTCTCGCCTGTGCGACCAGGGTAGGGAGAAGTGCGCTGGCAATAACGATACCCCACTCTGTGACCGAAAGAGGAACGATATCCAGCACTTCCTGCATTATGGGAACGTGACTGATATTGAACTGAAGGAGAGCGGAAAAACCGACACCCGCCAGAAGCCAGGGATTTGCAAAAATCTGCCCCGGATCGCCCAGCAGTGATCGGTTCCTTACATTGAAGACAAAGAAGAGCTGCGCGAAGACCAGGGTATGGAAGCATATTTCCGTAGCCCGGGCAGGATCACCGGGATGAAGGCGAACGGAGAAAGCGTAGGCCGCAAAGACCCCCAGAGATATTACAAGACCGTAAAAGACGATGTTAGCCATATGCCACCTTGTGAGGATATCCTCCTGTCTTTTCTTGGGAGGTCTGCTCATTACGTCCGGTTCTGCAGGATCCAGGGCAAGGGCGAGAGCCGGGGCCACGTCTGTAACAAGGTTGATCCATAGTATCTGGAGAGGGAGAAGGATAGACGGGAGGCCCAGTGCAATACCACCCAGGACGGTGATCACCTCGCTCAGATTGCAACACAGAAGGAAGAGCACTGATTTCCTTATGTTGTCGAAGATCTTCCTTCCCTCTCCGATGGCCGTCACTATAGTTGAGAAACGGTCATCCTGCAGGATTATATCGGAGGCCTCCTTGCTGACCTCGGTCCCCTGGATACCCATGGCTATCCCGACATCGGCCTGTTTGAGAGCCACCGCGTCGTTGACGCCGTCACCCGTCATTGCGACTACCTCACCGGAGGCCTGGAGCGATCTAACTATCCTGAGCTTGTGCTCCGGGGCCACCCTTGCAACGACGGCGATCTCTCTTGCCTGTGAAGCGATCGCTCCCTCCTCCATCTCAGCCAGTTCAGAACCGGAAAGGGCCTTGCTCCCCCCTTGACCAAGTATTCCGACTTCAGCAGCGATGGACCTGGCAGTGACGAGATGGTCCCCCGTTACCATGATTACATGGATGCCTGCATCGATACAGGACCTTACCGAATCTCTAACCTCAGGTCTGGGCGGATCGAAGATCCCGGCAACTCCCAGGAAGGAAAGATCCCCCTCATCATCCCCCCAGGCGAAAGCCAGGGTCCTCATTCCCTGTGCCGCCATAGCCTCGATCCTTTCCATCCACTCTCTCCTGTACTCTTCACTGAAGGTGACAAGCCCGTTTTTTGACCAGACCTTCCTGCACATCTGGAGTATCCTTTCCGGGGCTCCCTTGGCCGCGACCCCATCCCTGTGCCATGTGATCATTCTCATGGTCTGGGAATCAAAGGGCTCCTCCCCGATAATGGGTGTCGCTCTCCTCGTAGCGCCTATGTCAATACCTCTAGAGAGAGCGGATCTGAGCAGAGCCACCTCCATGGGATCTCCAACCTGGGAATCCTCTTCGAGGTGGGCCTTGTTGCAAAGGACGGAAACCCTCAGGAGCAGATCCTCACACTCCGGGTGGGCAGGGACCATGGACCTCACGGCCATGTCGTTCATCGTGAGGGTCCCGGTCTTGTCGGTGCAGATCACAGTAGTTGAACCCAGAGTCTCCACCGATGCCAGGTTCCTGACGAGGGCGTTTCTCTTCGCCATCCTGTGCACACCGATGGCGAGGGTCATTGTGGCTACGAAAGGGAGCCCCTCCGGCACGGCCGCGACCGCCAGGGCTATTCCCGTCTCGATCATACGTACGATCCCCCTGCCCTGGAGGACCCCGAGGCCGGTCACCAGGATCGCTATGCCTATGACCATTCTTATCAGGAGGCCACTAAGTCTTGCCAGGCGTTCTTCCAGAGGAGTGGCCGACTTGCTTACCGTAGAGAGCATGGAACTGATCCTGCCTATCTCGGTCCCCATTCCGGTCCCGAAGACCACCGCCCTCCCCGAACCTCTCACCACTGCGGTTCCCGAGAAGAGACAGTTCTTCCTGTCGGCAAGTTCCGTTCCCACAGGCAAGATCTCTCCTGTCTTGTCTACGGGGAGAGATTCTCCCGTCAGGGCGGCTTCATCGACCCCCAGGTTATACTGTTCAAAAACACGGGCATCTGCTGGCACTACATCCCCCGCCTCAAGAAGAATGATGTCACCCGGAACAAGACTTGCGGCACTTACGGTCCTGATCACACCTCCCCGAAGAGCGACTGCTGTGGGGGAGATCATCGCCTTTAGAGCCATAAGAGCCTTTTCCGCCCTGAACTCGGTTACGAAACCGATACCTCCGTTGATCAGAATGACGACAAGGATAGCAAAAGCATCGAGGGTCTCCTTCATGACAAGGCTTATCAGGGAAGCTCCTGTCAATAGATAGATCATGGGGGTCATGAACTGCCGAAGCAGGTTCTTCCACCATGGTTCAGGTTCTTCAGGGTTGATCTGGTTAGGACCGTACCGCTCTATAAGCTCTTCCACTCTCAGGTCGTCAAGACCTTTTTCCGGGTCGACATCAAGAGCAGCAAGGATCTCCTTGGCATCCAGTGCATGGGCTTTGGTCAGGTCCATAGGGTTCAATGCTCCTTTCCTGTTCGTTGCGGATAGCCTTTCCGGCACCTTCACCGGAACAGGGGCTTGAGCCTCTGTCGGCTGGGCATTACAATTCCCGGAGACCGGAGGTAAGAATTGATAAGACATGTCAGACTTCAAGTAACCGGAGTGGTCCAGGGGATCGGGTTCCGCCCCTTCTGCAGCAGGCTTTCAGGCGAGATCGGTCTTGGGGGTTCCGTAAGGAACACAACAGCCGGTGTCGTAATTGACCTGTATGGAGACCCCGAAGGGATCGATTCCTACATAGAACGCCTGCAGACGGATTGTCCCACCCTGGGCCACATTCAGTCAATCACGATCGTTCTCGACGAAAGGATCGACGACATCCGGAAAAGGCCCTTTGAGATCCTCGACAGTCACGGTTCGGGAGGGGAATATGCCCTCATACCTCCGGACATTGCAACCTGCAGCGACTGTCTTGCGGAGTTGCGGGACCCTGGGAACAGGAGATTCCGTTATCCCTTCATCAACTGCACAAACTGTGGCCCCAGGTTCACGATCATCGAGGGCCTCCCCTATGACAGGCCCCTTACTTCCATGTCCGGTTTCCCTCTCTGCGGAGAGTGTAGCCTTGAATACTCCGACCCGGACGATCGCCGCTTCCACGCCCAGCCTGTTGCTTGTGAAAAGTGCGGCCCCTGTCTTTCCCTTGCCTCCTGTGAAGGCTCCCTGTTGGCACAAGGAGAAGAAGCGCTTCTTGAAGCGATAAGGTCCCTGACATCGGGAGGCATCGTCGCACTAAAGGGGCTCGGGGGCTTTCACATTGCGTGTCTCCCCCAAGATCTTCCGGTCCTTGAACTTAGAAAGAGGAAGAAGAGACCGGCCAAACCCTTTGCTCTGATGGCAAGGAATGAGAAAGCAGCTGAAAGTATCGTGAAACTCTCCCACTTCTCAAGGCAGATCCTCAACTCCCCAAGGCGGCCCATCGTCATCTGCCCCCGCAGATCGCTTTCGGGGGTATCGGACCACGTGGCACCTTACCAGAACTCCCTCGGGATCATGCTTCCCTATACTCCCATCCACCACCTTATTATGGAGGAGATCCCGCTTCTGGTAATGACCAGCGCCAATCTGAGCGACGAGCCCCTTATCTCGGAGAACGGAGAGGTCATTGAAAAGCTGAAGGGTATCGCGGACCTCTTCCTTGTTCACGACAGGCCAATTATCATGAAGATAGACGATACGGTGATCGCGCCTTCCGGGAAGAGGACCATCCTGGTCCGTCGTGGGCGCGGTTACGTTCCCCACCCGATAATGGTCCGAAGGGATATGCCCAGGGTCCTGGCGGCCGGAGCGGAGATGAGATCCACCTTTTCTCTTGGCAGGGGGAGGACCATACTCCCGGGACAATACATCGGAGACCTGAAGCAGCTCGATACAGCCGTCTACTATGAGAAGGCCCTGAGGCATTTTATCAGGCTTTTCGGACTGAGACCCAACCTTTTGGCCGCGGACCTGCACCCCTCCTACGCATGTACCGACATCGCCCAAAAAGTGATGGGAAAACCGGAGGACACCCTCCTGGTCCAGCACCATCACGCACACATGGCGGCATGTCTTGTCGAGAACGGGCACGAAGGAACGGTTCTGGGGATCATTTTGGACGGGACGGGACTGGGAAGCGACAGGAATATCTGGGGGGGAGAGTTCCTTCTCGGCGACATAAGTTCGTTCACCCGGGTGGGTCACTTCAGGGAGGCGCCCCTTCCAGGCGGCGACAGGGCAGTCCTCGAACCTTGGCGTTTTGCCCTGGCCCTTATGGAGAAAGCCCTGGGCCCAGGTGATGCTGAAAGACTTGCAGGAGAGATATGGCCCACCCACAGCCACCTTTTCGGCAGCATTCTTTCAACCCTGGATAAGGCTCCGGTCACATCCTCCTGCGGAAGGCTGTTCGATGCGGTCGCGGCCGTACTGGGGATAAGGGATGTCATCTCTTACGAGGGTCAGGCTGCCATGGAGCTCGAGTCTTCGGCCAGGGGGGGATCCCGTCCAGCCCCTTTCGGGATAAGGGAACAGAACGGAAAGATGATCCTCGATTGGGAGCCTGCTGTTCGATGGATCCTGCTGGAAGGCCTCCGTCTGGGTGCCGCCAGGACATCATCGGCTTTTCACTTCGGCCTTGCAGAGGCTATCTCTGATATCGCCCTTGAGATCTCCAGGAGAACGGGAGTCAGGGAAACGGTCCTTTCCGGTGGGGTTTGGCAGAACAGAAGGCTGCTCAGCCTGGCGATCCCCCTTCTTGAAAGGAGGGGACTAAGGCCCCTCATCCATCATGCCCTGTCTCCCAACGACGAATGCATCTCCGTGGGTCAGGCGGCAGTGGCTTCCGTACACTGGGGCGGCCGGACCACCACATAGTCATTCCAGGTACAGGGCCCGCTTAAGGACCCTGTGCGTCTTGCCGACCGATGGACCACCCCTATTCGAATCTCGGCCCGTAATCTATACTGCTGATCAGATCTAGTTTCCTGAGGCTGTGGATCGCATCAATGTACCTTATGGTCCCGCTCTTGGAACGCATTACGATCGAGTTGGTCACGATCCTGTCTCCCTCGTACCTTACTCCCTTGAGCATCTCCCCGTCTGTAACACCGGTAGCGGCGAAGAAGACGTTGTCGGAGGAGACCAGGTCGTCAAGGGATAGAACGGCGTTGAGGTCCATACCCAGTTCCCTGCACCTGGCAGCCTCCTCAGTGTTCCTTGGCCATAGTTTGCACTCCATGGTGCCCCCGACGCACTTCAGGGCGCAGGCGCTGATAACAGCCTCGGGCGACCCCCCGACGCCCATCAGGAGATCAATACCGCTTCCGTTCTTGCAGGTCATCAGCGCTCCGGCGATATCCCCATCCGATATCAGCCGGATCCTTGACCCCGCCTCCCTGATCTCGGAGATCAGCTGTTCATGCCTGGGTCTGTCAAGAACGACCACTGTCACGTCCTCCACAGCCTTGTCTAGAGCCTTGGCCACCCTGGAGAGGTTTTCGTAGACAGGGGCCTCGATGTCTATCACACCGGCTGCGGAAGGTCCTACCGCGATCTTGTTCATATAGAAGATGTGCTTTGGGTCGAACATGGTGTTCCGTTCAGAAAGGGCGACAACGCTCACGGCATTGGGCCTCCCGAGAGAGAGCAGCCTGGTGCCGTCGATGGGATCGACAGCGATATCCACCTCGGGGTTATTCCCAGTCCCAAGCTTCTCACCGTTAAAGAGCATGGGAGCCTCGTCCTTTTCTCCTTCTCCGATAATGATCGTGCCGTTCATCTCTATTGTGTTTAGCATGTATCGCATACCATTGACGGCAGCATTGTCCGAGGCGTTGCGGTCACCCCTTCCCATCCAGCGCCCGGCAGCCATCGCTGCTGCTTCTGTTGCCCTGACCAGTTCAAGAGCCATATTTCTTTCGGGCTTGTTCATTCATACCTCTCCTTTCTCGTCGCTTGTTCCTTCGTGAAGGAGGGGTCCTTTACAGGGAACCTCTCGAAGATTCCGTCGATGAACCGGAGATAGTATTCGGTGTCGAAGAGCGAATGCAACTCCTCCCCCTTGAAGGCCCCTGCGACGCGTGGGTCATCCTCCAGCACTTCCAGAAAAGATCTGTCCTGGTCCCAGCACTGCATGGCCGCACCCTGAACAATAGCATAGGCATCCTCCCGGGAGAAGCCCTTCTCCACCAGCCCCAGGAGAACCCGCTGGCTGAATACAAGCCCTTTCGAGAGGTCAAGATTCCTTTTCATCACTTCATCCAGGACGGTCATTCCCTCCACTACCTCCCGGGTCTTCTTGAGCATGTAATGGCACAGGTTGAACACGTCCGGCCATATGACCCTTTCTACGGAGGAGTGGCTGATATCCCTCTCATGCCAGAGGGGGATGTTCTCAAGGGATGCAAGGGAGTAGCTCCTGAGAAGCCTTGCCATTCCACAGATCCTCTCACACACAACGGGGTTCTTCTTGTGTGGCATGGCCGATGAACCCTTCTGTCCACTTGAGAACGGTTCAAGAACTTCAAGAACCTCTGTCCTCTGGAGATGCCGTATCTCCTGGGCGATCCTTTCGAGCCCTGACCCCAGGATGGCGACGGCGCATACGACCTGGGCGTGGCGGTCCCGCTGAAGGATCTGGGTTGACACCCTTGCCCGGGTCAACCCCAGGAGATCGCATACCCTCTCCTCGATCATCGGGGGGCAGTGCGCATAGGTCCCGACAGCTCCAGAGATCTTCCCCACCCCTGTCACTTCCATTGCCGCAACAAGACGGTCCCGGTCCCTGCAAAGTTCTTCGTACCAGTTAAGAAGCTTGAACCCGAAAGAAATGGGCTCCGCGTGGACA
This sequence comes from Synergistaceae bacterium, assembly GCA_012729145.1. Taxonomy (GTDB): domain Bacteria; phylum Synergistota; class Synergistia; order Synergistales; family Thermovirgaceae; genus 58-81. The sequence goes on along the minus strand of JAAYDT010000081.1, from coordinate 74,620 downwards.
CCGTGGGTCCTTCCAATGCAGGGCGTGAGCCTGTATCTGGCTGCCATGGACAGGATCTCCCCGGAGAGCATCTCAAGTTCATCCAGGAGCAGTCTGATCGACCTGACCAGAAGAAGCGAGGAGGAAGTGTCTATCACGTCACTGCTGGTCAGTCCGAGGTGGATATACCTTCCGTCGGGTCCGACCTTCTCTGCCACGGATGAAACAAAGGCTATCATATCGTGATGGACAGTGTCCTCGATCACCCTTATCCTCTCCATGTCGATATCTGCCTTTTCGAGAATGTTCCTGAGAGCTCCCTCGGGGATCGCGCCCTCCTCCGCCCAGGCCCTGCATGCGGCCAATTCGACTTCAAGCCAGGTCCGGAAACGGTTCTCCAGAGACCAGAGATGCTCCATTTCGTCGGTGCAGTACCTTTCGATCAAGTAATCCAGCTCCCCCCGAGAGAAGATGTCCAGCTGAGCCAGTCAGTCCTTGCTTCATCCAGGAACCTATCGTACACCCCACTGGAGAAATCAGGGAAGGTACAGTCGAAAGGGACCCATCTCTTTCTCATATACCGCATCGTTACCTCCGCGAAGATCCCGTCCCGGAGATATATCCTGTGAGCGTGGTCTTTTGTTGAAGCAAGGACAAGGCGCGAACCGTTAACGTAACCGGGATCGATATTCACCCTGCGATCACTTCCGCTCATCCTTTCTACGGAGCAGGCGAAAAGCTTCCAGTCCGCAAGGTCGCCGGCCCCTGAAAGACCCTGAAAGGACAAAAAGGTCCTGAACAGGACCGGGGAAATACTCTTGTAATAATCGGTATGATCGAAGGGAAGGGTCTCGCTGCGCCTCGCTACGGGTCCCCATTCCCGAGAAAGGACACCTGTTGTCCATTCAAGCCAGCCGGGGTCCGGATGCAGAACTCCCGTGATCCTGACTACGGCAGGTTGCATCCTCTCAGGCCTCCCTATCGTTGCTCTCCAGGAGAGCGTCGACGAACTCCTCTGGCCTGAAGAGGACCAGATCTTCCATCGCCTCTCCAATACCGACGTAACGGACGGGGACCCCAAGCTGATGACCGGCCGAGAGGATCACTCCTCCCTTTGCAGTATGGTCGTATTTCGTCACTATCAGGCCAGAGATCGGGACAGTCTTTCCAAAAGCCTCGACTTGTCTCAGACCGTTCTGTCCCGAGACGGCGTCAATTACCAGGAAAGTTTCCCTTTGCCACCCTTCACAGTTCTTTTCAATGATCCGGGCTATTTTGGACATCTCCTCCATCAGGTTGCTGCGGTTATGAAGCCTTCCTGCAGTGTCTACGATCAGGCAGTCGTGCCCTCCGGCCTCCACGGCCCTTATGGCATCAAACACCACAGCTCCGGGATCTCCGCCTGGGGCGTGAGCAACCACCCGCACACCTGCTCTGTCCCCCCATATCGTGAGCTGTTCCACAGCCCCGGCGCGGAAGGTGTCGGCGGCGGCCAGGACCGCTTTCCTGCCCTCCTGCCCTATCTTCCAGGAAAGTTTTGCCGCTGTGGTCGTCTTTCCGCTTCCATTCACCCCGACAAGCAGAACTACTGTCGGAGCGGATAAAAATCGGATGGGCTGACCTGTTCCTTCCACCTCCGAGACCATTTCGCATAGAACAGAGGAGAACATTTTAAGGATATCTCTGTCCGAGCTTCTTCTGGAGATTCGGGAGCGAAGGGATCCGATGATCCTCTCAGTCATGTCGACCCCTACATCACCCGTAATAAGCATTTCTTCAAGGGATTCCCAAAGGGATCCATCTATGGAACCTCTGGAAAAGAAGGATGGAATACCCCATCTCTCCCTCACCGAAACGAGACGTTCGCTCAGTCTGTTCAACAAAACCGTACCACCTCCAGGATCGGGCATCTCATTTGCCGCTTCCGCTATCTCCGGCCCTGGGGGGCCTTGGTCTTCGACGCCTGCTCCTTCTCCTGTCGTTACTCCTGGCAGGTGTTGAAGAAGGTTCCTTGTTGTCCCCGGCTCCCTGTTTTCCCTCGGCTTCGGACCGAACCTCCTGATCATCCTTCTTCCCACTGTCGGGGCTTTTCTTCTTTCTCCTCCGGCGGTGAGGGACTTTTGCCACTTCAGGAGCCGATGTCCTTTCCCCCTGTCGACTCTCTCTTTGGACATCAACTGGCTGTATTGTTCCATCACCAGTCCGGTCTTCACACTCTTCAGGGACCCCTTCGGCGATACCAGCCTCGAAGAGGTTCTCGGGAGGAGGCAAAGCCAGCTCCGCCTCCTTTTCCCAGATCTCGCCTCTTGTCACCTTTTCCCGGAATTCCTGGAAATCATCGACATCAATAAGCAACTCCCCGGTCCCGGGCGATATGACCCTGACCCTTCTTGCGGCCACATCGATCCCCGAGACCACGTAGTTGACAGAGGGGGTCTTAATCTTTGATCCTGGACTGGGAAGGTTCTTCCAGATCTCGCGGTAGGTGTCGTGCTCATACCCCATGCAGCACATTAAACGTCCGCATATTCCAGATATCTTGGTCGGGTTAAGGGCAAGGTTCTGCTCCTTGACCATCCTTATGCATATCGGCGCAAAACGGTTAAGCCAATAGCTGCAGCAGCACGGCATTCCGCAAGGCGACATGCCCTTCACTACCTTTGATTCATCCCTTACCCCGATCTGGCGGAGTTCTATCCTGGTCTTGAACTCCTTTGCCAGGTCCCGGACATAGGCCCTGAAATCCACTCTCTGTTCTGCCGTGAAATAGAAAAAGAGCTTTTTCCTGTCCAACAGGTATTCGACCTCGACCAGCTTCATCTCCAGATCGTGGGCCTTAAGGAGCTCCCTCCCCTTCACCAGCACACGGATCTCCTCTTCCTCCTGTGAGATCCTTTCCTGTCTATCCTCGGGAGTTACCTCACGAACCAACTTGACGTCCTGGAATGCAGGTTCTCCTCCTCGGGGTGCGCCATCTGCCCCGTTCATGGAGAGGTCTGTCCGATAGGACTCGGCCTGCTCCATGGTTATGGGCCCGGCGACGATACCCATCTCATCGCCTCTTGCGGAAGATACTATTATCTCCATGCCCTTTGCCAGATCTGCCTCGTCATCGCGGATCAGTCCGAGGTAGCGCGGTTTACCAAATATCACCAAGAAGCTTTTCAAATTGCACCTCTCCTTCAAGACATGCCAGGGCCAGGTCCTGTATCATCGGAGTTGTCAATTTCCCCTTCTCCGCCAGGATCCGGACATTGTCCAGGTCTGAGGCCCTTGAATGGTCTTCCCTGGAAAGGAAATATTCTACCCAGCCATGTATCTCGGCTGCAAGGGCTTTCGGTTCTTCCTTTCTTGTCTTACCGACCCATTTCACAAATTCAATTGATCCCGAGGGGACAGGCTGCCCCGTCCCTGATGAAGGATCACGCTCCCGGTACTGAAAGACCCGCACCCTGCTTCTGAGGGTGGATATCATTACGTTCTCCTCCAGCAACAGAACGAGGGCGCCCGTCGGTGGTGTTTCCTCGGCGATCTTGAGGAGACTGTTCGCAGCGGGGAGAGAGAGCCTGTGAGCGGCGTGTATGACAGCAACCCTCTTTCTGGAGCAGAAGGGTTTCAGTGATAGCTCCTCCCAGAGCCTCCTGCAATCCTCTATCCCCGGAGCATCTTCGGGTTTCCCGAAAAAGAGCATGTCGGGATGTTCCTTTCCCGACCATCCGCTGCAGGCCTGGCAGACCCCGCACCCGGTACCGGAGAAGCACATGATATTTCTTGCGCAGGCCAGGGCGAAATCGTTATGCATAGAAAGGGGCATGACCCCCGCTACAGGAATGGGCGCTCCGTCAGAACCCGCCGTTGAGGAGACCCTCCCGATAAAGTCCTGAACAGCCTCATCCATTGGAAGTCCTGCTTCGATCACTCCCTGGCCCTCCCCTTGTCCTTTGATATCCTTCGCGAAATCCCCCTACTCTCCTTCAGCATGCCCAGGATCCTTGTGACCACAGTCCTGTTGAGATGATCGGGCTTCGCGGTACCATCAAGCCTTATGAACCTTTCCGGATCCTCGCTGCATATGGTCTCGTAACCAAGCCTGATCCGGTCAAGAAGGGCACCGTCCTTTTCGAACCTGTCGGGAACACCCTTCCTTGCGGCTATACGTTCGATAGCTTCCTGTACCGGAACGTCGAACCAGAACGTGATATCGGGCCTGGGGAAACCAGCCCGTGCATTGATCTCCTCCAGGATCTCCCTGGGGAAGCCCTTGCCGTAAACCTGGTAGGCAAGGGTCGAGTCGGAGAACCTCTCGCAGAGGACCAGCTTCCCCGACGTCAGGCCAGGTTCTATGACCCTTTCCACGTGCTCGGTCCTGTCGGCAAGGAACAGAAACGTCTCCGTAAAGACGCTTTTTAGGTCCCTCCTGAGAATGGCGGACCTGATTGTCTCTCCGCCGGTCCAGCCACCGGGCTCGAAGGTCCTGAGCAGCCGTTCCTCTCCCAGCTCTTCGATCAGGCTTCGAAAGGAAGATTCTGCCTGGGTGCTCTTCCCTGACCCGTCTATACCCTCGAAGGTGATAAAAAGGCCCCGGGGTGCTGCAACTCTATCAGAACCGGTAGAAGATACCGACCGATCCGGCACTGTCGTCGTTCCTTTCGAGGTATCGATAGAAGACCCCCCACCTTTCATTGAAACCGTACCTTCCCTCCAGAGACCAGCTTCCCCCATCTTCGTTCCACCACTGGGCGGCAATGGACAGGGGGCTTTGAACCCCGGCGGGGAGGAAGACCAGGCCCGCCCCGGGGTAACCGCGCACGGCCCCCCCCCAGAACCTCCATGCCTCCCCCGAGAGCCCCAGGGCGGCCGTCAGACCGTGATCACCGCCGATATCCTCGGCCCCCAGGAGAAACCCCATTCTTCTGGAGCGACTTCCTATCCAGAGCGAGATATCTGCCAAAGGATCGCTTTCGAATTTTCCTGAAAGACCTCCATGGAGGCCGATCCTTCCCTCGAAAGTCAGATCTTCGATATCGGAGATGATCCGGTTGGCCTTTCCCACTATTTCCCTTACTTCCCGGAACCTGGACGGAACTTCTCCGCCCCGGTCGAAAAAGGTTTCCTCGACCTTCCTTGACAGCTCCTCAACGCTGCTGGCGGCTTCCTTGATCTTGACCACCATCTGCCGGAGGTCCCTTCCCGAAGTTCCTCCCTCATCGAACTGGTCAACCACGGCTTTCAGATTCTCAAGGATCAAAGAGAGATTATCCAGCGATTCCGAGAGGGCTCTTCTGTTCTCCTGGACAACGGAATCGATACTGTCGGTAAGGCCCGCAAGGGAATCGCCTGCCCTCTTCACCTGGTCCCTGGCCTCCCTGGAAAAACCCTGGAAATCCCCTGCGGCATCGGAAAGTTTTGCCAGGAAGGAGTTTATGTTGGAAAAGGTAGCCTGGACACCGCCAAGACTGGTCTTGATGTCGGTCATGATCTCGTCGAGAGCAGGCGGGATAGTACCCGATACGACATCCCCCTCGGAAATGTTCTCAAGAGAAGCACCCCGGACCACCTTGACCCTGGGTTCGCCCAGGAGCCCTCCGGTGTCTATTGTAAAACGGCTGTCATAGGGAACGACAACATGGCTTCTTACAGTAACCTTTACCAGGACTCCCTCCTTCAACAACTCAATACCGTCCACCTTTCCAGATTCGACCCCTGAGACAAGGATGGGCGCCCCTGTATCAAGGCCCATGGCATCAGGAAAGACAATGCCGAACGAGTATCCGTACTGGCGGAAACGCGCCCCTCCGCTGACAAAGACCAGGGCACCGAGAAAGACAATTGCCATGAAGACCACAACACCGACTCTCATCTCTCTGCTCATAGCTTTCTGCCTCCCGTCCTCCCTACGGATACCATCCCTTCGGCGAACTTTTTAACCACGGGATGGTCGGTCCTCGCCCAATCATCGGGGCTCCCTCTCCATGTGATCCTGCCTTCGTGCATCAGCAGAAGACTGTCCCCGATACCGAGAGCGGAGGTAATATCGTGTGTAACTACAAGAACACTGAATCCGAATTTCCCGCAGAGCTCCACTACCAACTGGTCAATATGCCGGGCCGTAGTGGGGTCGAGACCGGTAGTAGGTTCGTCAAGAAGAAGTAGTGAGGGGCTGTGGACAAGGGACCTTGCGATGGCGACCCTCTTTCTCATTCCTCCGGAAAGCTCCGAGGGGTACTTCTCCCTCACATCCCCCAGTTCAACGTGATCAAGCATGTCCAGGACCATCTCCGAGATCGAGACCGGGTCTTCTATGCCCCTGCAGTACCTGAGGGGGAAAGCGATATTCTGACCCACCGACATGGAATCGAAGAGTGCCCCCCCCTGAAAGACAACACCCAGTTCCCTCCGGATGCCAATGAGATCCGTCTCGTCGGTCTCGGGTCCGACCGTCTTGCCGAGGAGTTCAATGCTTCCTTTCACTGGTCTCAGGAGACCCGAAGCAACCTTCAGCGTAGTTGTCTTGCCGCACCCCGAGGGACCCATAAGGCAGGTTATCTCACCGGCCAAAAGGGTCATTTCCACGTCGCTTATGACTTCCTTTCCGTCAAATGAAACCGAAACCCCCTGCATCTTCATCACCGGGTCCACGATCTCACCCCTTGATGCCGCCAAAGAGAATGGTGGAGAGGATGTAGTTAAATACAAGTATAAGCATATTTCCCCAAACTACCGCCTTCGTCGTCGCTGTTCCGACGCCTCTTGCTCCCTGACCAGCCATGAACCCTTGTCCGCAGGCTGAAAGGGTTATCAGTACACCGAAAACGGCGGCTTTAAGGAGTCCGCCGTAGACATCGGAGGGAGCGAGAAGGGCCTCCACGGAACGCCTGAAAAGGTGGGCGTTCACTCCATGAGCTGCAACATAGAGGAACCCTCCGCCGATCCCGATGACAAAGGAGAAGAGCGTAAGAATGGGCAACATGACGAGACCTGCCAGAAGTCTCGGAACCCCGACGAAAACGTGGGGATCGAGACCGAAGGTCCTGAGGGCGTCGATCTGCTCCGTCACCTTCATAGATCCGATCTCGGCCGCCATGGCCGCTCCGATCCTTCCGCTTACCACCAACCCTGTAAGGACCGGAGACATCTCCCTGACCATGCTCAGGGCGATCACTCCTCCGATATAGCCGGTGGCACCGAAGCGAACGAACTGGTCAAGTGTCTGGACTGCAAGGACCATTCCGGTGAATGCGCTTGTTATTGAAACCACCAGCACCGATCCCACGCCAACCCTCTCGAGCTGCTCGAAAAGGTCCTCCTTGCTCCAGGTTCCTGTGAACACACCCGAAAATGTCCTCAGGCCCACAATGGAAAAGAAACCCAAGGTGGAGAAAAGCTCTATGGTCTGCCTCCCGATCCAAGAGAGAAGGTTCAAACGTACCCCTCCTATTCAGGGACCACCCTGATCATCCTCCGAAGAAGACCGTCAACATAATAGTTGGAACGGTAGCTCTTGAACGATCCTTCCCTGATCTTTTCCTCTTTTCTCTGGCTGCGGAGTTTCCTCTGGAGCTCCTCCTCAGCCTCCAGAGAGGAAGGATCCTCCCTCGGCGGCCCGAAACTCCTTACTTCGGCCACGACTTCATCGTTGGTCTCCATGGCCGAGAATTCCTTCAGCAGTTCATCGAGACTTCTGATGGTCCTCCAGCCCATGAGGATCGACTCCTGGTCCGGTTCCTCAATACCCCCTCCACGGACGACCACTTCACATACTCCCTGGGCGTCCCCCGGCGCCTTGAGGGTCATCTTGTGGACCACCGGCTCCTTTCTGTAGGGGCGAAGGGTTATTTCCACATCGAAACTCCCTCCGGGGGGAACGACCTTGCGAGAAAGGGAAACGTCTTCAATGAGGACCACCCTGGGGTCGGCCGTTGCCTCAACATCGATATGCACCCCAAAGGGAATGATCTCGAAGAAAGGGTTGAGGGAGACAGCGTTGACCAGGTCGGTGAACTCCGAGAACATTGTCTTTGCCAGGTCCGTGGTGGAGAAGAACATATTTGTCCTCCGCCATCCGTCGACCAGCTTCCCTCCCTCGATCTTCAGGCTTATCTTGGCGCTCCCCTCGCCTATCCTGCCCCAGACATTATCCACAAGGCCGGTTACCATTTCAGGAATGACCTTGGTCATCATGAAGGGGTCGCTGGCGGTCTTGAACCTCTTGAAGGTCTCCTTACCGGAATCCACGTCCCGGAAATTAAGGGAAATGTCCATGACGGGTGCGAACCGACCTGTAAAACCACCTATACCCTGAGGACGATCCTGGGTCACTATCCCCACTATGGAGGTCGGTGTTCCGATCTTGAAGGGCGTATCCAGGCTTGGCACAACCTGGTGTATCCAGGCCCTTGCCAGGGGGAAGGCCACAGCCCCCCGGTTGGTGAACGGGTGTGCGAAGGCGAGGAAGCGGCCGTCCTTCGATATCGCTGTAAGGGTACCCGTAGCAGCAAGGGAGACATCCCCCCAGGCTACAAGAACACTTACGGCCTCACCGGGTCTGAGGACAGGTTCGTACTCGACCGGAAGGGACAGGTCACCTCCTCCCCCGGGGAGGAGGATCACCGGATGTCCGATCACATCCTCGATCCTTTTCGCACTCCTGGGGCTGTAACCGCTGCCGGTCAGAGGAGCTGAAAGCTCTTTCGCTTCCTTTTCTTCTGTCTCATTACCAGGCTGGTCAAATGAAACCGTTGCATGTAGTCTCACATCCCCAGAGGAAGGATCTTCGAGCTTCAGCTCCGGAGGGTTCAAGGACGGGACCCTGTCGGGCCAGTTCCATATCTCTGCCATATCCTCTATTGGGGTCACCAGCCCCATCTGGTGTTCGCTGAAACTCCACCCGTAGCCGATAGCCCCTATCAGCTTGCCGTCGATGAAGACAGGGCTACCGCTCATTCCTGCAGCTATGCCACCGGTATTTTCTATCACGGGACCTGAAGCCCTGACCAGGATCAGGTTGCGGGGGCTCCTGGCAGAGGGCATGACGCTGAGCACCTTAACAGGGAAAGAAACTACCTCGTTACCCTTGACGACAGTGTAGGCAACTCCTATCGCCCCCTCCCTGAGTGATCCTGATGGAAGGGTGCCCCCGGGAACTGAAAAGTCCGAGGGGCAGGCCGAGCCTGCAAAAAAAAGGTTAAAAGCCAGCAGAAGAAGGATGAGCGTCTTCATTGACATCGACAGACCTCCGAGAATTGATCACTTTCCGTGCTTCCTGAACCGGAGAAAGGCGAGGATGAATTCATCGATGTCGCCGTCCAGAACTGCCTGAACACTGCCTTTTTCCAGGTTTGTGCGGTGATCCTTCACCAATGTGTATGGGTGTAGGACATAGGATCTTATCTGGCTGCCCCAGCCGATCTCTTTCTTCTCTCCCTGAATGGCATTGATCTGCTCCTGTCTTTCCTGCAGCATTCTTTCGTAAAGACGTCCCCTGAGTACCTGCATGGCGCTCTGGCGGTTCATGTGCTGTGAGCGTTCGTTCTGGCAGCTAACGACGATACCCGTCGACAGATGGGTGATCCTTACTGCCGAATCGGTCATGTTCACATGCTGCCCCCCGGCCCCCCCTGATCGATAGGTATCGATCCTGAGATCCTCGGGGTTGATCTCGATCTCCACGTCATCTGGCAGCTCCGGTGAGACATTTAGAGAGGCAAAGCTTGTATGTCTCCTCTTGGCCGTGTCAAAGGGGGACATTCTTACCAGCCTGTGGACACCCCTTTCCGTCTTCAGGTAGCCGTAAGCGTATTCTCCAGCCACATGGATCGTTGCCGACTTGATCCCGGCTTCCTCGTCCTCGATCATCTCCAGGATCCGTGTTCTGAAACCCTTCGCCTCGGCCCATCGAAGGTACATCCTGAGGAGCATCTCGGCCCAGTCCTGTGAATCGTGGCCTCCCGCGCCGGGGTGAATGCTCAGGATCGCGTTGGATTCATCGTACTCCTCATCAAAAAGGAAAAGAAGCTGAAGGTCGTGGATCCTCTTCTCCAAAAGAGATGCCCGTTCGTGGAACTCTCTTTCAAGCTCAGGGTCTTCCTCTGCGTTAAGGAGATCGACCATGGTCTGAAGTTCATCCAACTCTGCAGAGATATCTTTCCAGGAATCCAGCTTTGCCTGAAGACGGGCCAGCTCCTTGGTTACGGACTGGGGATCTTCACCTGTCCAGAAGTCAGGATCGGATGTGACCTCCGTCAGTCTTTCGATCCCGGCAAACAGTACGGCCGGGTCAAAGGCTGTCCTTCAACTCGGAAGCAAGCGAGTGAAGTCCCTCCATTACTGTAGTCATGGACATCTGAGCCATGTCGATCCCCTCCAAATGTCATCATCGCCCGGGAGTGTTATCATTTACAGTTGCAGGCATTTCATTATATCATCACGTGAACCTCAACGAGGGGGCAAGACTCAAGCCTATGGATCCCGTCCTTAACACGAAGGTGGCTGTCCTGAAAGAGCTGATCGACGCGGGTGGACAGACAGTTTCCGGTGGAGCTGTATGCAGATCCCTGGGCCTTTCCCGGCAGGCTGTATGGAAGGCGGTCAAGGCCCTCCGGGAAGACGGATACACCATCAGTTCCGTCCCGGTAAAGGGTTACAGGTTCGTCTCCTCACCGGACAACGACCTGGAACCCTCCTGGATAGAGGCTGTTCTTTTCGACTGCCCCTGGGGGCATCCTGTACTCTACTGGAAGAGCCTGGACTCCACCCAGACACAGGCAAAAGACCTCGCGCGGAAGGGAGCCAGGGAAGGCCTTGTAGTAACTACCGGTTACCAGGTCTCCGGAAGAGGAAGACTTGGCAGAAAGTGGGTCTCGGCACCGGAGGGCGGGATCTATTTCTCCGTTGTTATCCGCCCGGCACTACCTCCCGAGTCTATCCAGGTCCTCAGCCTGGTGTCGGCCATGTCGGTCCAGGATGCGATACTGGACATCTTTGGAGTGAAGTGCCAGCTTAAATGGCCCAACGACATCCTCTGGGAGGGAGCAAAGCTTTGCGGGATCCTTACCGAAGTATCCAGTGAGCCAGGTCTGGTCCATTTCGCGGTCACAGGGATAGGGATCAACGCCAACTCCCGGGGAATGCCTCTCGGGGACGGGGCTGAAGCCACATCCCTTTCATCCATTATCGGCAGGAGAGTTCACAGGGGAGAGATCGTCGCCGGCGTGGTCCGGGCCCTCAACAGGGCTGTAAGGGAACTGGAGTCGGACAATGGGGTCGGGAGAGCCCTTGCCGAATATTCCTCAAGATGTGACACCCTGGGAAGAAAGGTCCGTGTCGTCTTTGACGGAGGAGAGGTGACCGGAGAGGCAGTGGCCCTGGGAGAAAAAGGTGAGATCGTTGTCAGGACCGACAACGGGACCCGTTCCTTTACCTCCGCTGACGTGAACCACCTCAGGGCCTTTGACTGAAATCTCAGGGGTTCCTTCTAAGAAAGTCCCAGATCCTCAGGTACTGGTCATAAAGAAAGAGAATGAAGTCTTCCTCCATCCTTGGAGGGGGGAGCTCTATGTATCTGGGGTTCTCCCCCAGCCTCTCCCTCACCACGTCTGGTGTCCATGGGTCCACTGCAACTATCCAGCCCTGTCTTCTCGCTTCATCAAGGGCGGTATCGAGAACATTCATGGCTTCTGAACGGGACCACTCCTCCTTGACATGGGAAGGAGGTCTTACCGTCCTGCCAGAAGCAGCCTGCAGCCATCTTCCGTACTTCCAGCAGAGATCAAGGATAGCGCTCTCTCCTATCATGTTCCTCCCGACGATCACAGTACTGTCGAGCCGGGCCTGAAACTCGGCCAGCCTTCTCTGGAAATAGTCGTATTCTCCGGGCTTGCAGGAAGATAGTATCTGAAGTATCCGGAGCCCGATAAAGGGAAGGGCTGCAGGATCCATGAAGCTCTCGTCCACGTCTGTTACTGATGGCATCCTGTCGAACAGAAAAAAGACCTGGAATTTTCCTTCAAAACCCTTTCCGAGAAGCCGCGTCCCCTCCACAGGGTCCAGCGTGATAACGACCGCTCCGGTCGGAGGAATTTTTCGGGCCTTTACCATCTCCCCCTTCTCCCCCCATGTCACCACCGGTTGGACCGTCACCTGGACTCCACCTATGAAACGGGTCAGCATGGAAAGCCAGGGGTTGGTAACCCAGACCTCTAAAGCTTCACATTTGCTCCCAAAAAGGATAATGACCATTATCAGGGCCAGAAGAATGACCCGCGACCACTCCCCGGGTCCCTTTTTCCTGGATACATTTTCCATCAAACAAGATGCCCCCTGTAAAGACAGATCGAAACCTTTCCCGGCCTCAGAGCGAAAGCCTCCGGCTGCCAGGCTCGGAAAGGGGAACACCCTCCCTGCAGAGGGGGCAATCCTCCCTGCTGTAGTTGGGGAAATCAAAAGTGACCAGTGAAACCAGATCCGACCCCAGACCGGTCGTGCCGCCGCTGCGGTCGGCAATACACCCGGCACCCAGAAAAGAAGTCCCTGAAAGGCCATCCATCAGATCTTTTGTCTCCAGCGTCGATCTTCCCGTGGTGACCACATCTTCTACGATGACGTATCTGGCAGTGCCAGGGGAAGGAAATCTTCTAAGTTTCATCGAACCCTTCTCTCTTTCGCAAAAGATAAAGGGCACGCCCAGACTCCTGGCCACCTCATGTCCTATGATGACCCCGCCCATAGCAGGAGAGACAACGAGAGACGGTCGAGGTTCAGAGAGCTTTTCTGCAAGAAGGGAACCGGCAAGGGCCGCATTCTCGGGGTACATCAGGAAAAGGGCGCATTGAAGGTAGTGGGCGCTGTGAAGCCCGGAGGAGAGAGCAAAATGACCTTCCTGCAGGGCTCCAGCCTCTTTCATAAGGGCTGTGATGCTTACCGGATGGTTAATATCCATTATTTTCCCTCCAGCGCTCAAGACGTTCAGAATATGCGGACATGGCGTCCAACGGCGATGGAGCCCTTACGATGGGTCTTCCGATAACGACGTAGTCTGCCCCCATCTGCAGCGCATCTTCCAGGGAGGCCGTCCTCTTCTGGTCGTCCTGGACTCCCTGACCGTCCCTGATCCCGGGGACAACCGTGACTAGCCTGTCCGTGGAACGAGGGACAACGAGGGGAAGATCTCTCGGAGAACAGACTATACCTTCAAGACCGCAATCCTCACAGAGCCGCGCCCGGCTCAGGATCGTCCCTTGCAGCGCTGACCCGGGAGATATCATGTCAAGGGATATCTGGTCCATACTGGTCAGGACCGTTACACCCAGTAGCATCAAGGATGAACCGACACCAGCCTTCGCTGATACCGCGGCCCTGAGCATCTCTTCGCCTCCCGAAGCGTGAAGGGTCAGCGCCCAGATGCCTTTACGGGCAAAAAGGTCCACCGCTTCTGCTACGGTGTTAGGAATGTCATGCAATTTCAGGTCCAGGAAGACCCTGAACCCCGCCCTCATGACTCGCCTTACGAATTGCATCCCCCCCGCAGCGAAAAGCCTTGGGCCTATCTTTACATAACGGAGGTTCTCCTTGAGGAGATCCAGGATCCTTTCGGCTTCGGCGGGCCTCTTCACATCCACGGCCAGGATCAAGCCCGGACCATCTTTTCTCGTCATCGGGACTTTTCTCCATTTTCCCCTTGATCGTTACGGGCCCTCCCGACCAGTTCTCTCACTGATGCAAGTCCCTTTTTCGTCAGGTTCGCTTCCAGTTCCCTGCAGATAGATGCGGGAAGGCCGGAATCAATGAACAGAGCCGTTCCGACCTCGACTGCGGAGGCACCTGCAAGTATCATGGAAAGGGCATCACCGGGCCTTGCTATACCACCGCATCCAATAACAGGGATATTCACCGCTCCCGCAGCCTCCCAGACCGCCCTGAGAGCCAGAGGGAATATCGCCGGCCCTGAAAGTCCGGCAAACACGTTCTCAAAGAAGGGCCTCTCCAGATCATTGTCTATGGCCATACCAAGCCAGGTGTTCCCGACAACCACTGCCTGGGCTCCGCACTCCTGGCTTAACCTCGCAAATTCGCCCATCGATGGGACCTGGGGGGACAGTTTTACCCACAAGGGTCCTTCCCAGACCTGTCTTGCCATCGAAACAGCGTTCCCAAGACTTTCGGTGTGAACTCCCCATGACAACCCTCCCCTCGAAACGTTGGGGCAGGATACGTTCATCTCTACCACCCCTACCATGGATCTGCAGACCTTCAGCCTCTCAAGTATTCTGCGGAGATCCTCCAGGGTCTCAAAAGCTATATTCACTATGACAGGTCTACAGGAATTATCAAGAAGAGGCAGTTCCTTGGCGATGAAATGCTCCACCCCGTAGTTCTGAAGCCCGATGCTGTTCAGAATCCCCGCATAGGTCTCCATGATCCTGAAGCCCCGATTTCCCTCTCTTGGTTCGAAGGTCATCCCCTTGCTGCATACTGCACCGACCCCCTCCATGGATCCTGCCGGCCAGAGGCGGGGATCCATGGGCCAGACGCCGGAAGCCACTATGACGGGCGTTTCAAGGTTGACGCCGCCAACATTCGTTCTGAGACTACTTTCCATGAGCGCCACCGAAGACCTCGCGCCATTCAAAGACGGGACCGTCAACACAGACCCTTTTCATTCCCGAGCCAGTCCTGATTGAACAACCCAGGCATCCTCCGGTCCCGCAGGCCATTCTCTTTTCCAGGCTGACAAGGAGTTTTTCGCACCCCTTTTCATGAACCCTGCCCAGCCCTCGCAGCATGGCTTCCGGTCCGCACCCCCAGACCTCGTGCCCCTGTCCGACAAAGGAGAGAGTGTCCTCCACAGGATCTCCATGCCTTCCAATGGAGCCGTCATCGGAGTTGATCCGGATCCCCGGAAACCTCTCCAAACACCATTCTACGAATTTCTCCCAGCCCTTTCCTGGAACTCCCAGTACCGCAGTGATACGGACCTTTTCTGAAGAGAAGGAGGAAATGCCGATGAAGGGCGCGATCCCGAGCGTACCGGCTACCAGAACAAGTTCATCCCCGACAGGTTCAGGAAATCCGTTCCCGCAAGGCCCCCTCAATTCAAGGGCGGCGCCCGGAGGAAGCGAAGCCAGACGGGCTGTACCCCTTCCGGAGATCCTGAAGAGGAATTCAAGGACGTTACCTTTTGATGCCACCAGGGCAAGGGGACGTCCAAGAAGAGGGTCAAGAACCCCTCTCTCCCTGATCAGGAAGAACTGACCAGGTATCGCCTTTGGAGTCAGACCCTCGAGTTCTACCCCCATATGAACACAGTGGTCTCCAAGAGACCGGGAGAAGAAGAGAGACCCTCTCCTGTCAGCCGGCGGTCCTTTCATGGGAGCCACGGAACGATCCACTAGCTCAACCCCCTGTCCGTCTCCTCGACGGGATGAACAGTTCTCCCTCCGACCATTGTCATCACAGGCCACCCCTTAAGCCGTTTCCCATTCCAGGGGGTCAGCCTGGCCTTGCTCTTCCACTTCTCCACATTGACGATCTGTTCGAGTTCGGGGTCCAGAACGGTAAGATCGGCTGTCAGACCCACCTCGATACGCCCTGCCCCTGCTCCACCCCACACTCCTGGAAGTATGGATGCAGGACCGGAGGTGAAGAGCCCAAGCAGCCTCCCCATGGAACAGGGTCTACCCCGTTCTTCCCATTCTGTAAGAACTGCAGCCACGGCACATTCCAGGGATGCTATCCCGAAAGAGGCCTCCTGGAAGGGCAGGTCCTTCTCGTCAATGTGCCAGGGAGCATGGTCCGTCGCAATAGCATCGACGGTGCCTTCCGCGAGGGCTTCCCACAGGGCATCCCTGTCCCTGCGAGACCTGAGGGGGGGATTGACCTTGAAGACACTGTCATACCCTCCCTCGATGACATTCTCTTCAGAAAGACAGAGGTGGTGGGGGGTAACGTCGAATGTAACGGGCAACTTCGATGCTTTCGCCTCCCTGAGGACACGGAGAGAATCCTCCGCGCTGACGTGGGTGAAGTGAATGGGGACCCCTGTATCCCTGCAGAGAGAGACGCCCCTGGAAATGTCTGAGGCCTCCGCCGACGATGGCCACCCCTTGAGCCCCGAGAAGGAGGAACAGATACCCTCGTTGACCTGTGCATCTTTGGTCAGAGACTTCTCCTCTGGATGCTCCATAAGCCTGACGCCCAGCCAGGAGCTGTACTGGAGGGCAAGTCTGAGGAGTCCAGTATCGCTCACGGGGTTTCCGTCATCGGTGAAGATAACAGCACCAGCCTTGGCCATCTTGCCCATCTCGGCCAGAACCTTGCCCTTTCTCTCCCTGCTGACGCATCCTGCAGGCAGGATCCTCGAACCGGGGGACCTTCCGCTCTTTTCCAGGACATAACTTACCAGGGCTGGGCTGTCCAGCGGAGGATCCGTATTGGGCATGCAGACAAGGGTTGTGAAACCTCCAGCTGCCCCGGCCGAGGAACCTGAAGACAGATCCTCTCTCCACTCCTGACCGGGATCCCTGAGATGACAGTGAAGGTCGATAAAACCAGGGCAGAGGATCTTCCCGGAAAGGTCGTGAATGACGTCAAAATCCCGCCCGAGGTCAGCGTCTCCAATGGCTTCGATAAGGCTGCCGTCGATAGAGACGTCCGTTTCTTTCCCGGAAAGACTGACCCCGTCGAAAAGAATGGCGTTGCGGAGAAGGATCTTCACTGTCTTACACCTCCAAGACATACAAAGAGAAGGGCCATCCTTAGTGCAACGCCGCTCCGTACCTGGCCCAGGATCATGCTTTGCGGCCCGTCTGCCACCTCGCTTGAGATCTCCACTCTCCGGTTTATGGGACCCGGATGCATCACCAGGGCGTCTGGGCTGGCCGACTCCATGAGCCTGCTGTCGGCACCAAAGAACTGGTGATATTCATCCAGAGAGGGGAACATTCCCTCTTCCTGCCTCTCACGCTGTATCCTCAGCAGATAGATAATGTCGGCATCCCTTACGGCATCATGCGGGTCCTTGCGGAAAATGGCCCCCATGGCCTCTGGTGCACGGGGCATCAGGGTCGGGGGACCTGATAGTTCGACCTTTACCCCCATTCTGCTGAAAGCGATAATATCGCTCCTGGCCACACGGCTATGGAGGACATCACCGATCATGGCCAGTTTGCGGCCATTGAGATCTCCCAGCCTCTTCCATGCCGTGTAAAGATCGAGAAGGGCCTGTGTCGGATGCGCGTGTGCACCGTCACCACCGTTAAAGACAACGCTCTTCCTCATTTTTCTCGCAAGGTAATCCGCAGCGCCCACTGCACCGTGCCTTACTACCACCGCGTCGGCTCCCATGGCTTCCAGGGTCCAGGCAGTATCCCTGAGGGTCTCCCCCTTGCCAGTGCTCGATCCGGAGGCAGTCCAGTTGACCACATCGGCGCTTAGGAATTTTTCCGCCAACTCAAAGGAGACCCTGGTCCTTGTTGACGGCTCGAAGAAAAGGTTAACCACCAGTTTCCCCCTGAGGGCAGGGACTTTCTTGATAGGCCTGTCAAGAAGTTCGTCCATTGACCGGGTCTGTTCAAGGATGTGCTGGAGCTCTGACCTGTCCCAGGAGTCAAGGTCAAGAACGTGACGATGTCTCCACTCCATTCGTCAGAACCCCTCCCTCTCGCATATAACGACCTCGTCGGTTCCGTCCAGCTCCTTTACCCGGACCTCCACGACCTCACTCCTTGATGTTGGCACGCTCCGACCCACATAATCGGGATGGATGGGCAGTTCCCGATGCCCCCTGTCTATAAGGACCGCAAGCTGCACCCAGGAGGGTCGCCCAAGATCCATCAATGCATCCAGGGCGGCCCTGATCGTGCGTCCCGTGTAGAGCACATCGTCCACGAGAAGTATCCTTCGGGCGTTCACGTCCTCTGGTATGGCCGTGCTGTGGACCACCGGCTGGTCATGCAGGAGGGTCAGGTCGTCCCTGTAGAGTGTGATATCCAGGACCCCTGTCGGAACCTTCAGGGATTCCAGTCCAACGAAGATATCCCTCAGTCGGTTGACAAGGTAGACTCCCCTTCTCTGGATACCCACCAGGATCATGTCCCTCAGGCCCCTGTTCCTTTCAAGGATCTCGTGGGACATCCTCTTGAGGGCCCTCTCCATGTCCTGTTCATTCATCACTTTCGCTTTCTCTTTCAGCATGAGACCACCTCCTTCATACAAAAAAGGGCGCAGACCCCGTTGGGGACCCGCAACCCTCTTTAAATTTCCTGTTAAGCTCGCCTTTAAGGACCATATCTCTCATTTTCAGGCACCCATCCCCTCAAGAGGATTTTATCAGAGAGGGGGAATAATGCAACCGGTTGCATTATTTTCTGCAGAGTTGTTCCAGGGCCTTTTCAGCAGCCTTCCTTTCAGCCTCCCTGATGGTCCTCCCGTTCCCGGTGCCAAGGATCTCTCCCAGGCTCGTCACTTTAACCCTGAAGACAGGTGCGTGAGGAGGACCGACCTGCTCAGTAACTTCGTAGTCAGGCTTTCCAAGTCCCCTTTTCTCCATGAGCTCCTGAAGATCGGCTTTGGGATTCCTTGGAACCGGGGCCTCAAGTTCTACGAAATTCAGCAGGAACTGCTCTATCACACTTCGGGCCGCTTCAAACCCTCCATCGATAAACACTGCTCCGAACACTGCTTCAGCCGCGTCAGCGCTTAATACGGGCTGTTCGCGACCGCCGCTCATACAAAGCCCCCTGCCCAATCTCAGGAAGGAGGGTATCCCTACCTTGATCGCCCAGGCGCTCAGGGTATCCTCACAAACGATCGATGCTCTTCTCGCAGATAGTTCCCCTTCGGTCGCTTCCGGGAATCTTTTGTAGAGTATCTCCGACACACAGAGCTCTAGAACGGCATCTCCCAGGAATTCCAGTCTCTCGTTGCAGTAACCGAGGCCGTTCTCGTTGGAAAAGGATGCGTGGGTCAGAGCTTCCAGCAGCAACTGTCCGTCCCTGAATCTATAAGCCAGAAGCTTTTCAAGCACCTCCGGGCTATGGTTGTCTTCGGTCCTCGACCTGGTCCTGGAGGATCTGCCCACTTTAACCTCTGTACTTCTCAATCGCTGCAACCCCGTTATGGCCTCCAAAACCAAAGTTGTTGACGAGGACCCTGGAGACCTCCCTTTGGATAGGTTTCCCGTCCGGTACAACGTTTATGGGACATTCCGGATCTGGATTGACACAGTTGGCAGTGGGGTGAACAACCCCCTCTACTATGGCCTGAATAGCGGCGATGGACTCCAGCGCCCCTGCAGCTCCAAGGGTATGTCCGATCATTGATTTGGTGGAATGGACGAGGGTCTTTCCGGCATGCTCTCCGAAAGCCCTGTTGATCGCCGAGGACTCCATGGTATCGTTCAGGCTGGTCGATGTACCGTGGGCGTTGATAAGGTCCACCTCATCAAGTTCCCACCCGGCCTTGTTAACGGCCTGAAGCATTGCTTTTGCGGGACCGTTCCCTTCCGGGTCGGGAGCAGTGATGTGATATGCATCGCAAGTGGAACCGAAACCTTTGACTTCCGCAAAGATCCTGGCCCCTCTCCTTTTGGCATGCTCCAGTTCTTCAAAGACAAGAACTCCCGCCCCTTCGCCCATAACGAAGCCGTCCCTGTCTGCATCAAAAGGCCTCGAAGCATGGAGAGGATCGTCGTTCCTCGTCGAAAGGGCCTTCATGGCTGCAAAGCCCGCGACAGCAACAGGAGTAATGGCCGCTTCGGTCCCACCGGCAAGTATTATATCAGCGTCATCCCTTACGATCGTATGGAACGCCTCTCCCATGGTATGTGTGGCAGTGGCACAGGCCGTCACGACACAGATGTTAGGCCCTCTCGCTCCGAATCGTATGGCCACGTAGGCGGCTGGCATGTTGCTCAACATCATGGGAACGCAGAAAGGCCCCACCCTGGAAGGCCCTTTCTCCAGAAGAACCTTCATCCCTTCGTACATGGTTGAGATGCCGCCTTCGCCACTCCCGATAAAAACTCCGAATCTATCTGGATCCAGGCTGTCCACATCCAGAGAGGCATCACTGACCGCCATATCGGAGGCAGCGACAGCGAACTGGATGACCCGGTCGGCCCTCCTTGCCTCCTTGCGTTCCATCCAGTTCTCCGGATCGAAATCCAGAACTTCTGCGGCGATACGGACGGAGTAATCGGCAGGGTCGAAAAGGGTAATGCTGCCGACGCCGTTCCTCCCCTCTTTCAGTGACCTCCAGTATTCTTCCCTTCCATTGGCGATGGGGGAGACTACGCCCATCCCTGTAATGACAACCCTTCTCAAATCGTGTCACTCCTTCTGTTCCCGTTGTCCCGGCTGGGGAAGCGGGTAACGGAGTTTAGGGGTTTATGCGGGTTTTCCCCGCATAAACCCCTTGTTATTCTCTCGTTTACTCTTCAACACCCAGTTTGCCCTTGATGTAATCCATTGCTTCGCCGACATTGGTGAGTTTCTCCGCGTCCTCGTCGGGTATCTCGATATCGAACTCTTCCTCGATCCCCATGATCAGCTCGACGATATCAAGAGAATCGGCTCCGAGATCCTCCACAAAGGAGGCCTCCGGTTTGATCTGATCCTCTTCGACATCCAGCCTGTCCATCACTATCTCCTTGAGTCTTGATGTGATCTCTTCCATCTTCATCTCCTTCACCTCCTTCCCGAAAAACTCTTTTCATGGATCAGGCCATGGTCATTCCGCCATCAACGGCTATTACCTGGCCTGTGACATAAGAAGCTTCTTCAGATACAAGGAACCTTACCACCGCTGCCACATCTTCCGGACGACCCGGTCTTCCTGCAGGGATCTGCAGGACCATATGGGACCTTACCTTCTCGTCAAGCACTGCGGTCATATCCGTTTCGATAAAACCCGGGGCTACTGCATTGGCAGTGATACCCCTGGAGCCGAACTCCCTTGCTGTACTCTTCGTAAGCCCTATTACCCCTGCCTTTGCGGCAGCGTAATTGGCCTGACCTGCATTGCCGATAATGCCTATCACCGAACTGATATTGACTATTCGGCCCCAGCGGGAGCGCGCCATATTCCTGACGGCCTGCCTGGTGGTAAGAAATACCGACAGAAGGTTGGTCCGGATAACGTCCTCCCAGTCGGGATCTTTCATCCTCATGATCAGACCGTCCCTGGTTATACCGGCATTGTTGACAAGTATATCAACAGGTCCCATAGCTGCTTCCGTCTCGGAGAAGAGCCTCTCCACCTCAGGCGCAGAGGAGACGTCGGCCTTGAAAGCCATAGCTGAACCTCCCGAGGATCCGATCTCGGCAACAAGGCTCTCGGCGGCCGAGGATGAAGAACGGTAGTTCACAGCCACCCTGTGTCCGATATTTGCCATTTCCAGCGCTATTGCCCGTCCAATTCCGCGTCCGGAGCCGGTCACCAGGGCAACCCTTCTATCAGGATTCATCATATTGCCCTCCTTTAAGGAAATCAATCACCTCTCTGATACCTTCGTGGTCATTGACCGAAAGGCACCTGGAGTCTGCCGAGATCCTCTTTATCAGGCCTGAAAGGACGCTGCCAGGTCCGACCTCGAGGAAAGACCTGACTCCCCTGGATATCATTAATTCTATTGACCCCGACCATAGCACAGGCATGAATGTCTGGAGAAAGAGCGCTTCCTGGATGCTTTCCACATCGGACACCAGTCCTGCTGAAACGTTCGCTATCAGAGGCCATTTAGGCCTGTTCCAGCTGCACCGGGAAAAGGATTCTCTCAACCTGTCGGCTACTGGCCGCATGAGACTGCAATGGAAAGGGGCGCTGACCTTCAGCGGGAGAGCCCTTTTGGCCCCTGCATCTTTGCACATGGAGACAGCTTTGTCGACAGCCTCCCTTTCTCCGGATATCACTATCTGGCCTGGAGCATTGAAGTTGGCCGCCTGACACACCCCCAGAGATGATACCTCTTCACATATGGATATCACCGACTCCCTGTCAAGCCCGATAATGGCCGCCATAGAACCCTTACCGAGGGGCACAGCCTCCTGCATGAGTTTGCCCCTGAGGTGGACAAGCCTTACACCGTCCTCAAGGGAGAGGGTCCCCGAGGCCACCAGGGCGGTGTATTCTCCAAGACTGTGCCCGGCAACGAACTCGGGCGCGAACTCCACCCCCGTTTCCTCTTCGAGGCACCTGTGTACGGCCATGCTCATTGTCAGGATAGCGGGCTGGGCGTATTCGGTCTTCTTCAGTTCATCATCTGGTCCCGCGAAGATGATCCTGCTCAGGCTGAAACCCAGAGCCTCGTCGGATCTCTCAAAGACCGACCTGGAGGGAACGAAACTTTCGAAGAGGTCCCTGCCCATACCAACCTCCTGGGCGCCCTGGCCTGGAAAAACAATGGCATACTTCATCGGTATACCTCCAAAGGCATCATTGGTTTGTAAGACCCTGGAGCCTTTCGATCATATCCTGGGTCCCGTCGAAAAGTTCCCTTATGATCTCAGCCGCCGGCTGCATCCTGTCCACCAGAGCCGCCGACTGCCCTGCCATTACGGAACCGAAATCTACGTCCCCGTCGACCACAGCCGCCCTCAGACGACCTGTGCCGAGTTTCTCTATCTCTTCCACCGGGGCACCGGCTTTCTCGAGCCTTTCAAACTCCCTGGTCAGCCTGTTCTGGATACAGCGGACCGGGTGACCCGTGCTGGCTCCGGTAACTGCCGTGCTCCTGTCCCTTGCCTTGAGTATCTCGTTCTTGTAGGCCCTGTGGGCGTTGGATTCGGTTGCGCACACGAAGCGGGTCCCCACCTGGACTCCTTCTGCTCCAAGGGAAAACGCCGCCAGGACCCCTCTTGTATCGGCGACACCTCCTGCAGCGATAACGGGGATATCGACGGCATCGACGATCTGGGGGACCAGGACCATAGTGGTGATCTCCCCTATGT
Organism: Synergistaceae bacterium; assembly: GCA_012729145.1. Taxonomy (GTDB): domain Bacteria; phylum Synergistota; class Synergistia; order Synergistales; family Thermovirgaceae; genus 58-81. Next base: position 51,698 of record JAAYDT010000081.1, on the reverse strand, counting down.
GGCCTCCTGCCTCCATACCTTCGGCCACCACCGCATCAGCACCCTGTTTCTCCACCCTCTTGGCCTGGGCCACCGAGGCAATGACTGGTATGACCTTTGTCCCCAGGGGTTTGAGACGCTCTATCACCTTTCCCGGCGCCCCTGCACCGGTCGTCACCACTGGGACATGGTTCTTGACAACGATCTCCAGGGCATCGTCCGCCGTCGGAGAGAGAAGCATTATATTGACACCGAAGGGCCTGTCTGTCAGAGATCTGGCCCTGACTATCTGTCCCTCGAGAACATCAGGAGGCATGCTCCCTGACGCGATGACCCCCAGACCTCCACCGTTGCTTACAGCTGCTGCAAGGTCCGCATCGGCGACCCAGGCCATGCCACCCTGGAGTACCGGATATTCTATATTGAGAAGTCTGGTAACCCTGTTGTTCCTGAACATATAAACCACCTCATATCCGGATGATCATTGCCCCGTAGGTCATTCCTGCCCCAAAACTCACCAGCATCACTCTGTCTCCCCTGGTGATCCTCCCTTCGGCAATACCCTCATGAAGAGCGAGGAAGACCGAAGCTGCCGATGTGTTCCCGTACTTCTGGAGGTTGATCACCGCCTTCTCCAGCGGGACCTCAAGTCTCCGCATGACCCCTTCTATTATCCGGTGATTCGCCTGGTGAAAGATCCAGGCGTCAATATCTTTCACTTCAAGTCCTTCACTGTCGCAGAGATCCCTGACAAAGGGAGGGATCACCCTGTTAACATATTTGAAGACCTCATTGCCCTTCATCTTTACGAAGTGCAACCCCTGTTCGACGGTCTCGTTCGTTGCAGGGTGGGCGGCCAGTCCACCAGGAAGTTCTATGTAATCGCTAAGGCTTCCGTCGGCATGGACTTCAGCGGCCAAAACCCCGTCCTCTCCCTCTCCGGCTCCGAGAAGAGCGGCTCCAGCACCATCACCGAAGAGCACACAGGTATTGCGGTCCTTCCAGTCGACTATCCTGGAAAGGGTCTCCGCCCCGATCACCAGAACCTTTTTCCAGAACCCGGCCCTGATCCCCGCCGAGGCCACCATCATGGCATAGACACAACCCGTGCACCCTGCCTGGACATCGCAGGCTCCGGCCCTGGAGGCGCCTATCATGGACTGGACCATCGGGCCGACTCCGGGAAATAGCTTGTCCGGCGAGTTAGTCCCTACAATGATCATGTCAAGCTCTTCCGGAGAGACCGAGGCTGCATCCAGGGCAGCAATACCCGCCCTGGCGGCAAGATCGCTGGTCACATCTCCGGCGGCGGCTATCCTTCTCTCACTTATCCCTGTTCTCTCCAGAATCCACTCGTCGCTGGTATCCACTATCTTCTCCAGGTCCTTGTTGGTCAGGACCCTGTCGGGCACACTCATGCCCGTTCCGAGAAGCACTACAGGGGTACACTGTCTGAATTTCATTCTCTCCTCACTCCTTCGGCAAGTTCTTGGGCTATGGTCTCAACACCTCTCTTCGTCACGAACTCCCGCGCGACCCTGACCGCACCGCATATGGCCCTTGCCCTGGATCTTCCATGGGCCTTGATGACGGCCCCGTTGACCCCAAGGAGAGGCGTTCCTCCTGTCTCCTCGTAGTTGAACCGTGCCCATAGGTCCTTGAGCATGGGTATCATGAACAGCATTCCCACCTTTGCCAGGAAATGCCTGCTGATCTCCTCCCGGACCAGAGAGTACATCGCCTCCCCGGTCCCCTCGATGAACTTGAGCAGGATGTTCCCCGTCAGCCCTTCGCAAACCACAACGTCGGCGGCACCGAAGGGAATTGTCCCGCCTTCCACGTTTCCGATGAAGTTGAGGCGACTCTTTCTGAAGAATTCTCTCGCCTCGATGATCAGTTCATCCCCCTTGACCTCCTCCTGCCCGTTAGAGAGAAGTCCTATGGAGGGGCTCTCTACCCCGATTATCTTCCTCATGTAAACATCACCCATCAGGGCGAACTGGTAGAGGTTCAGGGGTTTGCACCGGACCGTCGCCCCGATGTCAATCAGCATCGATATCCGGTTCACGGCTGGAAGGGGGACTCCCAGCCCGGGTCTTTCTATTCCGGGGATCCGTCCAACGACAAGTACACCTCCCGCGACTATGGCACCGGTGCTCCCCGCGGAAACACAGCCCTGGGCCTCCCCGGAACGGACCATCTGCATGGCTATCCGAAGACTTGAATGTCTCTTCTTCCTCACGGCCACCGCAGGGGGCTCATCCATGGTTATCAGCTCTTCTGCGTGGACCAGGTGGAGCCTGGTCCTGACGGAGGCGGGAACTTTATCCAACAGGGGCCTGACAGCCTCCGTGTCTCCCACAAGCGCCAACTCCAGATCAGTAAACCTTTCACAAGCCATTACCGCTCCAGCACAGGTCTCAAGGGGAGCATTGTCCCCTCCCATTACATCAAGAGCCAGCAACATCGGGATCACACCTCTCTGACTCAAAGGATCCGTTCAGACATTCCTTCTCTACTGTAATGAACCTTCCGACGAATATCTCCTGCTCTCCTACTCTAATTCTCACACTAACAACATTTTTGTTTCCCTTTTTCGTACCGACTTTCGCCCTGGCCACAAGCCTCTCGCCCACTCTGGCGGGAGACCTGAACCGGACCCTTGCTGAGCCGGTGACCACCATGTCCGCTTCAATGACGGCTATTGCCAGGGAACTCGCCATGGCGTAGATGTAGTGGTCCGAAACGAAATGGGTGTGGCGGAAGGCCATCTCTCGCGATGTCTGGAGAGTTGAGAGGGCCCATTCGCCAGGCTGGAGGTCCAGGAGCTCACCGATGACCTCCTCCCTTTTCAGCGACCTGAGCCTGCTACCAGCCTGGTTTGCCATTGACCTCATACGCTCCCTGACCTCGGGGATACCAAGCATCGCCCTGTCCAGTCTGACAGTGCTAACGCTTACACCCAGTCTCCCGGCGATCTCCTCATCTGTAAGGAGAGGGTTGGCCTCAAGCTCCGAGATGATCCTGGTCTGGCGGATCTTTCTGGCAGCAGACCTTTCCATGGCTCTTCTCCTTTGCTATCTGGTGCTAACATCAGGTTATATGATCAGGAAGTATAATGTTCCGGACCTTGTTAGTCAATATGAAATGAACAGGATGTGGCGGGTGGGAAACACCGGGGAAGGACCTCCCGAAGGAGAATAGGAACAGGGCCAGGGAACCGTGACCATCCGAGCGGAGGTCATTATAAGGAACATAGGGACTGACGGACGACGCCAAGAGGGCGAGTTGCGTCACCTCTAAAGTTGGGCACAAAAAAGATCAGGGGGGGGAATTCGCCCCCTGATCTTGCTCGGTCTTTCGGTAATGAACCCGTTGGGAAGGGGATCAGGATCTCTTCTTCTCTTCGCCTTCAGCCTTCTTCTCGATTGCCTGACGTCCACGGTAATGTCCACACTCGGGACAGGCCCTGTGCATCTGGGTGACTTCCCCGCAGCTGGAGCAGACCGTCGTTCCCGGGCTCTTCAAAGACCCAAGCCACTGGGCCTTTCTCTGTCTGGTCCTGGTATGGGACGTTCTACTTTTTGGAGCGGCCATTCCTGTTTCCTCCTTTCCCGGGATCTTTTCCCCCTGCATCATCGATCAATTCAGCCAGGACGTCGAACCTCGGATCGGTCTCGCGACCTGGACAGCGGCACTCGCCGCTGTTCTTGTTCTTGCCGCAGACGGGGCAAATGCCCTGACACTCCTCGGAACACAGCACCTTCTCGGGAAGAGAGAGAATAAGATACTCCCAGACCTGATCGGAAAGATCGATCTCTCCCTCTAGGGCTGTAACCAGGGCCAGGTCTTCGTCGCTTTCAGCATCTTTCTCCTGACCCGGAACGCCCTCTGTCTCCGGCAGCGACTTATAAAAATAACGGAAAACCTCTGAAATTTCAAGAGGGGTGGGCTCCAGACATCTTGCACAGTCAACTTCCGTTCGGGCTTCTATGGCAAGTTCGACCACCATCCCCGAAGTATCGCCAGTAACGGTTGCGCTGACGAGCACTGGATCGTTGAACCTGTACTCCTGCCCCCAATGTTCTATGCACCCAGAAAGTGGGAGTTCGCAACTGATCGACACCGGCTCACTCGAAACGGCCACTGCTCCGCTATCAAAGGCACACGACCATTCCCTGGGTTTTTCCCTTATTCCGGGGACACTGCCCCTTCCCCTCTTCTTCATGAACTCTTCCTACCCTATTGCGAGCTCCCTGGTGTCCCTTGCTATGACGAGCTCTTCGTTGGTCGGCACCACCATGATGCTCACCCTGGAATCCGGCTCGTTAATGAAAGCTTCCTTGCCCCTTACGTTATTCCTTTCCAGGTTTATCTTCGCTCCCAGGAACTCCAGCCCCTGGCAGACCATTTTCCTGACTGTAGTACTGTTCTCGCCGATACCTGCGGTAAAGACAATGGCATCGATACCACCCATGGCACCTGCATAGGCACATACGTGCTTGCGGATACCGTAACAGAGAATGTCAAGGGCAAGTCTTGCCCTGTCGTTACCCTCGGCGGCAGCCTCCTCAACATCCCTGAGATCGCTGCTGATGCCGGAGATCCCCTGAAGTCCGCTCTCTTTATGGATGATATGGCTCATCGACTTGGGATCGATGCCATCCTGCTCCATCAGATAAAGGATAACCGTAGGGTCGATATCACCGCACCGGGTTCCCATAAGAACGCCAGGGACGGTACCGAACCCGAGGCTTGTATCGATCGACCTGCCTCCCCTTACGGCGGAGATGGAGCTGCCGTTGCCCAGATGACATGTTACTATCTTCAGGTCCTCTATGGGCTTTTCCAGCATCTCGGCTGCCCTGTAGGCAACGTAGAAGTGGCTTGTCCCATGGAACCCGTAACGTCTGACCCTCTGCTTCTCATAATAGTGGAAAGGGAGGCCGTAAATATAGGCGTAATCGGGCATTGTCTGATGGAAGGCGGTATCGAAAACAGCAACCTGGGGAACGTACGGCAGGACCTCCATCATGGCCTTGATACCCATAAGGTTGGCCGGGTTGTGAAGCGGAGCCAGGGGAACGCACTCCTCGATCACTTCCAGGACCTCGGGGGTAACTATCACCGATCGCGCGAACTTTTCTCCGCCGTGAACTACCCTGTGACCTACGGCCCTTAGCTCATCGAGACCTCTTATGACGCCCTGGTCTCCGTCCAGAAGGGTGTCAAGAACGACCTTGATCCCTACTTTATGGTTGGGGATAGGAATATCGAACTTGAGAGGTTCGATCCCGGTCTTTTCATGCTTCACCCTGGAACCGTCGATACCTATCCTCTCCACCAGACCCTTCGCAAGGACCTTCTCCGAGGTCATGTCGAAAAGCTGGTACTTCAGAGAGGAGCTTCCACAGTTGAGAACTAGAACCTTCATCCCTGTTCAAACCTCCTTAAGTGTTGACCGGAACCGTTCCACGGATCTATCGTAGTCATAAATGACAGGAAGGAAGGTCCGGGTCCATGTTTGGGAAAAGCATTGTCGGGATCATTGCCGAGTATAACCCCTTTCACAATGGACATTTATACCACATGAACCGGTCTCTGGAAACAGCCGGCGCCGACGCAGCGGTGGTCGTGCTCTCGTCGAGCTTTGTGCAGCGGGGGGAACCCGCCTTTATCGACAAGTGGAGCCGAACCCGGATGGCCCTCAGTTTCGGCGCCAACCTGGTGTTGGAACTTCCGACGGCTTTCTCCTGCCACAATGCCGGGGTCTTCGGATCGGCAGCGGTGGACCTGATGGCTATGACCGGTGTCGTTACGCACCTCTCATTCGGCATGGAAGACCCCGAAGCACCGCTGGAGACAGTGGCAGGGATCCTGCTGGAAGAACCGGACACCTTCAAAAAGGTCCTCAAAAGCCGACTCGACTGCGGCTTCTCCTACGCCGAGGCAAGGACCGCCGCCATAGAGCACTTGCTGCCCGGTGCCGGAAAGATGCTTTCATCCCCCAATAATATCCTGGCCCAGGAGTATGTCCAGCGGATCATCGAGCGCAACTACCCTCTCCGGATAACTCCGATCAAGAGGACAGGGGGCGGACATCACTCGGGATCTTCAGGGGCCTTTGCCGGGGCAGGCTGGATCAGGAACACCGTAAGGAACGAAGGTCTCTCTGATACGGTAAGGACAGTAATGCCCCCTGAAGCTCTTTCGATGCTGGGTACGGAAATATCCCGGGGCAGATGCATACTCTCCCTGGATGTGTTCTGGAGGATCCTGCGGACAGTGCTGATGAGAGACGGACCCTCCAGGCTCTCAAGATTCGCGGAGATGAGGGAGGGGATCGAGAATCTGCTGACGGCCAGCGCCGCAAGGGCCGGCTCTTTCGAGGAGTTCATAAACCTCTGCACCAGCCGGAGGTATCCAAGGAGCAAGATCCAGCGGTTCGCCTGCCACTCGCTCATGGGGTTCGACCATCGTGCGAACAGGAAAGCGCAAAGAACCGGCCCTCCCTACATAAGGGTTCTCGGCTGGGACATAAAAGGACAGGAGATCCTCAAGGAGATGAGGACAGCCTCAAGGCTCCCCGTCGTCACCCGTCCCAACGGCAGGCCGGGCACATACCAGCGGATGATCGCCGATCTGGAATACAGGGCCACTTCGATCTGGGAAAACCTGGTCCAGAGCCCCGAGCTCTTCAGCGAATCAGGGAACCTCCCCGTCAGGCCTGTCTGAGACCTGGCAGGGGCGGGAATCTCTCTCTCAGCCTCCGGAAGACTCCGGGAGGCACCATGTCGTGGATCGCCCCTCCGAAATGAAAGACCTCCTTCACAGCGCGGCTGGAAAGATAGGAATACCTTGCTTCGGTTACGATAAAGAAGGTCTCTATCTCGGGTGCAAGTTGCCTGTTCATGAGGGCAAGCTGGAACTCGTACTCGAAATCCGAAAGGGCTCTAAGACCCCGGATGATCACACGGCACTTCTCGGCTCTCATGAAATCCACCAGGAGACCCTCGAAGTGTTTTACCCTTACGTTGGGAAGGTGGCTAAGAGCCTCCCTGGTCATGGTCTCCCTCTCCTCTTTGGAGAAGGTGTATTTCTTCTGACTGTTGTTGAGAACACCCACGGTGAGATCGTCGAATATTGCCGCTGCCCTTTCGGCAATATATATGTGCCCGTTCGTTATTGGGTCGAAAGACCCGGGATACATCGCTCTGATCAAGGTGTCTCTCCCTCCCTTTAAGTCTCCTTGCTGAAAAAGGTGAGCAAAGTCTCACCGTAAGTCCGGGAGTAAAGGTCCCACCCCTTCCAGCCGGCAGGATCGATCGCTTCCCTCCGGGAATGTTCGAGGACGAACAGTCCTTTCGCTTTCATGATACCAGAGAGACGGGAGTTCAATGAGGCCATTCTCGCTACCCATCCGATGCCGTAGGGAGGATCCGCAAAGATCACGTCAAAATGACGGCCCCTTTTTTCCAGGATCAGCAGGGCCCGTCGGACATCCAGGACCAGGAACTCCGTTCCCTTTAGACCTCCGGGTCCCTCTGTTCCCGGAAGACCCTTTCTGGAGGAATCGACCAGGACTACCGGGCTGAAACCTCTTCTGCTGGCCTCGGCCCCTACTCTCCCCGTCCCCGAAAAGAGATCCAGGAAGGATCTGCCGTCACCAGGCCCAAGGATATTGAACAAAGCCTGCAGCACAAGGCCGGAGGTGGGTCGGGCCTGCTTCAACTGTCCCGTTCCCCCTGTGAATTCTCCTGCTCCTTTGATCTGCGGTCTATCCCTTTGAAGGGTTTGATGTCTATTACAGGGGTACCGTCCACTGCGTCCAGGTCCTCTACCGTCAGGGTGGCACCCTCCACCTTGCTCAGCCTGACAAGGCTTGTGCCGATGTGGTTGGGCCTGTCGGGGCTGCAGGTCGAGAAAACACCCCTTAGTGGCCTGTTTAGGTCGCCTCTCGGATGGACCTTCAGGGAAAACCCCTTGGAGAGATGGAACCTGAAAAGAACCAGAATGTGATCCTCCCCTTCCAGTCCCTCCAAAGCTTCCTCGAATTCGGGCAGGATCTCGATCGTCGATCTTATGCCACGGAAATCATCGGGCGGAACCGGTCTGTTTATGCGAGAGCGGACAAAACCGACGGGGTGAAGGGCATACCCGTTCATGGCTCTCCTCCCCCGAGGAAGGAGACTACCTCCTGAAAGGCTCCTGACACCGATGGAGTGGTGAATGGCCGAGTGGAAGGATCAACCTTGACCATGCACCCCAGGCCTCTCGGAACTATCCTGAAGAAGAAGGACTGTTCGAAACCCTCATCAGAGGTCAGAGTCTCCAACAGTACCACACCTGCAGGGTTGATATAACAGTCCCTGAATACCCACCTGGCCTCCCTCTGACCTCCCTCCCTTCCCGTGAGCGCCGAGAGTTCCCTCAGTTCAGGACAGGGTCTTTCCAAAGCCTTGTGCAATTCCTCCACTCCCCCTCCCAAAGTCTTTCTTCTGAAAGATCTCTCCTTCCTGAAACGAAGGAGGTAGATCCTTCTGCCGGCTTCCAGCCACTTCCTTTCATATTTGGTGCGCACTTTTCTTAAGGGGTCCGCTTCGAAGGCTTCCATTTCTATTGCGGGGTGGGATGGTATCGTAATGGCTGCATCCTCAGCGTATCTTTCATCATCCGTCACCAGTTCGAAGGCCCCTCCAATCTTGAGAACGCCCGCCAAAGCGTCGCCGAATCCCCGGGATGTCACTCTTCTCTTTGCATGCCTGCTTTTTGGCCATGGACAGGGGAAGTTCATGTAAACAGCATCCAGCCAATCCTCGGGGAAACATTCGTTCAGCAGGAAACGGGCATCGCCCAGTAGTAAACGGACATTGCTCAGCGACGATCTCCGTGTCCGTTTTAGAGCCTTCATTACACAGTTGATGGAGACCTCGATGCCGAAAAAAAACCCATCGGGTCTCTCCAATGCTGCATGCTGAAGGAACTCGCCGTTCCCGAAGCCGATCTCGACGGCATTAAAGGGCGCTTTCTGGCTGCAGATCTTCTGGATCATGCTTGCCGGGTCCCTTCTTGCCAGGATCTCACCCAGAGGTATCAATACAGGCACTCCCCTTCCGAAAAGAGCAGCTGAGAAGAAGTGTAAAACTATTCAGGCTTGACACAAGGTTTTGCCTACATACAATATACATGCGCTGTACGAAATATCCTGAAGAGCCGGACCTTCCCGGTGGTTAATAATTATAACCTTCAGGATCCAGTTCTTCCTGCTCCCCCGCCTGCGGCAACCCCAGGGGCAAGGTTTGCCGGGGAGCATCTGTTTTATTGTGTGTTATCATTTTAGTTGGCTTTTTGGATTAACCGCAATTAACCGTTCCAACGCATCTTCCATGAAGGAGGGGTATTTATGTCGAAAGTCATCGAAGTTCGATGGCATGGAAGGGGAGGACAGGGAGCCAAGACGGGTTCCGCCATCCTGGCGGAGGTGCTTTTCGAGGCCGGCAAGCACACCCAGTCTTTCCCCGAGTACGGAGCCGAGCGTCAGGGAGCACCAATGAAGGCCTTCAACAGGGTATCGGACCGACCGATCAGGGACCGTTCCGGAGTCCTCAACCCGGATATAGTGGTCCTGATCGACCCCACGCTGATCGAAGCCGTCAAGCCCACCGAGGGAGGCAAGGAAACCACCGTCTACCTCATCAACGCGCCCGAGTCACCGGCGATCGTCAAGAAGAAGCTGGGGCTGAAGGATTCGATAAAGCTCATGACCGTCGATGCGACCAGGATCACCCTTGAAGAGTTCGGTCAGAACAGACCCAATACACCCATGCTGGGTGCATTGGCACACTTCTTCAAAGATGTTCCCGTTGATGCGTTCATAGAACACTTTACCCACAAAATGGGAGCAAAACTCCCCGAGAAGGTCCTCAAGGCTAACCAGAACGCGATCCGTCGCGGATACGAGGAGGTGCAGCAGGGATGAGTTCGTTAAAGGGCTGGAAAGATCTGCCGCTCGCAACTACGGTGCCGGCCTCGACCTCCGAGAAGGTCCAGACCGGACAGTGGCGGAGCATACGCCCCGTCTGGAACGAGGAGGAGTGCATTCACTGCCTCCAGTGCTGGATCCAGTGCCCCGACAAATCCATCAAGGCTACTCCGGAAGGGAAGGTAACAGGTATCGACTACTTCTTCTGCAAGGGGTGCGGGACCTGCGCCGCTGTATGCCCCAAGAAGGCCATAGAGATGCGGCCTGAATCAGAATTCATTGAGCAGTAGCCCTGCCGATCGAAAGGATGTGAACAGGATGTCGAGAAAGGATATCACTTCCGGGAACTGGGCAGTGGCAGAGGCGATGAGACAGATCAACCCTGATGTGGTCGCCGCCTACCCCATCACCCCTTCTACGGACATTCCAATGAAGTTCTCGGAATTTGTCGCTGACGGCCTGGTTGACACGAACCTTGTCACCGTCGAGAGTGAGCACTCTGCGATCAGTGCCTGCCTTGCCGCGGCAGTATCAGGAGCACGGGTAATGACGGCGTCGAGCGCCAACGGCGTGGCACTGATGCACGAGATCTTCCCTATTGCAGCCTCCTACAGGGCACCCATAGTCTTCGGCCTGGTAAACAGGTCCCTGGGAGCGCCGATCAACATCCACTGCGACCATGGAGACAGCATGGCCGAGCGCGATTCCGGGTGGATCCACATCTATTGCGAGGACGGCCAGGAAGTTTATGACACCATGGTCATGGCCGTCAGGATCGCAGAACACAAGGAAGTTCTCCTTCCGGTCTTCGTCTGCCAGGACGGATTCATCACGAGCCACTGCTTCGAGCCCGTGGAGTTCATGGACGACGAGGAGGTCAGATCGTTCATCGGTGAAAGGGATCCTCTCTTCCCTCTCCTCGATATCGATAACCCCGTTGCCTACGGATCTCTTGCCCTGACTGACTACTACTTCGAGATCAAGCGGCAACAGGTCGAAGCAATGAAGAACGTGGAAAAGGTCTACCGGGAGGTGGCCGGAGAGTTCGCCAAGAAGACAGGTCGCGACTATCCTGTCGTGGATTCCTACAAGACTGACGATGCCGATCACATCATGGTGATAATGTCATCTGCGGCCGGCGCCGCCAAGGATACAGTGGACCGTCTGAGGGAGAAGGGGCACAAGGTGGGGTGCATGAGGATAAGGCTCTTCCGTCCCTTCCCGGCGAAGGCGGTCGTGGGTGCCCTGAAGGGTGCCAAGTCCATCGCGGTTCTCGACAGGGCGGCAAGCCTGGGGGCCCCGGCACCGCTCTTCACGGAGATAAAGGGAGCCCTTTATGATGCCGGTATCCACATCCCTGCCAATACATACGTTTATGGACTGGGCGGAAGGGATTTCTTCCCCCACAACGCCGAGGAGGCCTTCATGGACCTCATCAACAACAATTTGAACCCCGAGGAAAGATACCTCGGCCTTAGGGAATAGGGGGTGCACCAGGATGGCTGTCAAACTGAAAGACCTGATCACAAAGGAAAGAGCCATGCGCCAGGGACACAGGATGTGCCCGGGGTGTGGCGCGCCTACGGTGGTCCAGCAGGCGCTCCTGGCTGTTGAACAGCCCGTTGTTGTCACCGCTGCAACGGGTTGCCTGGAGGTCTCCACCACCATATACCCCTACAACGCCTGGGGGGTACCCTTCCTTCACTCCGCCTTCGAGAACGCCGGCGCCAGCGTCTCCGGGATCGAGGCGGCCTATGTTGCCCTGAAGAAGAAGGGCAAGATAACGAAGGACATCAAGTTCGTCGCTTTCGGCGGCGACGGGGGTACCTACGACATAGGGCTCCAGGCGCTCTCCGGGGCAGCGGAGCGGGGACACGACTTCACCTACATCTGCTACAACAACCAGGGATACATGAATACTGGTGCCCAGAGGAGCAGCGCTACGCCAAAGGGCGCCAACACATCCACAGCTCCAGCCGGGAAGGTCATCCCCGGAAAGATACAGAAGCCCAAGGACCTGACGGCTATTATGGCGGCCCATCACATTCCCTACGTGGCCCAGACTACGATCCACAACCCTATGGAGGTCATCGAAAAGGTCAAAAAGGCCATCGAGACACCGGGACCCGCTTTCGTCAACGTCCTCGCCCCCTGTGTCCTCTTCTGGAGGCTGGAACCCTCTCTTCAGAGGGAAATCTGCAAGCTCGCGGTCGAGACCCGTTTCTGGCCGGTCTACGAAGTGATAGACGGTGAATGGAAGCTGGGTTACAAGCCAAAGAAAAGGATCCCCGTGGAAGAATTCCTTAAACCCCAGGGGAGATTCAGGCACCTTTTAAAAGGCGGGACAGGTCAGGCGGTCATTGAGGCTTTCCAGAAGGATGTCGACGAAGAGTGGGAGTATGTGCTGAAGAGGTGCGGTGAGACCTGGGAGCCCCAGGCCTGATCAGCACTGGACGTGCCTGCATATTCTTTCTTGACCTGACAACCGAACAAGGATACAATGTTCGTCGCCTACGGGACGTAGCGCAGCCTGGTTAGCGCACTTGACTGGGGGTCAAGGGGTCGGAGGTTCAAATCCTCTCGTCCCGACCAGGGATCAAAAAGCGGGAGACCTTCCGGTCCTCCCGCTTTTTCATTGCAGGATACCGAAATCTGTAACCACCGGGGGGTCGATGGATAATGCCCGAGAGCTTTCTCAGACCTAACACCCGAATAGGACAGAACTTTCTCGTCGACAAAAATATCCTTGGCGTGATCCTCGACAGCAGCGACGTGGGTCCCGGTGACGTTGTGCTGGAAGTTGGTGCAGGCAAGGGAGTCCTCACGGAAGGGCTCCTGGAGAGGGGAGCATCACTGGTACATTCGCTGGAGATCGATCGAAGACTGGAGCCATTCCTTGATGAGATCAGGACCAGGTACTCCAATCTCAGGATACTCTGGGGGGACGCCCTGAAGGGCGGCCTGCCCATTGAACTGGACCCGCCACCGAACAAGATGATCGCCAATATCCCCTACCATATAACCACTCCACTTATATGGAAAGTGCTCGAACTCTATTCCCCTGTCGGCCTTCGCTACATGCTGCTGATGGTCCAGAAAGAGGCCGCGGAGAAGATATGTGCCCCGGCGCGATCAAAGGACCGTTACCCCCTAGGGGTGACTATCCATGCCATGGGGGAGGCGCGCATCCTCAGGAGGGTCCCCCCGGAAGTTTTCAATCCTTCCCCCGAGGTCACGTCCGCCCTGCTCGAGATCACCATAACAAAGGGTCTAGAACTTCCCGGGGACAAGGTATGGCGAACTCTGATCCGCTCGGCTTTTTCCCATAGAAGAAAGACTCTCCTGAACAACCTCGCGGCACTTTTGCCGGGGACCAGGCATGAAAAGGCCGCCCTGCTCGAGAAGGCAGGCCTTTCTGTATCTTCCAGGGCCGAAGAACTGGAACTGAAACATTGGTCTGCTCTCTTAGAAATACTCTCTCCCCTGATCCAGGGAGAAAAAAGGCAGGGGACAAAGAGCCCCCTGCCCGCAAACCTTAAACCTTGATGAATAAGATCGGAAGGGTCAGCGAACTTTGTCTTTCAGGGCTTTGCCAGGCCTGAAAGCGGGGACCTTCTTCCCCGGGATGTTGATGACCTTGGTGGGATCCTGGGGATTTCTTCCCTTTCTGGGGGCTCTCTTCCTTACCTCGAAAGTCCCGAAGCCGACCAGCTGAACCTTCTCCCCCTTGGCGAGAGACTTGACGATAGCCCCAAAAGTGGAACCTACAGCCTCATGCGCCTGTTTCTTGGTGATGCCCGCAGATTTTGCGACCGCGTTGATCAGATCCGCCTTAGTCACTTTGCCCGCACCTCCAGCTCTTCAGGATGTCAGTATGGCCGTTAGTCTTATCACTGACGGCCAGATACACTAATATCATCTGCAGCAGAAGTGGTCAAGTGCTGAGTGCAGATCAGGCCCCCTTCCGCCCCGATCTCCAGAAGATCCTGAGGGGAGTCCCCTCGAAATCATCCATGTCCCTTATCCTCTTTGCAACGTACCTTTCAAAGGATCTGGTAACAATGTCCCGGTCGTTGACGGAAAAGGCGAAGGCGGGGGGGTTCACCGCAACCTGTGTGCACCCCTTGATCCTGAGCATCCTGCCCCCGGGAGCTGTCGGCATCCTTTCAAATGCAAGCACGTCCCGGACAAGGACACCGATCTTGGAGGTATCCAGCCACCGGGACCTGTTCGCCTGAACTGCGGAGAGCATTTCGGGTAATTTGTGGACACCCCTTCCAGTCAACCCTGAAATGAAGATCAGCGGGGCAAAATCGGCGAAAGGCATCTCATCCCTGATCTTTTTTGAAATCCTGTCCCCCAGGTCGGGGTCTTTCTGTAGGAGGTCCCACTTGTTGACCGCGATTATCAGCCCCTTGCCCTTCTCTATCACCAGGCCAGCCATCTTCTTGTCCTGGTCTGTGCAGATCTCCTCCCCCTCCATCAGAAGGACCGCAATGTCGGATCTTCCAATACTTTCATGGGTTCTTACCAGTGAGTAGAATTCAACGTCCGAGGCGATCCTGCTCTTTTTTCTCAACCCGGCCGTATCGATGAACCGGAAGTGCCTGCCCCCGATCGTGACCTGGGAATCCACCGAATCCCTTGTAGTGCCTGGCATTGGGCTTACCAAAGACCTTTCGGATCCTGAAAGAAGGTTGAGGAGCGTGGATTTTCCCACGTTGGGACGACCCACGATCGCCACGGCAACCTCCTCTTCCCTTGGGGCAACCTGGCCTGGTCCCTTCTCCGGGACCAGGGATACGATCCGGTCGAGCAGCTCTCCGATGTTCCTGTTGTGGGCCGCGCTGACACCGATGACGTCTTTGAATCCCAGGGTATGCGCCTCGGCCTCCCTGCCCTCGTGGACAATATCATCGATCTTGTTGGCAACAACGATGACCGGCTTCTGCCTCTTTCTGAGGAACAGGGCCACTTCCCTGTCGAGGGTCGTCATTCCGTCCTTCCCGTCGACCACAAGGATCAGGAGATCGCTCTCTTCCACAGCCAGAAGAACCTGCCTTCTGATGTTGCCGGTAATGGAGTCTCCCCCCTCGGGGAGAAGGCCCCCGGTATCAACCAGCAGGAACGTTCTCTCCCCGAGTTCCACCTCGCCATAGATACGGTCCCTGGTTACACCGGGTTGATCGTCCACGATAGCTCTCCTCTTCCCGACGATGCGGTTGAAGAGAGATGACTTGCCCACGTTGGGCCTTCCGACGATAGCGACTATTGCCATGGATCATTCCTGCCTTTCCCGGTCTTCTAATCCGACCGGAGGGATATCCTGGGGAAAACCCCGGAGGAACCCGATATAATAAAAAGTGGGGCCAGGGTTCTCCTCAGCCCTTCCAGGTCACTGCACTTGACCCAGATCATGTCCATGGGACTTCCCGGATCAAGGGGCTCTATGCCTTTTTCGAGGAGAAGCCCCTTGATCCTCTCCTTGTTTTCGCCCAGGTTGGCTATCTCGACAAGATATCTCCATGGAGGAAGGTCCAGGACCTTTCTTTCCTCAAGCTCATTTTTCCAGAAATAGTCCCACCCCGCCACCAGACCCTTCTGCCAGCCCGTCCTGGGGCGCCGGCTTTGCACAACCACTGTTCTGCCGTCGTGACCAGGGCCTCTCCAGGCCGATTCCCAGATCATCCTGAAGGCCCGGACACGGGAGTCAAAAAAGGGAGCCCCTGCGGCGGAATCAGCGTCAAGCCAGCAGATAAGCGGAACGGACAGTAAGTCGCAAATTTCAAGGGATTTCCTGGAGCCAACCACTACTCCTCCCCCAGCCAGCCCCTCTATCATCTTCTTCCTCGAAGAGACAGTCTGTCGGACGTCAGCGTGCCATGTGAAAAGGGGGAGATCTTCGCCCAGAACACTCTCCGCCACCATCCTTGCCCCTTCAAGGCCCGGTCTGGATCCCTGGAGAGAGCGACCTCCACAGGAGGGGCAAAGGTCCGAAACGGGGTTCTCCTTACCGCAGCAGGTACAGGTGAAGACCTGTCGGCCATCATCCCATCTGATGGGGAAACCACACCTTTCACAGGTCAGGAGTCTCCCGCACTCTCCACATATTACGGTGCTGGAATACCCCTTCCTGTCCAGGACCCAGATCACGGTCCCCTTCTCCTGCACTATTTCCCTGGTCCGGCTCAGAGCCGTGTCGCATACGTTCAGGGGTTCATTCACTCCGGGGACGATAATTCTCCGGGCGTCTCGAAGAGATACGAAAACATACTTCCCCGTTCCACTGGATCCCGGCCAGGAAGCTCCCTTCAGGAAACTCCTCGCCGAGGGGACGCTCCCTCCGTAGATCAGGCCTGCGCCCCACAGGCGGGCCCTCGAACCCGCAACGCTCCGGAAATTGAAATAGGGGAACCTTTCAGAGTTGTAGGCAGGGTTACCCTCGTCTTCGACGATCACAAGGTCCATCGACGGGAGAGGAGCAAAGACCGCAGCAGGGGACCCGACCACTATCCTGGCCTCTCCCGTCCTCACCCTCTCCCATCTCTTCCTTGCGGCAACACCGGAACTTGATGTCCACAGGACCCCCTCTCTCTTGACCTCCGGCGGAAGCCCTTTCCAGAAGGACGAAGCGCCTTCCCTCTCCGGGAAAAGCACCAACACACCTGCCTTGGAAGAAAGGATCGAACGGTGGTATTCTTCCTTTCTGTCTCCGAAAAAGGGGAGAAAACACTGTCTCTCTGAGAAAGACTCTCCGGGGGGTGCTGATCGGGGGAGATCACCTGTTGGCTCTCCGGCAAGGATATGATCTGGGGAGACCACCTTGAGGGCCTCTCCTGGTCCGCACAGGAAATGCCTGCCCATGCGCAAGGCGGTCTCGAACAACTCCCAACCCAGAGGGGGGGAAGCATCAATGATCTCTTTCGCTTTCAGGATCCTGAAAGATGCAGCCGGGGGAGTTCCCGATACGGACCCGGTTGCGAACCCTGTCCTGGTCCTGCCGGCTACAGGAACAGAAAGCCTGACGCCCCGTTCAGCGGGTCTTTCGGATTCATAGGTCAGGGGATGCCACCACGGTCCTGGTACTATCACTTCCAGGAACACTTTCACTAACCGCGTTCCCGGCGCCGTCGGGCAACTACGTCCCAGATGGCTTCTGCTACATCTTCCTTCGAACCCTCCACGGAGGAGAGCACCCCCTCGCAGCCGATGATCCTGACAGAGTTGCTGTCCGATCCGAAGGCTCCTTCGGGTCCGCTGACATCATTTACAACGATAAGATCGAGCCCTTTCTTCCTGAGCTTGCCCATGGCATTCTCCACAGGATCCTCGGTCTCGGCAGCAAAACCGACAATGAACTGCCCCGGTCTCCTGGAGGCTCCCAGTGCCGCGGCAATATCCCTGTTGGGGACCATCTCGAGAACCAGGGGCTTGCCTTCCCTTCGTTTGATCTTGCTCGTAGAGAAGGACGAGGGACTGAAGTCCCCCACTGCAGCTGCCTTGACGATTATGTCATGGGAAGGAGCCTCCTCCATAGCGGCTTCATACATGTCATCGGCGGAGATCACGTTTATCACCCTGACTCCGTGGGAAGGAGACTCAGCAACAGGGCCTGTGATCATCGTCACCTCGGCCCCCCTGTACCAGCAGGTCCTCGCCAGCGATAGACCCATCTTGCCGGAGCTCGGGTTGCTGATGAACCTGACAGGGTCTATGGCCTCCCTTGTAGGACCTGAAGTGACGAGGACCCTGATCCCACTCATGTCCTTCCGCGGCTCCAGGGCCCGGAAAACTTCTTCCCTTATTATCTCTGTGGAGGGGAGTCTTCCTTTCCCTTCGTAACCGCATGCCAGGAAGCCTTCCTCTGGCTCGAATACCTGGTAACCCAGGTCCCTGCAGCGCCTTGCATTTTCCCTTACAGCCCCGTGCTCCCACATGGATACGTTCATGGCCGGAAAGATCAACACCGGCTTTCTGGTGGCCAGGATAGCTGCGGAGATCAGGTCTGACGCGTCCCCCCATGCAGCCTTGTGAAGGAAGGAAGCTGTCGCCGGGGCAATAACGGTTATATCCGCCCACTCAGCGATGTTTATGTGGGGGATCTTCCACCCCTCCTCAGGGGAAAGGAAATCCTTCTCGAGCCATACTCTCTTTCCGGACAGGGTCGAAACAACAAGAGGCGAGACGAACCTTTCCGCAGCCTGGGTCAGGGCCATCTCTACTTCCCAGTCGTATCTTACGAACTCTCTTGTCAACTCAGGGGCCTTGTAGGCCGCGATACCCCCGCAGACCCCCAGGAACATCTTACGGTCCTTCTTCCACCCCAGTGACATTCTTTTCGTCTCCTTCAGGAGCAGGCGCCTGGACGCTTTCGGGAACCTCGACGACTATCTTCCCCTCCTCGATCTCCCTTATCGCTTGCTGGACAGGGTTAAAATATTCCTCACCCTCCTCCAGGTTAACGCGCCCCTTCTTTTCGCTGAGCTGTCTTGCCCTTGCGGCGATCACACAGGCAAGAAGATACTTGTTCGACAAAATAGATGGGCCCTTCGTTTTGTCGGACTTTTCTGTCACGGGTTATCACCTCGTCGAAAGATTTTTATGGGGTTTGACCCGGGGCCCTGTAGCTCTCTATGATCTTCCTGAGGGCTTCCAGAGCTCTGTCAAGGTCGTCATTGACGACCAGGTGATCGTATCTGGCCGAAAGGAGTATCTCGTTCCTGGCCTCCTTCAGTCGGCCTTTGAGGTCCTCCTCCTTCTCTGTACCCCTCCTGTCCAGCCTGTTCCTGAGTTCCTCCTCCGATGGGGGAAGAATAAAGACAAGAACCGCCTCCGGCATCGAATCCTTGACCTGGAGAGCCCCCTGAACATCTATCTCAAGGACGGCGTCACGCCCTTCGGAGAGGATCCTCTCGATGCTCTCCTTAAGGGTCCCGTAAAGGTTACCATGAACCTCGGCCCACTCAAGGAAACTTCCCTGTTCAACCAGCTCCCGGAAGCGTTCATGGCCTATGAAGCTGTAGTCGACCCCTTCGGTCTCTCCCTCTCTGGGTTCACGGGTGGTACAGGATATGGAGTATTCCAGACCCTTGACGGCATCAAAAAGAGCTTTCCTGAGGGTCCCTTTCCCCACCCCGCTAGGGCCGGAGATCACGAAAAGCCTCCCCCTATCGATCAGGTTCGCCCTCCTTCTCCTTACCCTCGAACCTGACGCCTATAGTCTCTGGCTGGATCGCCGACAGGACCACGTGATTACTGTCGGTTATCAGGATCGCCCTGGTCTTGCGGCCTTCAGTAGCATCGATAAGCCTGCCCTGACTTCTCGCTTCATCCTTCAGCCGCTTGATCGGAGCTGAGGAGGGATGGATGATCGCCACGACCCTCTCAATGACTATCATATTCCCGAAGCCAATGTGCAAAAGATTATAACCCATCATCTCACTCCACGTTCTGGACCTGTTCCCTGATGCTCTCAAGGAGGCCCTTGGCTTCAACGGCCGCCCATCTTACCTCCGGATCCTGGACCTTTGAGGCAATAGTGTTGATCTCCCTGTTCATCTCCTGGAGGAGAAAATCCAGGGTCTTTCCCGAGACCTCATCATTATGTACCAAGCCGAGGAATTTATCCACGTGGCTCGAGGACCTTGCGATCTCCTCGGTGATATCCCACTTGTCGGAGAGGAGCACTATCTCCTGGGCGATACGGCTCTCGTCAACGGCTGGACCGTTAGCGCCCAGTACCTGGCTAACCCTTTCCCTGAGGGAACCGAGGGCCTTGTCCCGGGCAGTGCTCCACTTGCCCTCTATCACACCGGTGACATTCCTGAACTGGATCATCGAACCCAGAATTGCTTCCTGCAGGTGCTTACCTTCCTTTGCCCTCATGGAATCCCATTCCTCGATCCCTCTATCCAGAATGGTCCCGACGGCATCTCTGAGGACGCCTTCCAGTTCGTTGCTGTCGGTTTCCTGCGAGGAGACCGCTCCCGGGAGGGTGAGCAGAAGTTCCAGGTCCACCTCTCCCTTCAATCCCAGTTGATCTCTGATGTCCTGCATTTCCTGAGCGTAGCCTTTCAGGACCTCCGACTCTATCCTTGAGGCCCTGACCGCCGAATCCCACGAAATGTCTACCCTTGCCTGGATCTTTCCCCTCCTGGAAGATGACCTCAACTTCTGCTGGATCATCGGCTCAAGGTGTGAGATCTCCCTGGGAAGTCGGACGGATATCTCCTGGTTTCGGTGGTTGACGCTCGATATCTCCAGAGCGAAAGTACCGAGCCCTGTCCTCTCCTCTGTCCGGCTGAAACCGGTCATACTCTTCAGCAACTGGCACACTCCTTTCCCCGGCTCATGGAAAGCATCTCCTCCACTACAGAAAGGAGTTCCGGGATCTTGTCGCCCCTGAGAGCACTTATGGGGACGACCCTGTCACCGGATCTTCCCGCAAGCGCCCTGATGGGCTCTACAGTTTCAGGGTCAAGCCTGTCTATCTTGTTCAGGGCTATAATCCTCGGCACAGTACCGGCTCCTATGGAGGCCAGCACTTCCTCCACCACTTCCACGTCCTTTTCGTACCTCCCTGAGGACGGGTCCGCTACCAGGATGACAAGGTCAGCAGCGGCGACCTCCTCGAGGGTGGCCCTGAAGGCGGTAACGAGGTCAGGGGGGAGGTCTCTTATAAAACCGACCGTATCGGCAAAGAGGGCCGGGTCTCCGCCGGGTAGACGGACCCTCCTGATGAAGGGATCGAGGGTGGAAAAGAGCTTGTCCGCAACGGGGAGGTCAGAGTCACCGGAAAGTCTCCTGAGAAGCGTGGACTTCCCGCTGTTTGTGTAACCCGTAAGGGCGACCGTGGCAAGACCGGCCCTGATCCTGTGTTTTCTCTGATCCTTCCTCCTCTCTCTTATTGCCTCTATCTTCCTGTTGATCTCCCTGATCCTTCTCTCCAGTTTTCTTCTATGCCTTTCAAACTCCGTCTCACCAGGCCCCCTGGTGCCGACACCTCCTCCCGGGCGGGACATCTGGAGCCCAAGCCCCTTGATGAAAGGTATCTCGTATCGACAGCGGGCCAGTTCTATCTGCAGCTTTGCCTCGCCAGTCTGGGCCCTGTCCTCGAAGATCTTCATGATCACCAGGGGTCTGTCCCAGACGGCAAGGCCGGTCAGGCGCCCCAGTGCGGCCGCCTGGCCAGGCGAAAGGCTTCCGTTGACAACAATAAGCCCCGCTCCAAGATCCCTTGCCTCGGCACCGACAAGTTCGGCTTTTCCGGAACCTATGAAAGAACCAGGATCAGGCCTTGAGCGTCGTTGAATGGAAATTCCTGTAGTTGTTATCCCGAGATTGCCGAGAAGGAGCGACATCTCCTCAAGAGAGCCCGGAACGTCGAGGCTGTCGTCCTCGTCAAGGGCCACCAGAAAGGCCTTTCGTGAGGATAGCTGCCGCAGGTCTATCAAAAGGACCTTTCCTCCAGTTCTCTCAGGGATCTTTCAAGATTGTCGGTCACAGATCTTCTCAGTTCTTTCGAGGAGAAGCCTTCCGTACCGGGCGATCCCGGATATATGGGCCGACCGAAGGAGAGTACTACCTTGACGGGCCTGTAAGTGCTTGAACCGCGAGGCATGGCCTCAAAAGTCCCATGGATATAGGCAGGGATAACTGGAGCCCCGGTCTTTGCTGCAAGAAGCCCTACACCCTCCTCCAGGGGTTTGAGCCTTCCGTCATGAGACCTCTGCCCCTCGGGGAAGAGAAGTACGTCCTCGCCCGACTGTAGTCTCTCGACAAGGAACTTGAGGGCACCTGCTGCTCCCTGCAGGTCTTCCCTCTTGGCCGGTACAGCGCCCAGGGCCCTGATCGCCAGACCCAGGGGGGCAAAACTGAAAAGTTCCGACTTGGCAAGGTATCTCAATCTCCTGGGGAAAAAGGCGCCTATTACGATAGGATCCAGGTTGCTGCAGTGGTTGGCCGCAATAATGACCGGGGGACTTGCGGCCAGCGCCCCGTCAAGCCCTATCACCTTCACTCTGTTGTAGACCTTCATCACTAGCCTGAAGAACAAAGCTATGGTCCAGTAGAAGAGAGTTCTCAAGAATAAACCTCCCTTGGCCTACTTCAACAGGCCCTTTGGTCTTCGATCACAGCCAGGATCACGTTCACGACCTCTTCAGGGGACCTCTTCGAAGTATCTATGATATGTGCGTCTTCTGGAACCCTCAAGGGGGAGAACTCCCTCTCACTGTCGAGCTGATCCCGTCTCTGGACCTGCTTTCTTACCTCTTCGAGGGTTATGTTGACGCCCTTTGCATTCAGCTCTCTCCAACGTCTGGTCGCCCTCTCTTCGAGGCTGGCGTCAAGATAGAACTTGATCGGCGCTTCCGGGAAGACCTCACTCCCCATATCTCTTCCCTCGGCCACCATTTTCCTTCCTGAAGCTGCCCTTTTCTGTATCTGCAGAAGAAAACTCCTGACCGTGTGAAGAGCCGAATAGGCTGATACTGCCAGGTCGATCTCCGGCGACCGTATCTTGTCCGATACATCCACACCGTCTATAAATACCCTGCCCTTTTCAATGGAGATAGTGCATTCTTCCAGGGCATGGGCAATATTTCCGCCTTCCGAAGGCCGGATGGACCTCCCGGAAAGAAAGTACGTTATCCCCCGGTATATTGCCCCGGTATCAAGATATTCGTAACCAAGCCTCTTCGCTACCAGCCTTGCGATGGTGCTCTTGCCCGCACCCGCCGGACCGTCAATGGTTATTATGTTTTCATTGCATGGATCCGTGGTCCCCATCCGGTCATCGCCTCCAATAGCTATACTGAGCCGCCGTACAGGATCATTTTCATAAGGACCTCGCCATCGAGGATCATGAACTCTCCCGGTCTGAGCCTTTTCATATCAAGTTTACCGATCCGGGTCCTGACCAACCTCACAACTTTAAAACCTCTCGTGGCGGCCATTACCCTTATCTCCCTCTTCAAACCTTCCGAAAGGGTGACCGAGATCCACCGCCCCTCAGGTCTTCTGGGAATGGCGACCACCCTTTCCGGCCTGACCTTTCTTCCCTCTACCTCAGTGCCTTTCATAAAGGATTCCAGGGCAGCATCATCAGCAGTGGCGTCAAGCAGGACCTCGTAGGTCTTGAGGATCTGGTGGCTCGGATGAAGGATCCGCTGGGCCATCTCTCCGTCGTTGGTAAGAAGCAGAAGTCCCTCGCTTCCCTTGTCAAGCCTGCCGACCGGGAAAAGACCCTCTACAGGGATCTCGGAGGGGAGAAGCTCAAGGACCGTTCGGGAGAAGCTGTCCGAGACGGAACAGACAAGACCCCTGGGTTTGTTCATTGCAATGTAGAGCTTTGGCCGGATAGAAATGACCTCTCCATCCAGTTTAACAACATCACTTTTGGTATCTATGGTCCTGGACGGATCGGTACAGACCTCCAGGTTGACCGATATCCTCCCGGCCATGACCAGCAGGTCGGCCTTTCTTCTGGAGCAAACACCGCATGCGGCTATGAACCTGTTGATACGAACCCCCTGGGTCATGTTGCCCTTTCACCATCTTCGGGGTACTCGTCCTGGGACAGTATATCCTGCATCTCATCGAGGGTGGGAAGGTCCGATATAGAACCGAGCCCGAAAAGTGAGAGGAAGGAGTTTGTCGTTCTGTAAAGAAGGGGGGTTCCCGAACCCTTTCTCCTCCCCGCCACCCTGATGAGGCCGTGCTTCAGAAGGGTGTCGAGCACCCTTTCGCACCTTACACCTCGTATCTCCTCGATCTCGGAACGGGTCACCGGTTGGGAGTAGGCTATCACGGCAAGGGATTCCAGGGCTGCCTTGCTCAACCGTATCCTCTGTGAGAGAGCCACATCTCGAAAGAGGGTGACCACCTCCTCCTGTTCAGGTGAGGTGGCCATCGACCAGCCTCCGGCTATGTTCAGAAGGCAAAGGCCATGGCATTTCCTGTATCTCTCCTTTATCTCCTCCAGGACCCTCTCCACCGCCTCCTCCGTTACGCCAGCGACCGAGGCCAGCTCCTTAACGCCAACAGGCTGAACGGCTACGAAAAGAACTGCCTCCACGGACCTTGCGATCGGAGAGAGAGGTGTCTCAACCGGATATCCTGACATCACCGAAAAGCTCCTCCTGGTGAAGTCTTACCCTTCCCAGCCTGGCCATCTCAAGTAGCGCCAGAAGGGTCACCACCAACAAATGCCTTGAACAGGGAGTCCCAAGGACTTCGCTTAGCAGAAGTGCACCTCTTGATGATAGCAGCATCTCTATCTCGGACATCCTTCCCTCGACCTGTTCCTCTTCCGGCGTGGCTGCCGGAATGCCGTCCCACTCCTCTTCAAGACCTGTCGCAAGGGACCGGGTGCCTTCACGCTTCAGGCGGACCATCTCCCACCACAGAACGGAAAGCGAGTAAAGGTCCCCCATATCGAACCAGGGAGGTCCCTCTTCCGTACTGCTCCGTGTAAAGCACCGCCCCCTGGACCTCATCATCTCCGCAAGGCAGGCCGCTGCAGCTCTGAAGGGTCTGTATCTGACCAAAGCCTGCTCGATCAGTTCCGTCTCGATGATCGCCTCTTCATGGTCCTGCCTGACCCCCGGAAGAGAGGGCAGAATTGCCTTCAGTTTTCCCAACAGGAGCCGGGCCGTAAGGGAGAAAAAGGCGGCCATCTCATTGATAGTCGCCCTTTCGTTCCTGATCAGAAAATCGGAGTATACACGGATCAGCTCGCTGACGCTGATCTCGGAAGCACTCATTTCACCTGACTCCACCAGGTGGCATAGAAGGTCCAGCGGCCCGGAGAAACCCTCAAGCTCTACATCCAGTTCCATTCAGACCCCCACCGCTACTCAGAGGATCTCTCACCTTGGGATAAACCCGATCGCTCTGATAACCTCGGAGATGGTCACTGCGGCCACTCGTTCAGCTTTCCTGGCACCCTTCCTCAACACCTCGATCATATCATCCTCGCTTGATTCGAAGGATCTTCGCCTGGCCTGTACAGGTTCCAGGATACCCATTAGGTGCGAATAGAGGGCTTTCTTGCAATCGATGCAGCCGATGCCAGCCGTCCTGCATCCTTCAGAGAGGCGGTCCCTCTCCTCCATGTCGTTGTTGAAAACCTTGTGGATATCCCAGACAGGACACTTATCGGGGTCCCCCGGGTCTTTCCGCCTCTCCCTGGCGGGGTCGGTCATCATGGTCCTCAATTTCTCCCAGATCTCCTCGGGGCTATCGGCTATGTTGATGGAATTGCCGTAGGATTTGCTCATCTTGCGACCGTCCGTCCCCGGTACCTTGGGGGTTTTCGTCAGGATGGTCTGCGGTTCAGGGAAGACCTCCCCGAAGAAGTTGTTAAAACGGCGGGCCATCTCCCTTGATATCTCAAGGTGGGCAGACTGGTCCTCCCCGACGGGCACCAGTTCGCCCTTGTAGAGCAGAATGTCCGCAGCCATAAGAACGGGGTAGCCAAGGAAGGCATAGGTACTGAGATCCTTGTTCTGAATGTTGAGTATCTGGTCCTTGTAGGTAGGGCACCTCTCCAGCCAGCCCAGGGGGGCTATCATGGAAAGGGCCAGATGCAATTCAGCGTGCTGGGGGACGTGGGATTGGAGAAATATGGTGCTCCTGTCAGGGTCGAGTCCCACACCGAGCCAGTCAAGAAGAACTTCCCGGCAGTTGCTCGTGATGCTGCTCGTGTCGGAGTAGTCCGACATCATGGCATGCCAGTCAACTATACAATAATAGCAGTCATACTCGTCCTGGAACCTAACCCAGTTGAAGAGAGCCCCCGCAAGATGCCCCAGGTGAAGCCTCCCAGTAGGTCTCATGCCGCTGAAAACACGTTTGGCCATCACTGCTCACCCCGTATCATGATTTGGTGATCAATAGTTATTCCGATGTAATGTGACCGGCATCAAAGCCCCGGGGGTCAACGTGAAGGACTTCAATTCGAAGCACCTCGGAAAGCAGGGACCCCAGAACTGGAACAGTCGCCCTCTCCATTTCTCCATGGTCGGCAACGATCACTCCCAGACCGTTTTCGACGGCTTCCATGACCTGATGGTACTTCATGTCTGCGGTGATGAACAACTCGCAGCCCCTGGCCTTTGCCGTGGGCCACAGATCGCCACCGGAGCCTCCCACGATGGCAAGGCCGGTGACTGTTTTCGGGACATTATAATCCCTAACCCAGGAAAGATTCCACCTTTCCAGGAGCTTCTCCGGAAGAGATGGGCCCTCTTCAGGGACATCGAATACCCCGCAGGTCCCGATCCATTGTGCGCTTTCGTTCTCCTTGTCAAGGGGAGATATCCCTTCCAGGCCGATCAGGTCGGCAAGGGTCCAGTTGCACCCTCTAGGGCTCATATCCCAGTTAGTGTGGGCTGAGATCACCGAGAACCGGTTCTCAAGACACATCAGGATCTTCCTGCCCAGGGGCGTCTCGGTCCGGATACTTCTCAAGGGTTCAAAAATAGCCGGGTGATGTGTGACAAGGCAGGAACAGCCTCTCTCCAGTGCCTCTTCTATGGCACTGTCGGTAAGGTCGAGGGATACCGCTACCCGGTCCACCTCCTGTTGGAAAGATCCTATCTGCAGCCCGGAGTTATCCCATTCGCAGGATAGGGAGAACGGGGCGAATGAATCGATCCCCTTGATCACATCCTTTACTTGGAGCACTTGATCCACCCCCTAAAAAAATAAAGCCACCGCCGGTGGCTTTATTCTGGTTTGTCTTGGTGGGCCCACCTGGACTCGAACCAGGAACCTTCCGGTTATGAGCCGGTGGCTCTGACCAGTTGAGCTATGGGCCCATTCTGGGGAGATACTGATAAAGCGAGGGGAACCTGGTGGATAACGGAAGACCTTCTACTCTACGGTGATACAGCCTACGGGGCAGCTATCAGCAGCTTCTGCCGCGCACTCTGCACCTTCGGGACGGATCACCCTGGCCTTTCCGGCGTCCTCGTCAAGTTCAAAAACATCCGGGCATATCTGCGCACAGACTCCGCAGCCGATACACTCATCAGTGTTGACCTTCACGCTCATGGGGACAATCCACCTCCTCCCAATGGGTGATTCTAACCCACTTGGGAGAACACGTCAAACGGCAAAAGGGCGTATCCTGGGCCGGAAGACGCTGGACGGAAGGATCAAAAGCATCGACTGTGAACGGTAAACAGCGAACAGAAGGACCCTTCATCAAACTCGTGGTTCCAGATCTTGCGGTTCACGGTTCACCAGTTACCCCAGGCGCATAGTCCCGAGCAGATTCTCAAGGGTAAGAGCCAGGGTAAGGGGCACAATCTACAACATCCTTGTCCTAAAGCTGCACCTTCACTATCGGAACTCCATCAGCACCCCTTTCAAGTCTTAACAGGGCCCGATATTCCGATACTGCTTTTCTTGCAGGTTCCGAGGCGGCTATAAAAATACCTGTCCCGATGACCTCGGCCCCGAACTCCTTTGCAACAAGCAGCATGCCCGCTGCCGTACTCCCGCCCCTCATGAAGTCGTCTATTACCAGGACCCTTTTCCCGGAAGAAAGGAACCTGGTTCCCATGAACATGGTCCTGACCTCACCGCTTCCCGAGGGATAGTGAACGGCCACGGCCGGGCCGTCGCTGGGCCGGTTCCGGAAGCGGCACACCGCCATTGGGACACCCAGCGCATGGGCAGTAAAGATCGCAAGGGGTATCCCCTTGACCTCTGAAGTCATGACCACGTCTGGCTCCCTGTTCGCAAAATCCGAGGCAAGGGCATACCCCAGGGGTCGTGCGTAACCGGGGTTGAAGAGAATGTCGGAATAATGGATCAGCATCCCCGGAAGGATCCTGTCATTGGATGAAAGGATCCCGGCAATGGAGGCCAGGAAGGATGAACGGAAGTCTCCCGAGAAGCCCGGTCTGAATGAAGCTCCCCCGCTCCTCCCCCTCCCGACGCTCATGGTCCCGAGGTCTTCTTCACGAAAAGCCTTGTCGATAATGGTAACATCGTCGCTGATAACGGTCTTGGATACCTCGAACTGTTCCGACATCTCCGTCAGGGAGATCTGTCTGGAAGGCAGGGTCAGAAAACGTGAGGCCATCCTGATAAGCCTTTCCGTCCGGGTACTCTTCATATCACCCTCACCCCAATGCAAGGATTTTCCTCACTATTCCCGTTCTCTCCAGCATTTTGGCGCAGAGACCGACGGGCCGGTCAACCCCGAAAATGCAGAAGAAGGAACTACCGCTCCCGCTTACTCCCCAGGCCAGGGCCCCTCCGGCTTCGGCCGCTTCAAAGAGGAGACTATACTCCGGGTGCAATGCCTCCAGTACGGGGACAAAATCATTGGGCAGTAGGCCTACCCTCTCCTGTCTCTCCAGTGATCCCAGGATCTCCAGGGTTTCACTTAGGGCTTCTTCCTCGGTGAGCTCCCAACCTTCCCTGAAGAATTCATCAGCCATTCCGTAAGTGGCACGGGTGTCGCAGGACCACTCCGGGATGGCGATCACTCCCTTGAAAGAGCCCCAGGGATCCGGTACATCACAAAAAATCCTGTCGCCGACACCCACCCTGAATGAGAAAGGGCTTCCTTCAAGAAGGAACGGGACGTCGGAACCTATCCCTGCCACCTCCTCGAACGGGAAACTGACCCCCAACTCCCGTGACAGCCACCTGATCAGTGCAGCTGCATTGCCGCTACCCGCTCCGAGACCGCTCCCTGGAGGAACCTGTTTCCAGATATCCACTTCCATGAAGGGCAGGTGGGGCTCACTCTTCCTGGCAACCTGCAGGACCCTCTCCAGGATGTTCCTGTCCCTTATCACCTGGCCATGTACCCTTACAACGTCTTTATTGACATTATCACCGTCCAGGAATCTGAATGTCAACTTCTCAGCCGTTGACAGTCTCATGAAAAGGGACGCCAGATCGTGCATTCCGTTGTTCCTGATACCCGTTATTCTCAGGGTCAGGTTGATCTTGCCGGGGGAGTCGAGGACATACAGCATGAAGAACACCTCACAAAAAGAAACCCCGGTGCTGAAAGCACCGGGGGTATGTTCAAACCCGCATTATCAGAACTGTATGAGCTTCCGGTTTCCTGGCAGTATCTCGACTTCAACTTCGCGGGTAAGAAGCTCCGCGTAACTGAACGATACAGTGCTCCTCTGGGACTCCACGTACATTGTGAAAAGATGCGGATAAGTTTCAACGATCACGCCCATACGCTCTTCCGTCTTCCGCCTGCCCTTGAGTGCCTTGTATCGAACCTTGGAGCCCTTGAACTCGTTCACCCGATCCCGGATCGTGGCTAGGTTAGGACTCATTTCAGGGTCACTCCTGTTGTAGATTTGTATTGATTTTACCACAAATTTTTACACATTTCAATGTGGCAGGGATTTATATTTAAAAAAAATTGCTTTTTTATTTTTTTCTCATTATACGTTTCTCTTGTACCCTTCTAGTTACCCCCATGGAATCGAGCATCTCCAGAAGAGGGAGAACGTACTTCCGGCTGCTTCCGGTGGCATCCCTGACGGAGGCCACAGTGATATCGCCCTCTATGCTCCTGAGATTCCCGATGAAACTCTCCAGTACGTCCTTGGATACCACGAACCCGCTTCCGGCAATAAAGACCTGTCCCTGAGACCTGAGCGTCTCCATTGCCTTTTCCGCCTCGTTCTTGCTCAGTCCGGTCTTTTCTGTGATATCACTGATCTCTGGTAACTGAAACATCCGTTCAGAACATATGTCGAGGATCTCGGCCCCCGCAGCTCCTCTCCTGGCCGCATCCCCAGGCAAAAAACCCGGGAGTCTTACCCTCTGCTCCTCGATCTCCAGCCTGCCTCCCTGGACCCACCTTTCGATCACTCTCTTGGCATGGCGGACCTCCATCTCGGGAAGAAACTTTCGACAGAGCGTATCAACCGGAGATCCGGGGTTGTCAGGTTCCTCTTCGTGAAGACCTTTCAGAAGCGAAAGGACGTCATAAAGCTTCTTTTCGGCCACATCTCCGTTCATGATGATCCCTTCCCCGGATTCTACCAGCAAAACACGACCTTCATCGTCAAGCCCCCTGGCGAGGGAAATCACGGTAGCGGGCTTTTCCTGGATCATCCTCACCCCTTCTTCAACGGAGAGCACCGGTTCATGGAAGGTGACCGCCCAGAGAAGCTCCCCTGGACCCTTTGCCCTGGAGATCCTTTCCAGCAGCTCCAGATGGCTTTTCCTGCCTCTCTTTCCCCTGGGTCTTTTGGCATAGGGCATAAGGACGCTTCCTCCGCCAATGGTCGTAAGGGGGCTATAGAATCGGATAATAAAGGCCTCTCCTCTGACCGCAACGACGGGGGTCTCGGTCACTATCTGAGCAAAGGATCTCTCCCCTGGGACGATACTGTCCCTGTCCAGAAGGGCTACCCTGCCTACGGTATCGGTGGTCCCGATGTGAATTCGAACCCTCTGCCAGTGACGGACCGGCTCAGGCGACGAGGCCAGGATCCTCAGGTCAACATCCATCCTCCCCGAAGGGGAAAAGACATCCGGAGAACAGAGAACATCTCCCCTTTCAAGCTCCGAGAGCGAGATGCCTCCAAGGCTCAGGGCGATACGCTGACCGCTCCTGGCCTCCTCTACCGGGGTATCGTGAACATGGACGGAACGGATATCCGTCTTCAGGCCCCGGGGAAGGATCGCAAGGATGTCGTCCTTCCTTACCCTCCCACGGTAGGATGTCCCGGTGACAACAGCACCGAACCCCTTCACCGGGAAGGCCCTGTCTACGGGCATAAAGAAGGGACCTTCGGGGTTTTTGGGCATAATACCATCCACCAGTCTTCCCAGGGCTTCCAGGAGAGCTTCAAGATTGTACCCGGTAACTGAGGAGACGGGAACTACCTCCGAATTCTCGAGGAAGGTCCCCTTTACTTCTTCCCTGACCTCTTCAATCGCCAGTTCAAGAAAGTCCTCTTCCACGAGGTCGGCTTTCGTCAGAACGATCAGTCCGTGCCTGACCCCTATCAATCCAAGGATATCGAGGTGTTCCCTTGTCTGGGCCCTTACTCCCTCATCGGAAGCAACAACGAAAATGACCCCGTCTATTCCGGCGGCACCAGCCACCATCTGTCTGATGAACCTCTCATGGCCCGGAACATCGACGATGCTTACTGTCTTGCCGTTAGGAAGGGTAAGGGGTGCAAAACCCAGTTCTATGGTAATTCCCCGCCGTTTCTCGTCCCCCAGCCTGTCACAGTCGGTCCCGCTGAGCGCCTTTACGAGTGAGGTCTTGCCGTGATCTATGTGGCCAGCTGTTCCCAGAACAATAGGGACCTCAATTCTCCTGGTCATGGCTGCCTTCCTGTCCCGCCAGGTTTTTAAGTACCTCGATCACATCCTTGTTGTCCCCTTCAAGCATGGTCCTGACGTGGAAGATCACCTTGCCGTCCCTGGCTGAAGCCACTACAGGAACTGGAGATTTCCTGAGGGACTCCAGCAAGGAACCGTCAGTGACCCCTTCCGGCGGCTCCACCTCGACCCCGAAACCATCCAGGTCAGTGGCAGGGAACGCCCCTCCCCCCACTGCATCGTGGGTGGCAACAGCCTTCGCCCGAAGGCCCGCCGATCGCCTGATCCCCGAGGCCAGGGTGCGGGCTTTCCTCTCCAGCTCCTTCAGGGGCTGGGAGATCATTCGGAGGGTCGGGATCTCATCGGTCTTCTTTTCCAGATAAAGCCTTAACGTTGACTCAAAAGCGGCCAGGGTCATCTTGTCTACCCTGAGGGCCCTCAGCAGTGGAAACTTTCGTATCCTGTCCAGAATCTGGCTTCTTCCAACAACAACGCCTATCTGGGGACCTCCGAGAAGCTTGTCCCCCGAAAAGGTCACGATATCCACCCCGGACTCAATACACTGTCTGACCGTAGGCTCTCCCTGCAGCCCCCAGGCACCAAGGTCAACAACCACTCCGCTGCCAAGGTCCTCCATGAAGATCAGATCCTTCTCCCTTGCCAGGGAGGCCAGATCTTCCCTGGCCGCCTCGGCCTGGAAACCCACCACCCTGAAGTTGGAGGGGTGAACCTTGAGTATCATGCCCGTGGCTGGAGACAGGGCGTTCAGGTAGTCAGAGAGGTGGGTCCTGTTGGTGGTACCGACCTCTTTCATAAGGGCTCCTGAGAATTCCATGATGTCAGGGATCCGGAAAGAACCCCCTATCTCCACCAGCTCTCCCCGTGAGACAATAACCTCCCTGTCTCGACCAAGGGCAGCCAAACAGAGCAGAACCGCACCGGCGTTATTGTTCACCACCAGCGCGGAATCAGCCCCGGTGATGCTTGTGAGAAGCCATTCAACGTGGGAGTTCCTGTGGCCTCTCAACCCCTCTTCCAGATCGTATTCCAGATTGCTGTAACACCCCGAGGCTTGCATGACGTTTTCAAGCACTCCAGCTCCCAGGCATGACCTTCCCAGGTTGGTGTGGACCACCACCCCTGTGGCATTGATCACCCTCCTGAGACTCTTTCTTGAGTACTTCTCCAGCCTTGATCTGGCCTCTGATTCGATATGACCTGGGTCTATGGAGTTTATGCGACCCTTTATCAGGTCCCTTCGTACTTCACCTATCACATCCGCAAAGGTCGATCTGACGGCTTCACGTCCCAGGATTTCCTGGAACCGGCCTGTCCATCTCTTCTGCAGAAGTTCATCCATCGAAGGCAGGTCCCTTAACAACGATCTTATCTCGTCACGCATCTTCGCACCATCCCCTGAAGAGGGGCGGACCTCTACGGTTCCGTCCCCGGCTTTATCCCTTGACCCAACAGAATGATACCAGAGCTTCCGTCGATGGTATTATTGCTCTCGTCATCCTCACAAGTATAAGGGGAGGTAGGAGAACATGCACAAGGTGGACGCAAGGAACAGGCCCTGCCCCAAACCGGTGATAATGACCAGAGAGGCGCTGAAGAGCCATGGGCTGCCCCTTGAAATAGTCGTAGACAGCGGGATACCCCTTCTCAACGTAAGGCGTTTCCTCGAAAGCCAAAACATAAGGGTCTCCTTCTCCGAGGCCGGCGGCTACGCCACCCTGGTCTGCACAGAAGGTGATCAGGCTGAAGGCGCTCTTCAAGCCGGAACTGCCGAAAAACGCGACGAGAGACCGGAGGACGTAGCCATTCTTGTCTGTTCCGAGTTTCTGGGCCACAGTGATCGTCTACTGGGGGATGTCCTTATAAAAAGCTTCCTGGGGACCCTGGTGGAGAGAGAGCAGCCTCCGGCGCTGATCGCCCTTATGAACGAAGGTGTCAAACTGGCCCTTCCCGGCTCATCGGCCTCCGAAAGCCTTCAGGCCCTTCAGGCCAGGGGAACGGAAATACTTGTATGCGGGACCTGCTCCAGCCATTTCGGGATCACCGATTCCATTTCAGTGGGGATCATCTCCAACATGTTCGACATCACCGGATCCCTTTTGCGCCATCAGAAGAGTATCGTTCTGGGTTAGGAACACCCCTGCCATCAGGGCACAAGTCTCTCCCAGATGGAGTTCCCCACCCTCATACCCCTTCTGCTCAGGGCGATCCTCCCCGGCGACCTCCTGAAAAGGTCCCGGGGCAGTTCTTTAAGGGCAGCTGCCATTCTTTCCGGCAAGTCGTCACCCCAGTCTCGCCGGAGATCCTGTAGCCTTATGCCCCACCGGGTCCTCAGGGCCAGGATGGCCGATTCGGAGGCAAGCCGATCCCCCTCCAGCCTCTCGGAATAACAGACGGGACTCTTGCCTCGTGCCACCATTGAACAGTATTCGGGAAGGTCGGGAATATTTCTTGTCCTCTGGTATTTCCTGTACCCCCAGGCCGACGGCCCCAGACCGATGAACTCCCCCCCCCTCCAGTAGGATACGTTGTGCCGGCACCACCTCCCGGGCCTTGCGAAACTGGCTATCTCGTACTGGAGAAGACCCTTTTTTTCAAGGTAGTACTGGGCCCAGCGGTAAAAGGGGTACCCTTCTGCAAGGTCGTTCGGAGGGCGTTCCCCCCAGGGCGTACCCTCTTCAAGGGTGAGCTGGTAGATGGAAACGTGATCCACTCCCTCGGAAAGGATCTCCCTCAGTGTTTCACCCCAGCCCCTGAAATGCTGTCCTGGCAGCCCGAAGAGAAGGTCCACTGATAGTGAAAGATCCGTTCCTGAAATCCTTGTCATGGAATCAAGGGCCAACCTTCGGTCATGAGCCCTTCCTGCGGCAAGAAGATCCTTGTCCTGGAGGCTCTGGACCCCAAGGCTTACCCTGGTAACCCTCCAGTCCTTCCAGAGGGAGAGATGCCCCCCCGTCAATGAGGCAGGGTTGGCCTCCACCGTCACCTCCGCCCCGGGTATAAATGTGAAGGCTCTCTCCAGGATCCTGATCAACCTCCTCCAGTCGGGAACGGAGAGAAGCGATGGGGTGCCTCCCCCAATATATGCTGTCCTGATCCGGGGCAGATCACCCTCTCTCCCAAGAAGCGCTATCTCTTTCTCGAGAGCCTGAAGGAATGAGGGTATATCTCCAACGGCGGGCGGAAAACTGTAAAAGGCACAGTAGGGGCATTTGCTCCGGCAGAAAGGGACATGCACGTACAGGGATATGGCGGGAGGCAAGCCGGATCTCTGCCTGTCACTCCTCTTCATCATCACCGGCTTTGAGAAAGGCGAGGAAAGCTTCCTGGGGCAAGGATATCCTGCCTATCTGCTTCATCCTCTTTTTCCCCTCTTTCTGCTTCTCTAGCAGTTTTCTCTTCCTGGTTATGTCTCCGCCGTAGCATTTGGCAAGCACATCTTTCCTGAGGGGTTTGACGTTCTGGCGCACAATGACCCTCTTGCCTATAGCGGCCTGGAGAGAAACCTCGAAGAGCTGTCTGGGAATGATCTCCTTGAGCTTCCTGACAACCTCCTGTCCACGTTGATAGGCACGGTCGGCGTGGCACACGAAACAGAACGCATCGACAGGATCTCCTCCGATCAGGATATCCACCTTGACCAGATTCGAGGCTTTGAAACCCGAGTGCTCGTAGTCGATCGATGCAAATCCCCTGGTAACGGACTTCAGCCTGTCATGGAAATCGATTATGAACTCCGCAAGAGGGAGCTCGTAGGCAACCCTGGCTCTCTGGGGGGTGATGTAGTCCATACCCAGAAAAACCCCCCGTCGGTCCTGGCAAAGCTGCATCACCTTGCCTACGTACTCCGCGGGGACGAAACCGGTGATCTTGATGAAGGGTTCGAGAACCTCCTCTATCTGGCTGGCTTCAGGGAAATCCGAGGGGCGGTGGGCCTCGATCATCTCACCAGCTGTGGTCCTGATCTGGTAGATCACGTTGGGGGCCGTTGCAACAAGATCCACTCCGAACTCCCGGTTCAGCCTCTCTCTTGCTATCTCCATGTGCAAAAGACCCAGGAAACCGCAACGAAAGCCGAATCCAAGGGCGGTTGAGCTTTCCGGTTCAAAGAAAATGGCAGAATCGTTCATCTGCAGCTTTTCAAGGGCATCCCTGAGCTGTGGATACTCGTCCCTCTCTATAGGGTAAAAGCCGCAGAAAACCACGGGCTTTACCTTGCGGTAACCTGGAAGGGGCGACCTGGCAGGCGTCCTCAGGGATGTGACCGTATCGCCCACCCTTGCCTCCTCGACGGATTTGATGTTGCAGATCAGGTAACCCACCTCTCCGGGGCCCAGCTCATCGACAGGACGCATATCCGGTCCGAAGACCCCTATCTCCTCCACCTGGAAATTCTTCCGTGTGGCCATGAAGGTTACCATATCCCCTGTCCTGATAGTGCCGTTGGTTACCCTTATGTAGCAGATCACCCCCCTGTAGTTGTTGTAGATGGAGTCAAAGACAAGGGCCTGAAGGGAACTTTCGCTATCTCCGAAGGGTGGAGGCACCTTACTGATCACCGCTTCGAGTATCTCAGGTATACCTGTCCCCTCCTTGGCGCTGGCAAGCAGGACCTCCGAGCAGTCCAGTCCCACTACCTCCTCGATCTCCTTTGCCGCCTGTTTTGGTTGGGCAGAGGGGAGATCTATCTTGTTGATCACGGGGACTATCTCCAGTCCCTGGTCTACGGCAAGATAGGCGTTGGCGACGGTCTGGGCCTCAACCCCCTGGGCGGCGTCAACTATAAGGAGAGCTCCTTCGCAGGCGGCCAGGGATCTCGAGACTTCGTAGGAAAAGTCCACGTGTCCAGGTGTGTCGATAAGGTTCAGGACATAATCCTGGCCGTCGGAGGCCCTGTACTTCATCTGCACAGGAACAAGCTTGATGGTGATCCCCCTCTCCCGCTCGAGCTCGAGGGTATCGAG
The DNA here is from genome assembly GCA_012729145.1 of Synergistaceae bacterium. GTDB lineage: Bacteria > Synergistota > Synergistia > Synergistales > Thermovirgaceae > 58-81. The sequence goes on along the minus strand of JAAYDT010000081.1, from coordinate 15,419 downwards.
GATCTGTTCACGCATCTCCCTGGCACTGACCGTAGTGGTAGCTTCAAGCAGACGGTCGGCAAGGGTCGATTTTCCGTGATCCACATGGGCTATGATACAGAAATTCCTGATGCGTTCTGTCGGCACCTTCATCGTCGCACACCTCTTGTTGGAGAAACGAAACTTATTCTAACCAACAGGGGGGAAATTGTCATTGGAAGAGATTGCTCCGAAATGAACTGCAATTCGGTATCCCCGGGGGCAGTCGGTCTCAGGAACGGCCTGGCCTGTCCTCGAGCCAGAGCCTTATGTCCCCTGGAGTGTTTATGTTCATGAATGAACGCCTGTAACCCGGAATATGGGAAAGCTCCCCCTCTTCCAAAATGACCGGGGAGATGTCATCGAAAAAGGAGGAGATCTTGTGCCTGGACCTGGAGATGGCTGTCTCCACGGCACTGTAGCATCTCTTGTGATAAAAGGCGTGAAGGGGCTCAAGATAACCCCCTACTCTTGCGATAACAGCGTCGCGGTCCTCTTTTCTTCTGGACCACATAAGTCTTACCACCGACTCCTGGAAAAGGGGCATGTCGCACCCGATCACGAAAGACCAGTCTCTCCATGCGGAACACAGGCCGACGGCAAGCCCTTCAAGGGGCCCCAGGCCCTCTATCCTGTCGGTGACAATGCGTATGCGGTCTCTTTCGGGAAAGGACTGAAGCAGGCGGCCAACCAGGCCCTCGTCTTCACTCCTGCAGGACAGGATACCCTCTCTGAAAATGGACAGAGCCCTGCCTAGGACCTCCAGAATAAGGCAGCGCCCTTCGACGGAGAGGAACACCTTCGCTCCGCCAGCCCTCTTCCCTCTGCCGCCTGCCAGAACGACGGCGGCAGCGTCGATCAGACCGCTGCCGCCCCTGGGAACGCCTTTATTGGATCCACTACCCCTGTTGATATTCTTATCCGATATCCTCAAGATTCGTCCTGAAGACCAGGAAGTAGAATACCGCAACGAAAAAGATCCCCCCGATCATGTTCCCGATGGTGACAGGGACCAGGTTGTGGAGATAACCACCAACGGAGACGTTGGCAAGAACCTCCGGGGATAGACCCGCCCCGCTTACTACCGAGGGGTCGCCCTTGAGAAGAAGCCCAAGTGCCATGAAGTACATGTTGGCGATGGAGTGTTCGAAGCCGGAAGCGACGAAGGCCATGATGGGAAAGAAGATGGCCCAGATCTTGCCTATGATATCAGTGGCGGCCATGCTCATCCATACAGCAAGAACGACGAGCCAGTTACAGAGTATGCCGCGGAAAATGGCCTCGCCGATGGGAAGACTCATCTTGCCCGCCGCTATCTTGAAGGCGTTGACTCCTATCGGGCCCTTCCAGAGACCGGAATGATAAATAAGGAAAGCGACAAGTACACTACCAATAAAATTGGCCACGTAAACCCAGAACCAGTTCCTTATCACCCCGCTCATGGGGGTACAGCCTGCCATTACGCTGAGGGGCATCATGCAGTTCCCGGTAAAAAGCTCCGCTCCTGCGATGACGACGAGCATCAGTCCCACACTGAATATCGCCCCGCCGAGGAATCGGGAGAAACCGAGGCCCATGTTCGCGGCAAGGTCATGGGTCACCACGGTCATCAGCCACCCCCCGAAGGCTATGTACGCACCTGCCATGGTACCCAGTACAAGCATCTGGGGAACACTCCAGGCCACCTTCGCCTTCGCCGCAAGGCATGCGGACTTGGCCAGTTCTACAGGAGACTTGAAACCGTTCATTAAGGTGATTCCTCCTCACTGGTAATAGTCCCACCCGGTTACAGACTCTGGGATATTCCCGTGTATTCCGGGGGGCAGACCGGGGCTAAGCCCCTGATCGCCTGGTATTCTAGCATGGAATGTTATTTGTGTCACTAATAGACCCCTTCTTTCCACCAGCCCTTTCACATGCTCCCTCGAATAGAACATTGACATTTATAGCTATAACACAAATAATGTAAGTATATATGGGGAGGAGGGAAGGTTCTTTGCAGGTAACGGATATGCTCTATGAGGGAAAGGCCAAGAAACTGTTCATAACGGAAGACCCTTCGATGCTTCTGGTTGAATACAAGGACTCCCTGACTGCTTTCAACGCCCGGAAAAAATCCAGTCTCACCGGAAAGGGAAGCCTTACCAACAGGATAAGCGCCGAGCTTCTTGAGTTCGTTGGCACCCAGGGGGTTCCCACCCACTTCGTAAGACTGCTGGACGATACCTGCCAGCTGGTACGCAGAGTCAAGATCATCCCCCTGGAACTGGTGGTAAGGAACATAACCGCCGGATCTATCTGTCGAAGGCTGGGAGTGGAGGAAGGAATGGAACTGAAGGACCCGCTGGTCGAGTTCTACCTCAAGAACGACGATCTCGGTGATCCTCTTGTTACCGAGGATCACATCCTGTCCTTCCGCTGGGCCACTCCTTCGGATATATACGCCATGAAGAAACTGGCCCTCCAGGTAAACCGTATTCTAAAGGAGTTCTTCGCCGGTCTTGAGATCATCCTGGTGGATCTCAAGCTCGAGTTCGGGAGGACCCCTGAGGGGAACATCATACTGGCTGACGAGATCTCGCCTGACACTTGCAGGCTATGGGATGCCTCGACCGGTGAACCGCTGGACAAGGACAGGTTCAGGAACGACCTCGGGAACGTGCTGGGATCCTATCGTGAGATCTGGAGAAGAATTACAGGGAGGGAGAAGAAATGACTTTTCTTGCAAAGATACTTGTATTCCCCCGGGAGGGTGTTCTCGACACCCAGGGGAAGGCCGTCGGAAAGTCCCTGAACAGGATCGGTTTCGGGTCCGTAAAAGAGGTAAAGGTCGGCAAGTACATCCAGGTGCTTCTTGAGGCCGTTACAGAGGCCGATGCCGCAGCAGCTGCCGAATCCATGTGCGGAGAGCTGCTGGTGAACGACCTGATCGAGGATCATACCGTCCAGGTGGGACCATGGAAACCATGAGAACATCGGTGATCGTTTTCCCGGGGAGCAACTGCGACCGTGATGTGATGCACGCCATCTCGGCATCCACCGGGACAATGACAGATCTGGTCTGGCATGAGCACCGCACCCTCCCCCGGGATACAGGACTGGTGATCCTTCCCGGCGGGTTCTCCTACGGGGATTACCTGAGGTGCGGTGCCATGGCTGCAAAATCCCCTATTATTGATGCAGTAATTAAACATGCTTCCTCTGGCCTCCCCGTCCTGGGCATATGCAACGGATTCCAGGTGCTGACCGAGATAGGGCTTCTCCCCGGAGCTCTCCTGGCCAACACCTCCCTTGATTTCATATGCGACTTCTGCCACGTGAGGGTTGAAAGGGAAGACACTCCCTTTACCGGTCATTACAGGAAGGGCGAGGTACTTCGGATCCCGATCGCCCACTACGAGGGGAGGTTCTATCTCCCCGAGGAGCAGCTCAGGACCCTGGAAGAAGAGGGACTCGTTGTGTTCAGGTACTGCAGCCCCGAAGGGGTGACAGGAGAGGACTTTACCCCTAATGGATCACCCAATGGGATAGCCGGCATTATCAACAGGAAGGGTAATGTGCTGGGCATGATGCCACACCCGGAACGGGCGACGGAGAGCCTGCTCGGTTCTTTGGACGGTGCTCCCCTGTGGGGATCGGTCAACAGCTGGATCAGGGGGAGGTTGGGAGAATGAGACCCGATCACAGGGCAGCCGGCCTTAGTGATGCAGAATACGGAGAGATAGTTAGGGCCCTCGGGCGAGAACCTGAACACGCTGAACTCATGATCCTTGGTGTGATGTGGTCGGAACACTGCAGTTACAAATCCACGAGACGGCTGCTGTCTACGCTACCCACAAACGGAGAAGCCGTCGTACAGGGCCCCGGTGAGAATGCCGGGATCGTGGATATCGGAGAAGGCTGGGGGATAGCCTTCAAGGTGGAGAGCCACAACCACCCTTCGGCGGTGGCACCCTACCAGGGCGCAGCAACTGGTGTCGGAGGTATTATCAGGGATGTGCTGGCCATGGGAGCCAGGCCGGTGGCTCTTCTGGACGGACTATGCCTTGGAGAGAAAAGCTGCCCTGAGGCAGATGCCCTCGCTGACGGGATCGTGAAGGGAATCGCCGGTTACGGTAATGCCGTGGGCGTTCCGACAATTGGCGGGAAAACCCTTTACGACCGATGCTACAACGGCAATCCTCTCGTCAATGCGATGTGCCTGGGTCTTGTTCCGATCGATGGCATCGTCAGCTCCAGGACAGCAAGACCGGGTCAGCTGGCAGTTCTTATAGGCTCGAGGACCGGAAGGGATGGGATCGCCGGGGCTGCCTTTGCTTCTTCCGGATTGGCCGACGATACCAGGTCAAGCCGGCCCCAGGTCCAGATAGGCGACCCCTTTGTTGAAAAGCTTCTGGTAGAGTGCTGTCTCGAGATCCACTCGAAAGGCCTTATCGTGGCCATGCAGGACATGGGGGCGGCGGGTATCACTTCCTCCTCGAGTGAGATAGCCGCAAAGAGTGGGACCGGCATACGGATCGACGCCGACCTGGTGCCGCTCAGGGAGGAGATGGAAACCTGGGAGATCGCCCTTTCGGAGTCCCAGGAGAGGATGCTCCTGATAGCCGAGGAGGGAGCCCTGGAGGAGATAGGCTCGATCGCGGACCGATGGCAGCTGGACTGGGCAGTCATAGGGAAAGTGACCGATGACGGCCTCTTTGTCATGACCAAGGGAGGAAGGGAGGTGGTGAGCCTTCCCGCAGAAATGGTGGGAGGCGGCTGCCCCCCCGTTCAATGGCCTTCCTGTAAACCCTCAGCCGAGGCAGAAGGACAGGAGAGGCCTTCAGACCCCCTTGATCCAGGGGGAACGGAACGTTGTCTTTTCACGATCCTTGAGAACCCCAACCTTGCCGAACGATCCCGGATCTACCGACAGTACGACTATATGGTCCAGACCAATACGGTCGTCCCACCCGGGAACAGCGTTTCAATATTCAGGGTCAGGGAGAACCGGAGCCTTGTGGCAGTAACAATGGAGGTCGATCCCTGGAAATGCAGCCTGGACCCATTTGCAGGAGCCGCAGAAACCTTCCTCAAGGCCCTGAGGCCTCTATGGGTTAGCGGGGCAAACCACCTGGGAATGACCAACTGCCTGAACTTCCCCTCGCCGGAAGACCCGGGAAATCACTGGATCCTGGAAAGGTCGGTAAGTGGTCTGGCAGCCGTTGCCCGCGATCTGGCCTGCCCGGTCGTTTCGGGGAACGTAAGCCTCTACAATGAAAACCCCTCCGGAAAGATCCTTCCCAGCCCTCTCGTTGCCGTCGTGGGTCTCCAGGACTGTAACAACCCACCTCTCCGCGACAGGGAGTCCATAGAAGCCGGATCGGTGTTCTTGGTGGGCGATATCAAGGGAACTTTGGGGGGGAGCGCCTTCTCAAGGATCATTACCCCTGGAGCAGAACATAAGCCTGGATGCTACGACCCATCAAAGGAAAAGGATTTCATGAAAAGGGCTCTGAAGACCGTTCGGAAGGAGGCAGCATCCGCCGGCCGTGCGATAGCGGGGGGAGGTTTGATGACCTCCCTGGCGAAGATGTGCATCACGGCGGACATAGGAATAGGACTTGACAGTACCGTCCTTGATACCACTCCCGAATGCCTCTTCGGGGAATGGGGACCCCGGGCTGTATACCTGGTCCCTGAAAGATCGACAGAACTATTCCTGTCATGCTGGGAGGGTTTCCCTGTCAGGAGGATCGGCGAAATAACCCCCGGCGGTCTCACCCTTGAGGGCCATGAGATGCTTCCGGAAGAGACAAGGGCCGGAAAGGCAGGGAGGAAATTATAATGTGCGGGGTTTTTGGAGCTTTCTGCAAGAACGGTAGCTCCGTGCTTGAGGATGTTTACCTTGGCCTTTACGCCCTGCAACACAGGGGCCAGGAATCGGCCGGGATAGCCTGGAATTCAGAGAATGGGGACGAGGTCAACTCAATAAAGGGGATGGGGCTTGTACACATTGCCCTCGACCAGAAACAGCTGGCCTCCATCAGTGCCAGCTCCGCGATCGGCCATGTCAGATACTCCACCACTGGTTCATCCGGACTGGCCAACGCCCACCCTATCACCGCCAACTACTCCATGGGATCTGTTGCCATTGCACACAACGGGAATATTACCAATGCGACGGGAATACGAAACATGCTTGAATCCCGTGGCGCCATCTTCCAGTCCACAACAGACACTGAAACCATCATCCACCTGATGGCCCATCAGTCACACAAACCTCCACTTGATGCGCTGGTAGACGCTCTCAGGCGCCTCAAAGGCGCCTACAGCCTCGCCGTACTTCTTGGGAACCGGCTCGTCGCGGCCCGAGACCCCTGGGGCTTCCGCCCCCTGGTCCTGGGAAGGCGAGAGGACACCACTTACGTGGCATCCGAGAGCTGCGCCCTGGACATTGTAGGAGCAACTCTGGTCAGGGATGTGGAGCCCGGAGAGATGGTCGTGATCGATGAAACTGGCATCAAGAGTCTGAGGATCCCCGTTCAGGCCTCAAGAAAGTATTCCTGTGCCTTTGAATACGTCTACTTTGCCAGGCCCGACAGCGTGATCGATGGAAAATCCGTCTACGAAGTTAGAAAGGCTCTTGGGTGCAGGCTTGCGAAAAGTTCTCCCTGCCCCTCGGCAGAGATCGTCACCGGAATGCCCGACAGCGGGACCATAGCGGCAATGGGCTTCGCCGAGTGCTCGAAACAGAGCTACGAAACTGCCATTGTCAGGAACAGGTACATCGGACGGACCTTTATCCAGCCTACCCAGAGAGTCCGTACCCTTGGGGTGAGGATCAAGCTCAACCCCATCAAGACCCTTATCGACGGAAGGGAACTTGCTGTCGTGGACGATTCGATAGTCAGGGGTACGACGGTCAAAAGGGTCATTTCCATGATAAGGCAGGAGGGGGCTGCCAGAGTGCACATAAGGATCGCATCTCCCCCCGTCCGCTTCCCCTGCTACTACGGCATCGACACTCCAACCTGCGAAGAGCTGGCGGCAGCAAGACTCGACATAGATACTCTCCGTTCAGAGGTTGGGGCGGATTCACTTAATTACCTGGGTATCGGAGATCTTCTATCCGCCATTGGGCTTCCTTCATCGGATATTTGCACTGCCTGCTTCAGCGGAGAATACCTTGACGGAGGAGAGGACAATGGAATGGACTTATGAAAGAGCCGGTGTCAGCCTCCGTAGAAGCGACGCCTGGATAGACCTTGTTCGAAAGATCGCATCCAGGGCATCCTCACCGAATGTCCTTTCAGGGATAGGAGGCTTCTCCGGGCTTTACAGATTAGGCGGGGGCAAAGTGCTTGCCGCTTGCACCGATGGCGTAGGGACCAAGCTGGAAGTGGCCCGAATGACGGGATCATTCCGGGGCCTCGGGCAAGACCTGGTGGCCATGAATGTGAACGACCTGGTCACCTGCGGAGCGCGCCCGCTCTTCTTCCTGGACTACATCGCCTGTGGCCACCTGGACGGCGATATCTTCGGACCCGTGATGGAGGGCATCGCCGAGTCCTGTTCATCCTGCGGCTGCGCTCTTCTGGGAGGTGAGACTGCAGAAATGCCGGGTGTCTACCCTCCAGGTTCCTTCGATCTCGCCGGATTCGCCGTGGGCATCGTAGAAGAAGCCTGCATGATCGACGGGGGCCGGACCGCGAAGGGGGACGTACTCCTGGGACTGGCAAGCTCAGGCTTGCACAGCAACGGCTTCTCGCTGGTGAGAAAGTGCCTCCTTGATGGGGATGGATCCCTTGCGTTGGATCATATCGTCCCCGGAGACGGGAAGCCCCTCTCGAAGGTTTTGATGAGACCAACCCGCCTGTACGTCAAGGCGGCTCTGGAGGCGGCATCGTCAGGGGCCGTGACGGGCATGGCACACATTACAGGCGGCGGACTTGAAGAGAACATCTCCAGAATACTTCCTGGATCGTTGAGACCAGAGATCGACTTTTCCTCCTGGGAACGTCCCCCGGTTTTCGGCCTGATAGGAAACAGCGGGGTGGACGAGAAGGAGATGAGGAGGGTATTCAACCTCGGAATAGGTTTCGTTCTGGTTGTCAGACCCCGGGATGTGCAGATAGTCTCGTCGATCCTCGGAAATTTCGGGGAAACGGTATACGTCATAGGAGAGGTCGCATCATGAAACCCACAATGGCTATCCTCATTTCCGGAAGGGGTTCGAACATGACCACCATTGTCGATAACTGCCACGATGGGCTGATAAACGCCGAGGTGGCTTTTGTGGCCAGCGACAATCCCGATGCGGCCGGGCTCCACTCCGCAAGGCAAAAGGGGGTAACGACCCGCGTTCTTCCCTACTCCTCCCAGGGCAGGCGCGACGCGGAGAGATATCTCGAGACGCTGCTCGAAGCCCATTCCGTAGAATGGCTGGTCCTTGCCGGTTTCATGAGGATCCTATCACCGGGATTCGTTGCCCCCAGGAGGGGGAGGATCGTCAATATCCACCCTTCCCTCCTCCCATCCTTCCCAGGCCGGGACTCTATCAGTGAGGCTTTCGCGCACGGCGTTAAATTGACGGGCGTCACCGTGCACCTCGTTGACGAAGAAGTGGACCATGGAGAGATACTTGCCCAGGAGCCTGTCAGGATACTCCCTGGTGATACACTTGAGGAACTGGAGGAGAGGATCCACCAGGCAGAGCATGTCATGTATACAAGAACCCTGATCGCCCTGCTTGGCCGATCAGGATGAAAGGAGAACTTGCCATGGGTCAGAAGCGTGCGCTGATATCGGTCTTTGACAAGAGCAACGTGGCCGGGTTGGCCAGGGATCTTGCGGACCTGGGGTGGGAGATAGTATCCAGTTCGGGTACCGCCAGGCACATCAGGGAGTCAGGGGTTCCCGTCAAGGAAGTTGAGGACCTTACTGGATACCCCCACATGCTGGGAGGAAGGGTCAAGACCCTCCACCCCTCTGTTTTCGGCGGGATCCTTGCCAGGAGACACTTTGAGGGTGACCTGATCGACGTGGAAAAATTCGGGATCCCGATGATCGACATGGTGGTTTGCAACCTCTACCCCTTCGAAGAGACCTTCAACCAGGGTGCCGATCTGGACGAACTTCTCGAGAACATCGACATCGGGGGCGTCACCCTCATAAGGGCCGCCGCCAAGAATTTCAGACACGTAATACCCGTAACTGACCCTGAAGACTACGGTGTAGTGGCGGAGGAGATCCGGTCCGAGGGCAATGTCTCTCTCCCCACCAGGGAGAGACTGGCCCTTAAGGCTTTCCTGAAGACAGCCTGCTACGATTCGGTCATTCACGAGGGCCTCTCGAGATCCTGCGGTTCGGAAAGGGAGTCTTTCCCTTCTCTCACTGTACTTCCGCTAAGCAGGAAGATAGAACTCCGATACGGGGAGAACCCTCACCAAAGAGCCTCTCTCTTTACTCACCCTCTTGAAAAGACCCCCTGGAGACTTCTCTCCGGAAAGCCCCTGTCCTACAACAATATCCTCGATCTGGACTGCGCCATGAGAAGTATGGCCCTTTTCCAGTCTGACTGTGCCTGCATTATCATCAAACACACCACGCCCTGCGGTATCGCCGTGGCAGACGATGCCGCCTCAGCATATCTGAGGGCCTTCGAATGCGATCCCGTATCGGCCTTTGGCGGGATAATCGCCTTTACCAGGGAGATGGACGGTAATGCCGCGCGACGAGTATTGGACCAGTTCGCCGAAGTCATAGTGGCGCCGTCCTTCTCGGAGGAGGCAGCACTGATACTGGTCTCGGAAAGACCTAATCTCAGACTCCTTGAGTGGAACGGAGGGAAGGTCGCCGGGCCCTCCTTCGTCAGCACCTGGAGCGGGACCCTGATGCAGGATGATGTCCTTCCCCCGCTGCCTGACCACGGATCCGGGGAATGGGTGGGACAACCAAGACCCGACCTCTGGGAAGACCTGGTCCTTGCCTGGAAAGCGGCAGCCTTGAGCAAGAGCAACTCCATATCACTTGTGAGGGAAGGTTCTACCGTCGGTCTCGGAAGGGGTTTCACCAGCAGGGTCGACGCGGTGAGATGGGCCTGCATTCAGGCTGATGGGAAGGCCGTTGGAGCAGTAATGGGTTCCGATGCTTTTTTCCCCTTTCCTGACAGTCTGGAGATAGCCGCCGATGCGGGAGTAGCGGCGGTGATCCAGCCTGGAGGATCGATAAGGGACGAAGAGGTCAGGGGAGCTGCAATGAGGCTTGGTATCAGCATGTTCATCAGTGGCTGTCGGACCTTCCGCCACTGAACGGGGGTGAGACCATGAGAGTTCTTGTCCTGGGCGGTGGAGGCCGGGAACACGCCCTGTGCTGGGCCTTCGCCGCATCCCCCTCGGTGAGCTCCGTCCATTGTGCTCCCGGTAACGCAGGAATCGAGAAGACCACCACTGTCCACCCGGTTGATATTTCGGATCCGGGGACGGTCCTCGAACTTGCAGGCACCCTGTCACCCGACCTTGTCGTCATTGGGCCTGAGGCCCCGCTCGTGGCCGGTGCTGCCGACGTTCTGCGTGACAGGGGGTTTGACGTTCTTGGACCAGGGAAAGAGGGAGCCATGCTGGAGGGGAGCAAGGCCTTTGCGAAGAACTTCATGTCCAGGCACGGTGTGCCCACAGCAGGTTTCGATATCTGCGAGAACCTTGAGCAGGCGGAAAAGGCCCTCCTGAAGAGAAAACCTCCCTACGTGGTAAAGGCCGACGGCCTTGCAGCCGGCAAGGGGGCCTTCGTGATCGACTCTTTCATGGAGGCGATGGAGACCTGCGCTGGCCTTCTCGTCAAGATGTTTTTGGGACGATCCGGGAAAAGGGTGGTTATTGAGGATCATCTCCCCGGTGAGGAGCTTACCGTTCTGGTGTTGACCGACGGGGTCTCCTTCAGGATCCTTCCGACAAGCCAGGACCACAAGAGGGCATTTGATGCCGACAAGGGGCCCAATACCGGAGGGATGGGAGCCTATTCACCCGTCCCGTGGGCGGACAAGCCTTTCATGGACAGGGTGATCAAGAAGGTCATCGAACCGACCGTGGCGGGGCTAAAGAAGGACTCGATCCCGTTCAGGGGGGTCCTTTACCTCGGCCTGATGGTGGATCCCACCGGGGGGGTGAAAGTCCTGGAGTATAACGTCCGTATGGGCGACCCTGAGACACAGGTGGTCCTTCCCTCTTTCGGCGGTGATCTCGCCCTTCTGGCGGGATCCTGCGCCAGGGGGAGCCTCGGGAATACGCCCTGCCCGGAACCTTCAAGGACAGCTGTCGGTGTTGTACTCGCTTCCGGGGGCTACCCTGGCCCCTACGAAAGAGGGTTCCCCCTGTCTGGTCTTGATCAGGCGGAGATGGAAGACGGCACTTTCATCTTTCACTCCGGTACGGCCAGGGATGGCTCCGGCAGACTGGTCACATCGGGGGGAAGGGTCCTAACCGTTGTGGGAACGGGAGAAGACATACAGGCGGCCCGATCAGGAGCCTACCGTGCAGTTGAAAGGATCCGTTTCGAGGGCGTCAGGTTCAGAAGCGATATTGCCCTGAAGGGAGGAAGATCACCTTGGAAGGACCGGTTGCAGGAATAGTGCTCGGGTCTGTATCGGACCTGGATCTGGGGGTCAAGGCAAAAGAGGTCTTCGAGACCTTGGGGATCCCCTATGAGATAACGGTGGCCTCGGCGCACCGGACACCCGATGATGTAGTCAACTACGCGAGGAACGCGAAGGCAAGAGGGATCAAGGTCATCGTTGCGGTGGCGGGTCTTTCGGCAGCTCTTCCGGGGGTGATTGCGGCCCATACCACCATACCGGTGATCGGCGTACCCGCACCGGCGGGGACCCTTGGGGGGATCGATGCACTGCTGTCGATAGCCCAGATGCCGCCTGGTGTTCCGGTGGGTACCATGGGAATTGGTGCCGCCAGGAACGCTGCCCTCTTTGCGGCAAGGATAATTTCCCTCTTCGACGACAAGGTCCACGAGAAGGTCTGGGAAGACGTAGCCTCGGCGAGGCTGAAGGTAACAGAGTCCAGGAAGGAGATCAGCGACCTCCCCCTGGCCCCTTCCTCTGCCTTCAGGGAGCTCTAGCATTTGCAGGATCGGCATCCTCCTTACAACAGCTGGTCCCGTTGGCTCAGGGAGAGATGGGGGACGGAGGTCCGGAAGATACCCCTGGACACGGGGATGGGCTGTCCCAACAGGGACAGCAACCTCCGCGGAGGTTGCATCTTCTGCGATGCAAGGGGGGGCGGTTCAGGCGCCTTTCTCAGGGGCGAGGACCTGGAAACGCAGATCCGCAGCGGTTTTGAAAGGATCCAGAGGAAGGGCCGTGACGTCATGGCCCTTCTCTACTTCCAGAGCTACTCATCAACAAACACAGCAAGCAACTTGTTCCGGCAGCTGCTTGAAAGGACCCTTTCGCTGGCGTCGGGACTTGGAAGGGTCGCAGGGGTCGCGGTCGGGGCAAGGCCCGACCAGGTCCCCGACGAGATACTTGACATACTGGAGAGGAGCGCCAGAAAGAGATCGATCGATGTCTGGATAGAGCTGGGTGTCCAGACCATGGATCCCTCGGGGCTGGATTGGCTGGGAAGAGGCCACGGGACATCCGAGGTCATTGATGCTCTTGCCAGGTCTTCCAGAAGAAGGATATTCACCTGCGCCCACCTTATCTCCGGGATCCCCGGCGAAAAAAAAGGGCAGCTCGCTGCCTCCTCTCTGCAACTTTCGGACCTCGGTGTGGACGCCCTCAAGTTCCACCCCCTGTACGTCCTCACCGGGACCAGGCTTGAGGCTCTTTTCCGGTCAGGGACCTTCGTTCCGCAGGAAGTCGAGGAGTACGTTCATGAGGTTATCGAAGCTATCAGACACATACCTGACAGGGTCATCCTCCAGAGGATCTCTGCAGACGCCTCCCCCCCGGAGCTGGTTTCCCCGTCATGGATCAGCCAGAAATCCATGGTCCTGTCCCTTGTACAGGAAGGTATGAAAAGCCTCGGGGCCCGGCAGGGGGATCTTTACCCCTTTCGGTGAATGCCTATGTAGGCAAGAAAAAGCAGAACGGGAAGCAGAATGAACTTGCCATAGCCCGAAAAGAACTCCCGAAAAAAAGGGATATTGATCATTAACTTAACCGCCAGCGCCAGTGTTACGGTAAAGAACAGGATCACCGTCAGGGGCGAATGCCCCCTGTCCTCCATGTTTTTTCTTTTCTCTTCTCCTTGGTCGCTCAATCCATATCACCTGCCTCTGCTACGGCTTTCAGGAGTGTGGCATCTCCGATATTGCCCCCGCTGATTATTATTCCGGTCTTCCTCCCTGCAATATCGACCTTGCCCGCCAGGACAGCGGCAACACCAACCGAGCCTGCACCCTCCACCACCTGGTGGTGCCTGGAATGCATGAAAGAAATGGCCCTTGCGATCTCGCACTCCGACACTTCCGCAACTCCCGACACGACCTCTCTTATCACCGGGAAGAGGAGCCTGGAAGCAGCCCCGGAAAGGGCGTCCGCATAGGTTTCGCTCTCCTCTTGGGGAACGACCTCTTCCTTTTCCCAAGCCACTTTCCATGAAGGGTTGGCCGAGGCATGTACTCCAACTACCTCTATACCCGGTCTGAGGGCCCTGGCAGCGATGGCGACACCGGCGATAAGCCCTCCACCGCTAATGGGGACAATTAAAAGGTCCAGGTCGGGCACGTCCAACAGGAACTCAAGACCGAGGGTGCCCTGCCCGCAGACGATATGGTGATCCTCGTAGGCGGAGACGTATACGAGCTTCTCTCTTCCAGCTGCGGCCTTGGCCTCTTCCTCTGCTTCGTCGTAGAAGCGGCCGATAACTCTCAGCTCCACCATTCCCTTACCTCTGGAGAGGATGGCATCCCTCTTTGTCTGGGGGCACGAACCGGGGACGCAGATGACAGCCCTCACACCCAGAAGGTTAGCGGCCATTGCCACTCCCTGTGCGTGGTTCCCGGACGAGGCCGTGATGACGCCTCTATCCTTCTCCGGCCCGGAAAGAGAGTACATCTTGTTGAGCGCGCCCCTTACCTTGAATGAACCGCAGAGCTGGAGGTTCTCCAGCTTGAGGAACACTTCAGACCGTGCAGCCTCCGAAAGGGGGATTGACATCTCAACAGGGGTTCTCCTGATCTTTCCTTCCAGGAATCTTGCAGCTCCCAGAACATCTTTCATCTCGGGCGCTGTGAACATAAAGGGATCCCTCCTTCTTCCGTCACATGGTCACAAGTGAACCGATCCCTCGTTCTATTGCCCTGACAAGGGCCAGATTGGCGGTCACAATATCCTGGAGCGCCATGCCAGTTGAGTCAAAGACGGTTATCTCCTCTTCGCTTCTTCTTCCGACCACATCACCGGAGATCACGCTCCCGATCTCGATCACATCGGATTCCCTGACAAGACCCTTCCTGAAAGCGGTCTGCATCTCACCTATCTCAAGGGTCTGGACCTTGCTGTCCGCAACGAGACGGGAAAGGGGGAGTAGATCCTCGTCCAGTTCCTGCTTCCCCGAAAAGTCTGCCCCGATAGCGTTTATGTGGGTCCCCGGCCGGACCCAATCCTTCATGATGTACGGTTCGTGGGCAGGAGTGCAGGTCACTATCACGTCCGACGAGGAGACAGCCCCCTGAATATCTTCCATCCGGACTGCCGAAAGGGACACCCCCGGGTAAAGGGAAGACATCTCATTAACGAACCTGGAGAGCTTCTCCGGGTCCCTGCCGGCGATCCGCACCACCTCTATACCTGAAAGGACTTTCATCAACCCATGGAGCTGGGCTCTGCCCTGGGCCCCGGGACCGACGATAAGCACTTCTCTGGACCCTTTCCTTGCAAGGTGCCTGGCTCCCACGGCGCCAGCGGCTCCCGTCCTTATCTCGGTAATAACCATACCGTCCAGGATCCCTACAGGTCTTCCGGTCTCGATGCTTAGGACCATAACAAGCCCCGATACGGCGGGGATCCTCCTCTTGTCGGGGTTATCTGCCACGTAGCCGATGACCTTGAGCCCCGCCAGACCTGTTCTGGAAAGGAAGCCAGACTTGATGTCCATTTCCCGGAGTCCGCTCTCGAACTCATGGGCAATTACAGGAAAAAGCTCGGCCTCACCCCGGGAGTACTGCTCGTAGGCCGTCTCCACGGCGGGAATAACGTCCCTGATATCCAGTAATTTCTTAAGGTCTTCGCTGTTCAGAACCCTTATCTTGTACATTTCATCACTCCTTCCGGGGGCGGTCCTTTCCGGAATACTATACCCTATCTCCCCCACCGGCAAAAAGGGGACCCCTCTGAGGGCCCCCTTTTGCGGACTCGGGACACTACAGTAGCTTCTTTAGGTGCCTCATTCAACCAGTCGGTAGGC